>JBDSFG010000385.1:0-4193 GCA_039919615.1 Ginsengibacter sp. | reverse complement strand
ATAATTTTGCACAAAAAAAGTTATTATCTGGGTCAATGAAGTTGTGTAATCATGTATAAATTTTCCTATGACATGCGCCTTTGGCTTTTAAAATCTGCCTTGTGTTTTTTAGCGGTTCTGTTTTTATCCCAGGCAGTGTTTGCTCAATTAGGTAAAATAACTTTTGACCTGGAAAAAGATAAACCGGCAAAATTTAAAACCAAGACCCTTAAATCAGAAAAAACCGGCGAAAAAAAATTTACTCTCCCCCGTAAATTGATGCAAAACACCGTTTCTCATTATAATTATTACTTTAATGCCAACAATAAAATTAAGGAAGTTATTGAGAGAGCACGCTTAACCAATAATGATGTTTATTACAAATTACTGCCCTTTTATAGTTATTCATTAAAAAATACTGCCGAACAGACGTTGGAACTTGATTCAATTATCTATAAAGCTACTGCCGGAATTTTATTGCATGATTTAAGAAGTTCCTGGGTAGATAATTTTTACCTGTTAATTGGAAAAGCTTACCTGCTAAAACAAGCGTATGATTCAGCATCAATGACGTTTCAGTTTATTAATTATAATCTTTATCCACGAAAAAAGAAACTTCCCGGACAGTATTCCAATAATGACGATCAGGTGGTTGTGGGCACTAACACCGGCAGCAGCGGCAATAGCATTAGCATTGCCAATAAAGAAAAAAGTAATCTTCTCACTAAAACTTTTTCTCTGCCGCCAAGCCGTAATGATGCGTTGGTATGGCAAATACGAACCTCGATAGAAATGGAAGAGTATTCTGATGCAGCAGGCTTAATTAATACTTTACGTAATGATGTAAATTTTCCCTCAAGGCTCAACCCCTATCTTGAAGAAGTAAACGCCTATTGGTTCTACAAACAAGGTATTTATGATAGCGCAGCAAGCCACCTTGAATATGCCCTGTCAAATTCAACTGATATGCAGGAGAAGGCCAGGTCAGAATATTTGCTGGCACAACTTTTTGAACTTTCAAAAGATCGCACCAAAGCCTCAGAATATTACAACAAAGCTATAAAGCATACAACTGATCCATTACTTGATATTTATGCTAACCTGAGCGATGCAAAAATGTATGATAGCAGCGGACTTAATGAAATTGATAAAAGCATAGCTCATTTACTGCGCATGGCTAAAAGAGATAAGTTTGAAACTTATCGCAACCTGATTTACTATTCTGCCGGTGAACTTGCTCTTGAAAAACCGGATACTGCTGCGGCTGAATTTTTTATAAAGAAAAGCCTTTCCTATGAGGGAAGTGATGCTTCCTTTAAAAATAAGTCGTTTCTAAAACTTGCTGATATAAATTTTATCAAAAAAGATTACAAAGCTGCTTTTGCTTATTACGACAGCCTGCAAACAGGCGATAGTGCACTTGTGGATCTGGCGAAGATACAGGAAAGGAGAAAGGCGCTTTATAAAATAGTAAATCAAATAAATATCGTAGAAAGAGAAGATAGCCTACAGGGGATAGCTTTAATGACACCTGTAGACAGGGAAGCTTTTATAAAAAGCCTGGCCAAAAAATTAAAGAAAGAGCGGGGCATCAAAGATGAAGATAATTCCAGTTTACCGCCATCATCTGTGTTTGAAAATAAAAATATTCCCTCAGATATTTTTGGCTCAAATAATACCCGGGGCGATTGGTATTTCTATAATACATCAGTTAAAGCAAAAGGCTACACTGAATTTATAAGCAGGTGGGGCAAAAGACAAAATATTGATAATTGGAGAAGAGTATCGGCAAGTAAATCACCTGGTAATGCGAATATACCCAAACAAAAAAATCTGTCTAATGATCCTTTGAGAAATCATGGCATAGATAGTACAGGAGATGTTGATGCTGTTGTAACCAGCGATGATAACAACCTTCCCCCAATAGATGCGAAAGTTACCAGTGATATTAGCTATGAAGGTTTGCTGGCTGCCGTACCCACTACCAATGAAAAATTAAATGCCTCCAATACTTTATTATCCAACGCCGTATTTGAGTTAGGAAAACTGCTTCAAAGTGATCTGGAAGATTACAGCAGTGCTGTGAAAACATATGAAGAATCATTACGCCGGTATCCTGATAGCCTTTATGGTGGCGAATTGTACATGAATTTATCTTATTGTTACGAAAAGCTTGGCAATTCTTCCAAATCAAATTATTATAAAAATCTTGTTACAACCAGGTTTGCACAAAGCAAATTTGCCGGGTTTATAAAAAATCCAAAATTAAATTCAACAATCACAAAGAATACAGAAGTAACCAAACGATATGAAGCCATTTATAATTTGTTTATAGAAGGCCGGTTCGACAAAGCGCTGGGAGAAAAAAAAGCGGCAGATAGTTTATATGGCAAAAACTACTGGACGCCTCAGTTACTCTATATTGAATCTGTTTTTTATATCAAACAAAAAGAGGATAGCCTTGCAATAAATGTTTTAAATGATATTATTGAAACATACCCGAACTCGCTTTTAAAAGATAAAGCCGCCACAATGATTGATGTATTAAAAAGAAGGAGTGAAATAGAAAATTACTTAACTAATTTAACCATCGAAAGAGCTAAAGAAGATGAAATTGTAATAACACCTGAAACCCTGCCACCGGGTAAAAGACAAATCCGAAATGATAGCACCCTTATCATTAAGAAAGACAGTTCTATCCAAAAAATAGGTAGTGTAGCTGTTGTAAATAGTCCTGTAAAGAAAGATAGTACACCTCCACCGCTGGTTAATACTTCATTTAACTTTGTGCCGTCATCACCACAATTTGTAGTAATGTTATTAGATAAGGTTGACCCGGTGTACATAAGCGAGGCAAGAAATGCATTTCTAAGATACAACCGTGAAAAATTTTCTAGTGCAAATATAGAAATTGCAAAAGAGGTAATTGATAAGGATAGAACGCTGTTGATATTCAGGCAATTTACTGATGCAGCAGTGGCTGCAATCTATTCTGATAAAATAAAGAAAGATGCAGCCGTAGAAGTTTCATGGCTACCGGTCACTAAATATTCTTTTTTTATTATTTCCGATCCTAATTTACAATTATTGAAATTGAATAAAGACATACAGAGTTACATGAAGGTGCTTCACAATGCCTTGCCTGATAAATTTTAAAATTAATTTTTTACAGGCAACATCTTCCTGTTATTGCTGGTTAGAAAAATAAAATTTAATGCAGAATAAAAAAATTCAACAAGGAAAAAAACGTTTGCCGCATAAGATACAAATGCAGCGTTCTGTAAAAATATTGTGGGTAACGGTTATGGCAGGCCTGGGACTTTTTCTTCTAATTCTTTTATTTGCAGCATTAGGGGTATTTGGAAAATTGCCCTCTCTGCAGGAATTGGAAAATCCACATGCAAACCTTGCATCTGAAATTTATGGCGATGATGGTAAAACACTAATGGGCAAAATTTATACGGAAAACAGAAGCCCGGTAGACTTTAAAGATATATCAACCAATGTAGTTGATGCCCTTATTGCTACAGAAGATGTTCGTTTTTATAATCATGCTGGTATTGATGCAATAGCCATAGGGCGTGCTCTTAAAGGTCTTGGCAGTGAGGGTGGCGGCAGCACAATTACCCAGCAATTAGCAAAGCAGATTTTACGGCAGGGAGGGGGATGGTTTGGCAAAAGAGTGTTGGATAAAATGAAAGAATGGATTGTTGCGCTTAAGCTGGAAAAAAATTTTACCAAACAGGAAATATTATCATTATACCTGAACAGGGTACCCTGGGGAAATATCTTTGGAATAAGAAATGCCTCGCGTGTATATTTTCAAAAGGAACCTGTTTTATTATCCGTTGATGAAGCGGCATTATTAGTGGGCATGCTAAGCGGCCCTGGTAAATATGATCCTGTAAGGCATCCCGATCTTGCTCTTGAAAGAAGAAATTTAGTAATTGACAGAATGGTTACCAATAACGTACTTAACGAACGGGACGCTGAAGTGCTTAAGAAAAAACCGCTTAATATAAAATTTAAAAAGCTTGATGAAAACCTTGGCATAGCGCCATACTTCCGGATGGTGTTAAGTAAGAAAATGGAACAGTGGTGCAAAACACACAATGATGTTAAGCTTGGCAGAAATTATGATTTGTATAAAGATGGTTTAAGGATTTATACTACCATAAATCCAAGAATGCAATTGTATGCAGAAGAGGCTGTAG
>JBDSFG010000344.1:0-7873 GCA_039919615.1 Ginsengibacter sp. | reverse complement strand
ATCATAATTTAAAACATGCTTTACATAAAGTGAACCCAGTATAGCAAACTGTAACAAATTTTCCGGTTTGCAATCCGCATTAAGGCCAACGTCTAACATCAATCCTAACTTGCCGTTTTCACGGGGAATATAGCCACCAATAGTGGGGCGTAATACACCTTCAATAGCTTTGATAGTAAACAACGAACCCACCATCATGGCTCCCGTATTGCCTGCACTGATAAAAGCGTCAGCTTTTTCGCTAACCAATTGCTGAAAGCCAACACTTATTGAAGATTGCGGCTTTTCCTTTAAGGCCTTTGTGGGATGCTCATGCATATCAATCACTTGCGGGGCATGAATTATTGTAAGATGCTCAGGAGCCAAGAGATGCTCTTTCAGATGATCCATCAAAATAGATTCATCTCCAATTAATAAAAGATGATTAGGCTCAGCGGTGTTTTGTAAATAAAGTTTTATGCCTTTTATAGCTTCCAGCGGCGCATAATCTCCACCCATCATATCTATGGCAATGTTCATCTTAATGTATTGATAAGGCCTGCTTGAAATAAAAAATCCAAAACCTAAAGTTGAAGTTAATCAATCCTTTGATTTTGGATAACCTGAAACCTGTGGCGGAAATTAATGTTATGTAAACTTTAAAATGTTGGGGGCAGGTTCAACAGGCAATAAGCAATAGGCAATATATTTTGCACGTCGCTTGTTGCCTGTTTAAAAATTTCATTATTCCTTTGAAATAATATTAAGCTTTTGAAGGTGCAACTTCAGCCACAACTTTGCCCTTATACATCAACTTCCCCTCACTTACATGCGCCCGGTGGCGAACATGCGTGTCACCTGTGGTTGAATCTATACTTAAAGTGGCCGCAACTGCTTTGTAATGCGTTCTTCTTTTTGCACTTCTTTGCTGACTGTGTCTGCGTTTTGGATTTGGCATAACCTGTAAATTATTGAAATGAATTAATTAATATTCTTTTTAAAAATTTCTAGCCCCTTTAATAAAGGATTGTTGTTTTCAGTAGCTCCTTCAGCCATTTTTTTCAGCATGTTCAAAACTTCTTTGTTGCATTGCGGGCCACCTATTTCGCTTTCTTTACACATCCTCTGCAATGGCACGCTTAGTACAACAAATTCATATATCCAGGCTGATAAGTGAAGATGACTTTCAGTTCTGGATATATAATGAATATCAGGATCGTCCTCGGTATCATTCATTTCTTCAGGGTTTTCAACAAGTTTAACTATCATATTAAACTCGTCCCACAAATTAATTGGAAGAGGATTACCACACCTGTCGCATATAACCTCAACCTTGCCGTCCACTTCAAATTTCAACATCATAAAGGATGTGTTTCTTTCAAGTGTCAGCTTAATCTGCGCCTTACAATTAGTAAAATCTGTTTCCCTGTATGCTAAAAAGAACTTGTCGTCAACCTCATAATGAAACTCATGTAAACCCGGCTTCAACCCCACAAACGCAATATCAAATTCCCGCCGGCTAGCCATGAGGTTATTTTAAGGACGGCAAAGGTAATAATATTCAACTGATTTTAACCCCTGAGCTTAAGATTTTATCAAAGCTTTTAAGTAATAATGTATAACTCACGCTCCCTTTTTTATCTTTACTGCATATGCATTTTAAGGAACTTACCCAAAAACGCATTTTTTGGGTGACAGTATTATTGATCCTCATTATTTTAATAAAAGTTTCAGCGTTTAATTCATTTTTTGTAGAAACCTATTTCGCCACTGGTTTTTTTCCGCGGTTTTCGAATTTACTCAGGTTGATTACTGGATGGCTGCCTTTAAGTTTTGGAGATATTTTTTATTTTGTTGCTGGAGCCTGGCTTTTGTATAAAACGATTCGTTTTTTTATACGACTGTTGAAAAATAAATTCAGCCTTGGTATAATGCAGAAAAGCTTTGTGAAGATTTCGATAATCGCAATGGGAGTTTATGTGATCTTCAACATTTTTTGGGGACTGAATTATAATAGAAAGGGAATTTCTTACCAATTAAATTTGGAACCAGATAAATATGCTGCGGCTGATCTTGAAAATATTCAACAACTATTGATAGAAAAGGTAAATACAGCTAAACAAATTCTCATTAAAAATCACGCAGCTTATCCGGATAATAAGGAATTATTTTTAAGGGCCGATAAATGTTACCAGCAAACTGCGCTCTCCTACCCCTTCATGAATTATAAATACAGATCGGTTAAGTCTTCGTTGTATAGTTGGTGGGGCAATTATCTTGGTTTCACTGGCTATTACAATCCATTTACAGGCGAGGCACAGTTAAACACTACTGTTCCGGGGTTTGTTTTACCATACACTACTTGTCATGAAATGGCACACCAGATTGGTTATGCAAAAGAAGATGAAGCAAATTTTGCAGGATATCTTGCGGCGACATCTTCTACCGACACCCTTTTCCACTACTCTGCTTATGTGGATTTGTTTATATATGCTAACCACCTGGTGTACGTTACTGATTCAGTATCAGCAAAACAGGCATTTCAACAACTGTCACCTGCCGTAAAATCTGATATAAAAGAATGGAGAGATTTTTTAATAAAACATAGAACCTTCGTGGATGGTTTGGTGACGTGGGCCTATGGAAAATATCTAAACGCAAACCAACAACCAAAAGGTATGAGAACTTACAATGAAGTTATTACTAATATTATTGCCTTTTATAAGAAGACAGGCAAAATATGAATAAGGGTATCACAATTAAAATGTTAAGTACTGAATTAGTTATTTTAAAGCCTCATCCTTTTCCTTTTCCAAAAAATTCGCTCCGGCACCAATACCTTCTGTATCCCATGTCATCAATGCCTCATCAGGCACTGCTTTTAAAGATACGGTACTTGATTTTGATGGTTCATTATATGGAATATTACCGCTTCGGTTGTAAACAGAAATCAAGGACCATCGTGCCCTGTCAGAAAGATTAGCTTCAGAACGGTGCAATAAATTGCTGTGAAAAAATAAGGCGTCACCTGCTTTTAATTCCACATACACTAAATCCATTGTCTTTAATGCAAGGTCAACATAATGTTGAGATGCGCCTACCTGTTCGCCTGCAAAACCATGTTCTATTCTACCCATTTTATGCGATCCTTTTATTACCTGCAAACAACCATTTGCTTTATAAGCATCTGTGATAGCAACCATTACAGACATCATTTGATGGGGCAGCAAAAATTCATTTTTATACCAATAACCATAATCCTGGTGCCACTCCCAGGCACCTCCAACTTTTGGTTCTTTCTGCATTAATTTACTATGAAAATGACAAACATCGGAATTGCCATCCATTAGTTTATCAACGGACTTAACCATCCGGTTGCTTTTTGTAAGTAAGCCATAGGCATCGTTGCCAGGTGTGTACCACAGGGTGAGTTTAGTTTTTTTTCCTGATTGATCATTGAGATCAAAGGCATGGCTTTGCAAGGTGTCATCGCCTGTTGCAATATTATAAAGTTTTTCTACTTCCTGCGCTTGCAAAAAGTCCTTCACCATTAAAAAGCCATCCCTGTTATAATTATCAATGTTGTCTGCAGTTATTTGAAAGTCTGACATAAACTATTATTATCAATTAAAAATAAGGAGATTTAAATCCGAGCTTCTTTAACCCATTTTGCACTTCGGGAATATTCATAAATAACTTCCATAATAAGCCGCTTCTGTAGTTTTCAATCATCACAATAATTGGCCCCTGGTCAATAGCAAGATGCGAAGTAGCATACCAGTTTTTTGACTCGCTAAATGCATCAAAAAACCCATATTTACTCCATATTTTATCTCCGAGATCAACATAAAAATGCCGGAGCGCCTGCATGGAATATTGCGGTGTATAGGGAAAGGATGATAGTGCAGCAGAAGGCGAAATCACCCCAAGATCTTCAGTGGGTGAATGTGCCGCATATCCCCGATAGCTATCACTGGCAGTTAAGCCCCAGCAGTCAGCGCCATAACCTTTATAATTATTGGGGTTACGAATACAGTGCTCCCTGTTTATTAAGGTATGGTTAAGATTCTGCGTCCAGTAATCGGCATATTGATCTTGCAAGCCTTTAGGATCAATTCCCAAAAATGAATAATGAGCAAAAAATAATGGACCTCCATAATCAAATCCTAATGGTAATTTAATGCCATAATACTCTCTGTCATTTTTAAAATGGCTGCTGTTGGCCCATCCCCGTTGATATACTTGTGCATCAATGGAATATTTAGGAGACGAAGCCGCAAGTACATAAGTAATAAGACATTCATTCCAGCCACGTATTTCAGCATTCATGCTCCACCCATTATTAGGGCTCCAGTGCCAGTAAAGCACACTGATACCGCCCCGCGTATGCCAGTTCCATTCAACATCATTCCACATCCATGTAATCCTGTTTCGCAATTCTTTCTCCTTAGGATCATCGCTATTAAAATATTCTCTTGCGCAAAGCAATCCCTCAAACAAATAAGATGTTTCAACAAGATCTCCCCCATCATCTTTCGAACTAAAGGGAATTGTTTTACCGGTTGAGCCATTTAGCCAGTGAGGAAATACACCATGATATTTATCACTTTTATAAAGAAATTTTACCAGCTTTAATAAATGACCCAGGGCGGAATCCCTGCTTATCCATTTTCTATTTACAGCCACAATAATTGACATGATACCAAAACCGGTACCACCGGTTGCTCCAACTTCACTGCCATAATTAGTTATATTACTTCTTTCTCTTGCCATGCCACTTACCGGGTCAGCAAGATCCCAAAAGTACCTGAAGGTTTGTTTTTCAACAAGATCAAGTAATGCGGAATCAGAGATGTTTTTATTTATCTCAAGCGTTTTATCTGCAGAAAAATCTGCAGATAACTTATTTGTTTTTTGAGCAAAAGACTGAGCGGAAAAAATTAAGAAAGAGATAAGAAAAAAATATTTTCTCATAAAAGGGCAATCATTTTTTATAAAAATAAACCGTAATTAATTACTGTCACTGTAAGTTCGGGCTTTGAAAACCAATTTGTTTCATTCCCCGCTTTATTTCCGGGCAACTCATAAACAAATTCCATAGCAGCCCTGTTCTGTAATTTTCAATCATCACAATTTCCGGCCCCTGGTCTATAGCCAAAAATGAATCAGCAAACCATAAATTAGTTAGATTAAAAGCATCCGTAAAACCATACTGCTTCCAGATTTTATCACCAAGTGTATAGTAAAAGAATTTTAAAGCATTCATTGATTCAAGCGGTGTATAAGGTAGAGAAGAAATTGCCGCAGTGGGCGTTATAGTACCATTGTCGTTATCCGGCGCATGGGCACTGTAACCATTTTGGTCATCACTTGCAGTCAGCCCCCAACATAAATTGCTGTAGCCATAATAACCTTTAGGGTTAGCTACGCAATACGCATAATTTATTTTGGAGTGATTTACATTTTGCAGTTGATAGTCAGCATAAGTATCTGTAAGCGTATTGGGATTTATGCCCATGAATGAGTAATGGGCGAAAAATAATGGTCCTCCAAGAGGAGGCCCTAAAGGCAAGGTATATCCGTAATAAGCATTTCCGTTTTTTATGCTGCCATTGTTTGCCCAGCCATTATGATAAACAATTTTTATAATTGAATCTGTATTAGAAGAGGCGGCCAATGCATAAACTATCAATGCTTCATTCCATCCCTTCACCTGGAAATTCAAATCCCAAAAATAATTTGGGCTCCAATGCCAGTATAATACATCTTGATTGTTTTGCCTGAACCAATTCCATTCAACACGGTTCCAAATAAAATTGATGTTGCTGCGTAAATCACTTTCCACAGCATCAGCTCCGTTAAAAAATTGTCTTGCGCATAACAACCCTTGCAGCAGGTACGCAGTTTCAACAATATCTGCCCCGTTATCTTTAGCACCGAAAGGAACGGTTGCGCCAGTAGCCCCATTTATCCAATGAGAATACGCCCCATGATATGACGTACAATTGTTTTTTAGAAAGGATACCATTTTTGTAATAAGGTTTAATCCGTCCGTACGTGAAACAAAATTGCGGCTAACTCCTGAAATAATGCCCATTATCCCAAAGCCTGTGCCTCCTGTTGTTACAACGTCATTTGACGAATTTCTTTCTCTTGCCATGCCTGAAACCGGATGACCGAAATCTGTAAAATATTTTAAAGTTTGTTGTTGAATGAGATCAAGCAACGCATCATCAGAAATGCGGGAGAATTTATCTGTTGAATCGATTTGACTAAAAAAATCCAAATCTATCCTGGTGGTGAGGGTTTTGCCTGAAACGGACTTTAGTAATGTACTTA
Organism: Ginsengibacter sp.; assembly: GCA_039919615.1. Classification (GTDB taxonomy): domain Bacteria; phylum Bacteroidota; class Bacteroidia; order Chitinophagales; family Chitinophagaceae; genus Ginsengibacter. Next base: position 1,555 of record JBDSFG010000344.1, on the reverse strand, counting down.
CGGAAAAAATATATTCTTTTAAATAACCAATATTAGCAGAAGATATAAAAAGGATACTGTCACTATTCTGATAGGAGACATTAAAAGGAATCGCTGAGGCTTGACTTTTATTGGTATAAGATATGGCAGACGATACGGAGTTTTTATCAACCTTATCTGAAAACGATAATTGAATTACCGCGTTATTATTAATTCCATGCAAAGCCCCGGTAGAATTAAAAGGTAAAGAATTAATTGTTTGATTTCTTACCTCAAAACTGGTGACAAAGGGGGGCTGAGTTTGTGGTGGTAAGGAAGTTGCAGGCTTTTTGCATTCGGCTAAAAAAAATATGAACCCGATTAAAAAAAAATAAAAGACAATTAACCCTCCTTTACTTTTTGTTACATTATCCATCAGTTACTAATTGAATTATTTAAATAGCATACTATCTCCTTTTTTCGCCTGATTTAAAAATAAAAGCAATGGCAGGAGAAAGTTCCCGGTTGACGATTATAAAGAAATGGGTGCAAAAAATATACTAAAAGTTTAGGATAATTTTTATGCACCTTTCAAATCAGCTTTTACTTTTTGCTTTTAAATAAAAATTATAGTCCATGACTTTGCAGAGCATACAAAGCCTGTATGTCGATGGAGGTGAGAGTTGTATTAAAAATTTTAAATTCATCCAAATTGCCACTTAAAGAATTCATCCATCCATTTGCGGCATTAGTAGCATCATCAGGCCCGCCCAATGTAAAAGTATCAGCATCGCCAAAGTTATCCTGCGGATTTAAAGCAGCAGAACTGCTTTGGGATAATAAGGTTCCGTCTATATAAACTCTTAACGCTCCTGTACCTCCATCGAATGATATGGCCATCTGATGCCAGTTACCATCCAACATTTTCGGCCAAACCTGTCCCTTGTCAAACCATTGATCCATTATACAGATCTTGCCAAGGGAATTAGATGCATTATCGTGAGTATCAAACAACATGAAAAATTTTGTTTGCTCCCATGAATATCCGGCTTTATTCAGGGAAAAAGGCATATAGGTAGTAGGTCCACTGGCTAACGCCGGGGGTTGCATAATCCAACAAACCGTTGTAAAGCTCTTTAAATTTGCAATAGTGCTGGTTACATTTGAATTTATATAACCCGGGCTTGTTACCTGTACTGCCTGACCGATTTGTCCCTGAACAAAACTTAATGCTGAGCCATGATTAGCAGTGCCAACTACTTTAGAAACGCTGTCAATGTAACCGCCATTAAATGCCCAGTAAGCAACTAAATTAGAAGCTGCAACCTCTGAGGAAGCGCTATATCCATTTACGGGAACGAAAAAAGATTTTTCTTCACCGTAGATAATTCCTTTTTCATTAATTGCATACGCTTTGTAATAGTATTTAGTAAGCAACGATAAATTCTTTAGGATAACCGAATAGTTTCCTGATATAGTATAATTAGGCGTTTTATTTTTAGACGTGTCCACTCCTGGTGTTGTGCTATAAACAATACCGGCTTCCTTTACAATTGATCCGCCATCGCTTGTGATATTGCCGCCTATCGTTGCACTG
>JBDSFG010000335.1:0-4557 GCA_039919615.1 Ginsengibacter sp. | reverse complement strand
TAAATCAACCGGGTCAGTAATTTTTATATTATTTTCTTCCCCTTCAACTAAGTGAACCTTTAACCCAAAAGCTTCTACAACACTTGCCTCATCAGTGAATTTATCTTTATAATCTATCTTATAAGCTTCTAATAATATTTTACTATGAAATGTTTGCGGCGTTTGCACAAGTTTAATAACACTTCTATCCAGAGCTTCATTCGTATCGCCTGTAATTATTCTTACACTATCTTTTGAAGTGATTGCCGGTATTGCTGTTCCGAATTTCACAGCAGCTTCATAACACCTGTGAATAAGATCAGCGGTTATTAAACATCTTACGCCATCATGAACAAATATGATACTCTCTTCATTTATTTGTGATAATCCATTTTGTACTGAATGAAATCTTGTTCTTCCGCCGTTTATGAGTTGTATGCGGCTGTCATCAAAGTAGCCATCAATTATTTCCTGCCCTTTGGCAATGTGTGCTTCGGGTAAAACTAAAATTATTTGCAGGTCATCATATGCTTTTAAAAATGTATCGAGTGTGTAAAATAAAACTGGCTTATTTTTTAATAATAAAAACTGCTTTGGGATACTGCTTTTCATTCTTGTACCCGTGCCGCCTGCTACGATTAGTGCATATTTTTTCATATTCTTAATCTCCATAAATAGCTACTGTATTAATGCCATCACTATTCTTTAAACCACGATACATGCCAGCACTGTTAAATATCAATGCTGCGTTGCCCTTTGCATCCATACCAATTAATCCCCCTTCACCATTCATTGGTAAAAGTTTTTTCATAACCACTTCCCCGCACGCCTCTTGTAAGCTCATGCTTTTATATTCCATTAAGCAACTTACATCGTATGCGGCTACCGCTCTTATAAAAATTTCACCGTAGCCGGTGCATGATATTGCACAGGTTTTATTATTAGCGTAAGTGCCTGAACCAATGATTGGGCTATCTCCTATCCGGCCATATTTCTTATTTGTCATGCCACCCGTTGAAGTTGCAGCCGCAATATTTCCATCACAATCACAAGCAACTGCACCCACTGTTCCAAATTTTTTATCTTTCGTTAAACCAACAGGTTTATCACTTTTATGGTCAAGTTGAAAAAGATCACTGTCTCTTATCTCTCTCCATTGATCATACCTGTACTGGGAATAAAAATATTCATCGGGTTCAAGTTTAATACCGCGTTTTATGGCAAAATCATTTGCTCCCTTTCCACTTAAAAAAACATGGCCACTATATAACATAACTTCTTCAGCAAGCTCAATTGGATTTCTGATATTACGCACACCTGCAATTGCACCAGCTTCAAGAGTTTTACCATACATAATGGCAGCATCCATTTCATTCAATCCTTTTTTCGTAAATACCGAACCTTTGCCTGCATTAAAAAGAGGATTATCTTCCAGGTAAACTACCGCGGCTTTTACTGCTGTAACGGCATTGCCGCCATTTTCCAATACGGCATAGCTGGCATCCAGGGCATCCTGCAGTCCGTTTCTGTAGGCTGTTTCGAGCTCTCCAGTCATATCCTCTTTTAAAATTGTTCCGGCACCTCCGTGTATTGCAATTGAAATTTTTTGCATGATTGATAATCTATAATTATTTATACCACCGGCAGTAATTGATAACACTCCTTTAAAAGCTTTTGTTTATTTACGGCGGCAGTGCCTACTTCCTCACAAACAAGGCCACCGGCAATATTTGCAATTTCTGCAGTAAGATGAATATTTTTAGTTACTGCATATATCAAAGAAGCAACTGCTATAACGGTATCTCCGGCGCCACTAACATCCGCTACGTTTCTAATGTGTGACGGAATAATCTTTGCATTATTGCCACTTTGATAAAATATTCCTTTTTCAGAAAGAGTGATAAGAGAGATATGGTGATCCAACTTTCCAATTAATTGTTGGTGAATTGCGGCAAGCATATCAATATCTATTTCGTCTGACAAAATATTCAGACTTTCTTTTACCTCTTTAAGATTGGGCTTAAAAAGGTGAACGCCTTTGTAAGTAAAAAAATTTTTTCGCTTTGGATCAGCGGTTAAAATAATTTTATGCCGGGCACACATTTCAATAACACTTGTTATAACGCGGTTGGTTAAAACCCCTTTATCATAATCTTCTAAAATAATAACATGCGGCTTTTCTGATTGTATATACTGCTTTATTTTTTTTAAAAGCTGCTCTTCTTCATCATGTTCCAGATCATTATTCTTTTCCGCGTCTAATCGCATCATATGCTGGTTGCGGCTTATAATCCTGATCTTATTAGTTGTTATTCTTTTTCCAGATGAAATTATATAAGTCGTGTCAATATTATTTTTCTCCAGCAATTGCTTTAAAATAGTCCCAGCATCATCGTTACCTAAAACACTTATTACTGAAACAGATGCTCCAAGCGCCTGAACATTATACGCTACGTTACCAGCCCCGCCAATACGTTGCTCACGCTTATCTACTGAAACTATTGGCACGGGCGCCTCAGGAGAAATCCTTTCAACATGGCCCCACCAGTATGTATCAAGCATTACGTCTCCTATTACGACAACTTTTAATGCGGCGATATCCTGAAATATTTTATCAAGATCAATGTTCATCATTCAGTAGTTGATTTGCTTTTATTGGCTACAGCGATGTAATAAAGTGGGATGCCGATAAGTGTAATAATTAAACCCGGCCATGTAAATTGCGGTTTGTACATAATGAGTAATATACAAAATGCCAGCCCCATGAAAATATACATGGCAGGTAACACAGGATAGCCAAAAGCTTTATATGGTCTTTCGGCATCAGGCCTTGTTCTTCGTAAAATAAATATTCCGATGATTGTGAGAACATAAAATATCACCACAATAAATGAAACCATATCTAACAGGTCGCCATATTTTCCGCTTAAACATAAAATAGCGGCCACGATACATTGAGCCCACAAAGCCCATGCAGGCACTGAATTTCTATTTAAATGCCCTGCATTCTTAAAAAATAATCCATCTTTTGCCATAGTATAATAAACTCTTGCACCCGCAAGTATCAGCCCGTTATTGCATCCGAAAGTGGATATCATTATCATAACAGCAATTACGTAGGTTCCGATGTTTCCAAAAATGGCGTTGGCTGAAGCCACTGCCACCCTATCCTGCGGTGCAAAGGCTACATCGTGCAAAGGCAATACAGCCAGATACATGAGGTTTGCGCATACGTAAATTATAGTAACTATTAAAGTGCCTAAAAATAAACTCAGGCCAATATTTCTTTTTGGCTTTCTGATCTCGCCAGCAATAAAGGTTACATTATTCCATGCATCACTGCTAAAAATTGAACCTACCATAGAAGCTGCAATTGCGCCAAATACACCGGCTCCAATCACAGCCGTAATATCGCCGCTGGCAGATAAATTTTTCATTTGCCAGGCATTACTCCAATTGGCATTCCACACTTCAGGTTTAAAAAAGATAAAGCCTGCTGCTATCAAACCAAATAATGACAGGAGTTTAGTTGTGGTAAAAATATTTTGTATCCACTTTCCGCCTTTTACCCCTTTGGTATTTGTATAAGTAAGAAAAGTAATTAACGCAATTGAAATAAGTTGCGCCGGGTATATGTTTAGCCATCCAAAATTCATTAGAATATTTTCCTCTTTCATTTCCAGGTCATGGAAAAAATAGCCGGCAAATTTTGAGAACGCTACACCTACTGCTGCAATTGTTCCTGTTTGTATAACGGCAAAAAAACTCCAGCCATATAAAAAACCTACCAATGGATTGTAAGCTTCTTTAAGGTAAACATATTGCCCGCCGGCTTTGGGAAACATAGCGCTTAGCTCACCATAACTAACGGCTGCAGTCAGCGTCATAAAACCTGTGATAAGCCAAACAACAATAAGCCACCCGGCACTGCCAACATCACGGGTTATGTCTGCACTTACAATAAAAATACCGGAGCCGATCATTGATCCGGCAACAATCATTGTAGCATCAAACAAACCGAGTGCAGGCTTAAATGTGGTGGCGCTTTGGTTCATAAAAAATCCCGTTTTAGTACGGGATTGAAGATAATTATTTATCAGTTAGTATTTATTTGTTTCTGGCGCCAGAAATTAGAAAAGGGAATTTTGCTGAAGAATATTAAAAAGTAAGATCATTTTTTCTTCGAGATATATTCTTCATTTAACCCTTTAATTACATCTTTAGTAATGTTTAAAGCAGTGTCTTTATAAAACATAAATCCTGGCTCATAGGATAAAATATAATCGTATTTACCGTCCTTGTTATATTCTTTTAAATAGTTCTGAATCCTTGTTAAAATATCTTCCTTCATTCGGGAATTGTAATTGAAAAGCTCGTTATCCAAAGACTGCTTTTTTGCCTGGAGGTCTTGTTGCATCTGGTTAATTTCCTTCATTGCAATTTCCTGGTCTTGCTGATTCATGGTAGGCCCCTTTTGCTGCAGTTGCATTGCCCTGGTCTGATACCGTTTTTGTAAATTATTTATTTCATCAGTACTGGCAGTTTGTTTATGATCAAGGTCAGCTTTAATTTTTTTAT
>JBDSFG010000322.1:0-5903 GCA_039919615.1 Ginsengibacter sp. | reverse complement strand
AGTAAGCCACCGGCAACAATTGAATGGGAATAAACAAATTACAACTGTAATTATTACTACACTATGAAGAAGATTTCGTGCTATTTTTTGATTCCAATACTTTGCTTTTGCAATAAAGAAATATCTGCCCAAAATATAACTGACACAACAAAACCCCGGATTTATAAAATTGCTGTTTTTGCCCCGCTTTACCTCGATTCCGTTTTTACTGATAATAAACTTCGCAGCGACAGATCAATACCAAAACTGGTAATACCTGCACTTGAATTTGTTCAGGGGGCGCAAATTGCCTTTGATAGTTTAACGCTGGATAATCACAAGGTTGAAGCTTTTATTTATGATACTAAATCATTTACTGAACCCCTTTCACAATTGCTGCAAGGCAATAAGCTCAATAATGTTAACCTGATTATAGGATCTGTCAGGGACACTGATTTGAGGGAACTGGCAGATTTTTCATTGAGCAAAAACATTCCTTTTATTTCCGCCACTTTTCCCAATGATGGGGGAATAACAGGCAATCCTTTTTTGGTAATTATGAATTCAACCTTAAAAGGGCATTGCGAAGGAATTTACAGCTACATTTTGCAAAACCATGGTACGGATAAAATTTACCTGTTTAAAAAACCCGGTGCGCAGGAGGATAAAATTGCAACTTTATTTAAAACTTTAAATGAGCAGGAAGGTAAACCATTACTGAATATTCAAACCATAACTTTTGACAGCAGTTTTTCAGAATTTGCCTTTCGGAAGAAATTAGATAGTAACCGTAATTCAATAATAATTGGAGGAAGCCTAAATGAATCATTTGCCAAGAACCTGTCTAATGTATGCTATGCTTCCCGGGAAAGTTATCCTCTTACATTAATTGGCATGCCGAACTGGGATGGGTTTAAATTTTTTAAAGACGATAGCTATAAAGATTTCCCCGTCTATTTTACCATTCCTTATTATAACCCCAAAACAAATTCACTCAGCACTATGCTTGAAGATGAGTATAACAGCCGTTTTAAAACTATTCCCGGCGATCTCGTGTACAGGGGTTTTGAAAGTGCCTGGTATTTTACTAAATTATTAACCCGCTATCCGGATGATTTAATGTTGCATCTAAATGATAAATCATTAAAGATTATTAACGACTACAACTTTAGGCCTGTGTTATTAAAAGATGAAACACTTCCTGACTATTTTGAGAATAAACATTTATATGTAATGAGGATAATGAATGGCAAAGTTTCCAGGGAGTTTTAATTTGATCTCTCCCTAATTATTCAATAAATATAAGTAAGCCTTTATAGTTTATCTCCGCACTTTTCACTTCTCCGTATTCAGCATAATTGGACAGATAATTGATTGCTCTATTTAATTATTTTTTAAAAGCTTACCGTTCATCTATATAATTCAGAATGAACCTAATCACTTTTACTGACAAAGGACTTTATTGCGAAGCAGGCGACTTTTACATTGATCCCTGGAAGCCGGTTGATAAAGCCATTATAACTCATGGGCATAGTGATCATGCATATCCTGGCCACAAATATTATCTATGCCATTATTATACAAAACCAATATTGCAACTTCGTTTGGGGGATAATAATTATCAAACTGTTGAATGGGGCGAAACAATAATGATGAATAACGTAAAAATATCTCTGCATCCTGCAGGGCATATTATTGGCTCTTCACAAATAAGGCTTGAGTACAATGGGGAAGTATGGGTAATAAGTGGCGACTATAAAACTGAAGATGATGGCATAAGCGGAAAGTTTGTGCCAATAAAGTGCAACACTTTTATTACTGAATCTACTTTTGGTTTACCGATTTATACATGGAAACCACAACAGCAGATTTTTGAAAATATTATTAACTGGATCATTAAAAATAAAGAGGATGGAAAAACAAGTGTGCTGCTCGCTTATAGTCTTGGTAAGGCACAACGTGTGTTGCAACACATAAAAGAAACCACACAAACCATCTATGCACACGGAGCTATTTACAATACACAGCAGGCGTTAGTAAATGCCGGGTGGAAGCTGCCGGAAATTGTAAGAGTAACACCTGAAACCCCCAAAGAATTATTAAAGGGAACTATAGTGCTGGCGCCTCCAGGCGCTGATGGATCAACATGGATGAAAAAGTTTACGCCATATTCAGTAGGTGTCTGCAGCGGATGGATGCAGGTTCGTGGTAATGTACGCAGGCGCAATGTAGACGCAGGTTTCGCATTAAGCGATCATGCCGATTGGAATGGCCTTTTGCAAACCATAAGTGCTACCGGAGCTGAAAAAGTTTACGTAACACATGGGTTTCAAGCCGCCTTCAGCCGCTATTTGAATGAGCAAAACATCGCCATTGCAGCCGAGGTAAAAACAGAATATGGAAATGAAGATGAGGACGCGGCTCCACCTGACCTTCCCCAGGGGGAGGAACGAGATCAGGAAGTTTCCAGTTAATTCATTATCTCATTAATAGAACTCTCTGTAAAAAAATGAAGCCAGGTGAAATAAATAACGATTCTATTCTAAGTCCTTCCCTAATGGGGGAGGCCGGGAAGGGATTTGCTATGTTTGCTGAATTAGTAACACAAATAAGTTCTTCCACAAAAACAAATGACAAACTTGAAGCTCTGGCAGCGTATTTTACGCTGGCGGAAGACAAAGATAAAGTTTGGGTAATAGCAATTTTTTCGGGTAGAAGACCAAGGCGTATTGTAAGCTCTGCCTTACTTTCAGAATGGTGCATGAAGCTTGCAGATCTGCCGCCATGGCTGTTTTTAGAATGTTACAGTACAGTTGGTGATCTTGGTGAAACCATTGCTCTTCTGCTTCCCGAACCAATTAATAAAGAAGGTGCGGGAGAAAGCCTGTCTTATTCTCTTGAAAAATTTATTGAGATAGAAAAACAGGATGAGGCTATCAAAAAAAAATTTATTATTAACAGCTGGCAGAAATTGAATACCATTGAACGGTTTGTATTTAATAAACTTATTACAGGCAATTTCAGAATTGGTGTCTCGCAAAAAATGATGGTGAATGCACTATCAAAAACTGTCGAGCTTTCTTCATCAGTCATTGCACATCGCATCAGCGGTAACTGGGATCCCGTGACAACAATATTTTCAGAGCTGTTAGGTGCAAATACCATTTCAACAGACTATTCAAAACCTTATCCTTTCTATCTTGCTTATGCTTTGGAAGATGATCCGTCAACCCTGGGTGAGTTCTCACAATGGCAGGCGGAATGGAAGTGGGATGGTATAAGGGGCCAGATGATAAAACGTAATAACGAATTGTATGTATGGAGCCGCGGTGAGGAATTAATGACGGAAAAATTTCCCGAGTATTTTATTTTAAAGGACTTGCTGCCCGATGGTGTGGTATTAGATGGCGAAATTATCCCGGCAGAAAATGGTAAGCCCCTCCCCTTCGCCGTTTTGCAAACGAGAATCGGAAGAAAAAATATTACAAAGAAACAACTGACAGATGCACCCATTTGTTTTTTTGCTTACGACCTTTTGGAATACAATGGTGAAGATTGGAGAGATAAACCTTTATTGGCAAGAAGAGAACAGCTTGAAAAAATACTAACCCCTTTGAGCCAACGTTCAATTCAGCTTTCAGAAATTATTTCATTCTCAGATTGGAATCAGCTTGCTGACCTTAGAAACACTTCCAGAGAAATGAACAGTGAAGGTATAATGCTGAAAAGGAAAAATTCCATTTACCAGGTTGGAAGAAAAAGGGGTGACTGGTGGAAGTGGAAGATTGATGCGCTTACTATTGATTGTGTAATGGTGTATGCACAAAAAGGCAGCGGACGAAGAAGTAATCTTTATACCGACTATACATTTGCTGTAAAGGATGGAGATAAACTTGTAACCTTCACTAAAGCATATTCAGGCCTCACAGATAAGGAATTTGGACAGGTAGATAATTTTGTAAAACGAAATTCAATTGAAAAATTCGGACCGGTAAGAACAGTAAAGCCGGAACTTGTTTTTGAAATTGCCTTCGAAGGCATTGCTGCAAGCAGCCGTCACAAAAGCGGTGTGGCATTACGTTTTCCCAGGATAAGCCGCTGGCGAAAAGATAAGAAGGCGGATGAAATAAATACGATTGATGATCTGAAAGCAATGTTGAAGATGTATGGCAAGTGATCGATCTTAAGGCAAATGGTGGTTAATGGAAGTAAGGATCATTTTATCAATATCAAATAATTGACTGCCAAAATTTAGTACCGGGGGAATAAAATCTATGAAATCCAAATTATCAGTTTATAAATTATAATATTGCTTAAACCTGCACCATTGGAAAACTGCATTTCTAAATGATAAAATTTAATTTTTAATAAAGCAAACTATGAAGATCAACTTACAATCATTGCATTTTAAAGCAAGCGATCAGCTTAAAGAATTTGTTGAAGAAAAAGTAAGCAAGCTATCGCAGGTTAATGATGATATATTGAGCGCCGAGGTTACTCTTGTTGCCAATGACATCAAAATAAAAGATAATAAAGTTTGTGAGATAAGGCTTGTTGTACCAGGATATGATGATTTTGTAAAAAAGAAAGCTGAAACTTTTGAAGAAGCTATCCTTGATGCAGTTGATACACTTCAAAAAGTTTTAAGACGAAAAAAAGATAAATACTAAATCTTAATTTCAAACTAATAAGGCCTCATGTTTAAAAAAGATAAACAATAAATTTAATTGTGAGTTTAAAACTGAATGCAATCAACCCAAATGTTGTTCACCTCCAGGAAAGTTGTCACCAACCCAGTTCCTTGCATACTCGGGTTTCCATGCATGTTTCCACCTTCGATGACTCCATAGCCACATTTCAGGATTTGCACGTATAACTTTTTCCATGTAACGGGCATATTGCAAAGTTAGTTCCCGTTCATTCATTACGCAGGGATGTTCGCAGGCAAGTTCTAAAGTAGCATGATAGTAACCACGTTTGGGTTTTACAATGCTGGCAAACAGCACTGGTAAATTAGCTGCTCTTGCTCCCCTTTCGGGACCTGGAACAAAAGCAGTGGGCCTTCCAAAAAAATTCATCCAGTAAGCATTATTTACATTTCCGGGATTTTGATCTGCAACAAGACCAAGAAGGTACTGAGTATCCTTAAACGTTTCCATAGATTTACTCATGTTACCTGCGGCTATAAATTTAGTTCCATACTTTACACGGAGCGTGTACATTAATTTTTCAAACACAGCATTGCTTATAGGCATATACGCCACAAGTACCTGGTAGTTTGTATAACTGGTTAAAACATGATGGCCCCACTCCCAGTTAAATGTGTGCCCCAGGTGAAGCTGGCAACTTTTACCGCTTTTAAATAAAGGTTCCAGCACTTCCCAGTTTGCAGTTACTCTTTTTACCAGGAAACGCTTTGAAGCGCTTACTAGTTTAATGGTTTCAATAAAAGAATCCACCAGGTTATGATAAAACTGTTTGGCTATTTTTGTCCGTTCTTCATTTGTTTTTTCCGGAAAGGCCATTTGAAGGTTATTCATCACTATTTTTTTCCGGTAGCCAATGCCATAATAAACAATGAGGTATAAGCCATCCGAAATGACATACAATATCCGCATGGGCAAAAGAGAAATCGTATAAAAAAACCCGTAAACTATATAATACATAGAATGCGAATATATTAAACTACCGTTTCTTCCGGCAACATCTTTACCCGTCTTCCCAATTTATAAAGAAGCTAATTTTGAGAACATTAATGTAACAGGTCATTTTTAAGTTGAAACAATAGAGTTGACAATAACTGCTCATCCTGATAAATTATTTTAAATTTTATTTTCCTACCCATAGCTTTATATCTTACAATAAATTTACCGTCTAATGCAACTTGTTAAGATTGAAGATTTAAAAAATGTTGTGGCATTAAG
>JBDSFG010000315.1:0-7883 GCA_039919615.1 Ginsengibacter sp. | reverse complement strand
ATAACGCCTGTTTATGCAAAGCCAACCTTATCGGGACAATTAAATTTCCCCGATAATCATTTTGATTTAATTACCTGTTTTAGTGCCCTGCATCACATACCGAATGTGTCTTACGTTATGAGTGAGTTGTGTCGGTGTTTAAAGCCTGGCGGGTACCTGTTAATGCATGAGCCTATACAATCTATGGGAGATTGGAGCAGAGCAAGACGGGGTTTAACAAAAAATGAGCGTGGAATACCACTTCCTATTTTTAGAAAAATAATAAATCAACTTAATTTCATTGTAACTAAGGAAACATTTTGTTCATCCTTTATTCGTAAAATTAATAGGCGGTTTATTTACAGTAACTTTTATTTAGCCATTGACAAAATAATATCCGGTATATTAAGCTTTGAAGCCGCTACTTATCATCGTAAAACCCTATTTAGTAAACTAGCGCCTGGTGCTGTTTATTACATTTTAACTAAATAGTTAATTATACCTGGAAAAACGCAGGGTGGCCCCAACAATAAAAAATCGGAGGCAATATCGCAGGTAATATTTGTTAGCTTAATTGTTTTTGCCATTGCGGAAAAAAAGAAACACCCACTAACATATATCTTTAAAATTTAGCTTTTATCTGCCGTAATTACTTACTTTTGCACCCCATTAAGCATTTATGTATTGCCTGATGTTTAAAACATCAAAAAACATATTGCCCACAAGGCTCCATAAGTTTCCGCCGGTGCGGAACGCCAGCAGGGTGTAAAATTAAATTTATTATAATGCCAAAGGTTAAAACCAACTCCAGTGCAAAAAAGCGCTTTAAGGTTACCGGAACAGGGAAGATTACTTTCCAGAATGCTTACAAAAGGCACATCTTAACAAAAAAGTCAACAAAGCGTAAACGTAATTTAAGAAAGGGTGGTTTAGTATCACCTGCTAACAGGGATTTCGTAATGCGCTTATTGCGGTTAAAATAAAACTCCCCGGTCTAGGGAGAAGAAAACTCTAATCACCAATTTGTTATTCGGAAATTTAAAATCTACAATCTAAAATAATTTATTATGCCACGTTCAGTAAATGCAGTAGCATCAAGGGCAAGAAGAAAAAAAATACTTAAGGCTGCCAAAGGATATTATGGTAAGCGCAAAAATGTATATACCGTTGCTAAAAACGTAATGGAAAAAGGGATGACTTACAGTTATGTGGGTCGCAAGCTTAAAAAGCGGGAGTACCGCACATTATGGATTGCACGTATTAATGCAGCAGTTAGAGCAGAGGGAATTACTTATAGCCAGTTTATACATAAATTGGGAGCAAAAAATATTGAGCTCAATAGAAAAGTATTGGCCGATCTTGCGATGAATGAACCGGAAGCTTTTAAAAAATTGGTTGAATCAATTAAATAGAGAGTAATAAAAAATTAATTTAGAACCGTCGTGATTTTCGTGACGGTTTTTTTATTTGGATGAATTATTCATTCAATTACATTTGTAAATAATTAACTCAGAAATCTAACTTCATAAATGAACAATTCCTACAGCGAACTTGTTGACCAGACCTTTAATTTTCCGCAGGAAGATTTTAATTTGAAAGATGATTATCTGCAATATAACGGGGTTGACGTAAAAGCGCTTATTGATAAATATGGCACTCCGCTTAAATTGACCTACCTCCCTAAGATTGGTATGCAAATAAATAAGGCAAAAAAAATGTTTGCCAATGCTTTTAAAAAACATAAATATGAAGGCGAATATTTTTATTGTTATTGCACAAAAAGTTCTCACTTTTCATTTATTGTTGAAGAAGCTTTAAAGCAAACTATTCACCTGGAAACTTCATATGCCTATGATCTTGAGATAATAAATAAATTGTACGAAGGCAAGAAAATAGATAAAAACATATTTATCATTTGCAATGGCTTTAAACAAAAGTCATACACGTCCAGGATTGCCCGGCTTATAAATACCGGCTTTAAAAATGTTATACCAGTTCTGGATAACAAAGAAGAATTAAAAGCTTATAGAAAATCAGTTAGAGTACCTTTTAATATAGGGATCAGGGTTGCCGCAGAAGAAGAACCAACCTTTCCTTTTTATACTTCCCGGTTGGGGATACGGGCGAGAGATATTCTTGAATTTTATGTTGATGAGATCGAAGGTAATGAACACAGGTTTCAATTGAAAATGCTTCATATTTTTTTAAACAAAGGCATTAAAGATGACATATATTACTGGAGCGAATTAAACAAGATTATCAATTTATATTGCCAGTTAAGAAAGATTTGCCCCGAGTTGGATTCTATAAATATTGGCGGTGGTTTTCCCATAAAACATTCCCTTGGTTTTGAGTACAATTATCAATTTATGATAAATGAGATTGTACGAAATATTAAGGTAGGATGTAAGCGCAGTAAGGTTCCAATGCCTAATATTTTCACGGAATTTGGAAGTTATACTGTAGGTGAAAGCATGGCGCATATTTACAGTGTTATTTCAGAGAAAAAACAAAATGACCGGGAGACATGGTATATGATTGATTCATCTTTTATTACCACCCTTCCTGATACGTGGGGTATAGGTGAAAAATTTTTATTGTTGCCGATAAATAAATGGGACGAAGAATATCAACGCGTAACCCTTGGAGGCATAACCTGCGACAGCCATGATTATTATGATTCTGAAGAACACATTAATGAAGTGTTTTTACCTAAAATAGGTAATGGCGAACCTTTGTATGTGGGGTTTTTTCATACAGGAGCATACCAGGACCAGATCAGCGGATATGGCGGGATTAAACATTGCCTTATTCCATCTCCAAAACATATAATTGTGGAGCATGATAAAAACGGAAAACTAATAGATTGGGTTTATGCTAAGGAGCAAACAGCGCAAAGTATGCTTAAGATTTTAGGATATAAATAAAAGCCTCCCCAAAATGAGGAGGCCGTATTCAAAATAAAACCCTTGATTACTACTGTACAGAAATTTCTTTAGCTGCTAATTTTACCTCTTCTTTCTTTGGCAGGCTTAGTAAAAGCAAACCATTTTCGTATTTAGCTTCAATTTTATCTGCTTCAATTTTTTCATCCAAAGTAAAAGTTCTTTTAAAAGACTGAAGGGTAAATTCTTTGCGAATTTGTTTTTCAGTTTCTTTGGTTTCCTCACTTTTCTTGTCCGATGAAATGGTTAGAAGATTTTTTTCAATGTTTATTTTAAAATCTTCTTTACTTCTTCCCGGAGCAGATAATTCCAAAAGATAGGCTTCATTTGTTTCTTTGATATTTACCTGTGGGGTAAAAAAATCCTCGCTGAAAGTTTTGCCAAACGCGGTTGGAAAATCATTCAGTAATTCATCCATCCAGCCATTCACAAATCTTTTTGGCTGATTAACTTTTAAGAGTGTCATATTTTTAGTTTTTAGGTTTTTAAAAAATTCAAAAGAATGTTTTCAAATAGAATACCATTGTCTTTTTTATGACAAAACCTGTTAATGGACTCTCTTACAAAAGCCACCTTGTCCCAAAAAAAATTTTTATGCTGACAATTTTTCACATCTCTTTTATCATGATGGTTATGTTTGAATTGTAATGTAAATTTGCACTCTAAATAAAAAATTATGTATCCGGAAGAAATAGTATTACCAATGAAGGAAGAGTTAACAGAAAATGGTTTTACAGAATTATTGACCAAACAGAATGTTGAAGAAGTTTTACACCAGGAGGGAACATCTTTAGTTATGATCAATTCTGTATGTGGTTGCTCTGCAGGCACAGCCCGCCCGGGCGTTATTATGGCTGTTACGGGCAGTGAAAAAAAACCTGACAGGCTAACAACAAGCTTTGCAGGTTTTGATATAGAGGCGGTTAAAAGCATTCGTGAGCACCTGCTACCTTATCCCCCCTCATCACCTTCTATTGCCTTATTTAAAAATGGGGAGTTGGTTCACTATATTGAGCGCCATAATATTGAAGGCCGCTCTGCTAATATGATTGCCAACAATCTTATACAGGCTTTTGACGAATATTGTTGATAGCAAAAATTTATATTTTAAAATCCTTCCTAATTGAGGGATTTTTTTATTTATTGTTGTGTCCATGTAATATTTGCAGGAAAAGAATATACTTTGCCTTTTTATTTTTAAATAACTGCTATGTATCCAAATTTATATTATGCAATAAAAGATTGGTTTGGAGTTGAAGTAAATGCATTTAAAATATTTTATACATTCGGGATATTTGTGGCGCTTGCTTTTATTGCAGCAGCCATTTTTTTAAACAAAGAATTAAAAAGAAGGGAGAAGCAGGGACTGTTATTGCCGAGAGAAGAATTTATTACTGTCGGCAAACCGGCTTCTTTAGTGGAACTGTTAATTAGCGGAATAATAGGTTTTATATTCGGATATAAGCTTGTTGGTGCGTTTATAGCAACAAGAACTGTCGGCGTTGATCTTCAGGAATATATTTTTTCATTAAACGGAAGCTTTGCAGGAGGCTTAATTCTTGGTATTTTGATGTTATATTTAAAGTACCGGGAAAAAAATAAGCAGAAGCTGGCCAAACCAGAGCAAAGAGTTATAAGAATATGGCCTCATGACAGGGTAGGCGATATTATAATCTACGGCTTAATATTCGGAATATTGGGAGCTAAACTATTTGACAATTTTGAGAATTGGGATAGGTTTATAAAAAATCCAATAGGTAATTTACTTTCTCCGAGCGGCCTTACTTTTTATGGGGGATTAATTTGTGCCGCCATTGCTATTTGCCTCTATGGAACAAGGAAAGGAATAAAATTCTGGCATCTTGTTGACTCCGCAGCACCTGCGCTACTGATTGCTTATGCTATCGGGCGTATCGGCTGCCAGGTTTCCGGCGATGGCGACTGGGGCATTTATAATAGCGCTTATGTAAGTGAACAACCTGGCCATGTTGTTGAGGCATCGCCTGGTGCATTCGAAAAAAAGCTTAAAAATCATGCTTCTTATTTTCTTGAAGGGCAGGTTATCAACCCCGATGCAACCATATCAAATGTCTCTGACAGGTACACCGGTTCATTGGCTAACGTGCCTCATAAAAATTTTAAAGCACCTTCATTTTTACCAGCATGGAGTGTGGCTTATACTTTTCCCAATAATGTTAATGAAGATGGCGAACTTTTGCCTGGCTGTGAAGGGAAATATTGCCGGGCACTGCCACAGCCCGTTTTCCCCACATCCTTTTATGAAACCATAATGTGTTCTTTTCTTTTTCTTTTTTTGTGGACAATAAGAAAAAAGATCACCACACCAGGTGTTATTTTTTCAATATACCTTATTTTAACCGGCGTGGAACGTTTTCTTATCGAACTGATAAGAGTAAACACTGTATATAATATTTTCGGCCTTCATCCTACACAGGCTGAAATTATATCAGTGCTACTTGTAATAACTGGTATTTGCATGTTCGTTTATGTAAAGAACAGAAACAGGGTTACCTGATATTTTATCATAAAATTATAAGTCGCTTTTTATTGAAGACTGCAATAACACTAAACACAACCCGTCATTATTTAAAAATGGGTAAATAAATGTCGTTTTCTATATTTGTGACATTATCCAAATAAAAATCTTTGTATGCCATCATTTGATTTGGTTAGTAAAGTTGATCTGCAAACACTTGACAATGCAGTAAATACTGTTGATAAAGAGATAAAGAACAGGTTTGATTTTAAGGGTTCTCACGTGATGATAAATCTTGATAAAAAAGATTTTAAACTAAACATAGAAGCCGAAAGCGACATGAAAATGAACCAGGTAATTGACGTGCTTATAAGCAGAAGCTTAAAACAGGGGCTGGCTGCAGAAGTTTATGATTTAAGTAAAGAAGCTTACCAGAGTGGTAAAATAGTTAAAAAGGAAGTGGCTGTACGAAACGGCATAAAGCAGGAAGATGCAAAAAAAATTGTGAAATTAATAAAAGATAGCGGGCACAAGGTACAGGCTGCTATTATGGATGATATCATTCGGATAACTGCAAAAAAAATTGACGATTTGCAGGCGGTAATACAGGAGTCGAAGCAGTGGGATCTGGGGCTTGCTTTACAATATGTAAACATGAAAAATTAGACAATGAGTTGGCAGTAATTGGCAAATGCCTTACATTTGCACCTCAAAAAAAGCATGGCAAAATCCATGCATAAAAATCAGAAAATGAAAAAGAATTTGCACCCGGGCAATTATCGCCTTGTAGTTTTTAAAGACATGAGTAATGGAACTATGTTTTTAAGCCGTTCAACCGCCAACACCAAAGAAATGATAAAATTTGATGACGGCATTGAATACCCTGTAATTAAGCTGGAGATTTCAAATACTTCTCATCCTTTTTATACCGGTAAAAATGTATTGGTAGATACTGCGGGCCGCATTGATAAGTTTAACAAACGCTACGAAAAAAGAGACAAAAAATAATCCCTGTATAATTTTATTACTCCTCCGCTAAACGGGGGATTTTTTTTGTATATATACTAATCTTTTATGCTACTGTTCATTTTGCTTTGTAGTTTTATTACATGAAGGTTTTTTTAGATGACACAACCGGCAAGGGAAATTTATATCCATTTACAGTTACACGGTCTGTTGCAGATATCCGCATTGGCATTTTAACCATAAGAGAAAAATGGAAAAAGATATCAGGCCAGGATATACATACTCTTTCAGAGATTAATACTGAACATGATAAGCAAAACAATGGAAGAGTTTTTCCAGCCGGCATGGTTCCTTCAAAGCACAATGTTGAAGCTTTATTATCCGGTACAAAAGAAAGCAGTTCAATATTACTTCAATATCCCTGGCATATATTCCAATATAATGATAAAGCATTAAGAGAAGATTTTGAATTAATATGTGACGGCAGAATGTCGCAACAATTATCTTCTACCAATAAAGCAATTTCCGCTGAAAATATTTTTATTGAAGAAGGCGCTGTAGTTGAACACAGCATTTTGAATGCACGTGAAGGTCCGATTTACATTGGAAAAAATGCACTTATTATGGAGGCCTGTTCTATAAGGGGGCCCTTTGCTATGTGCGAAGGAAGCACCTTAAAAATGGGCACGAGAGTTTATGGAGCCACCACCCTAGGGCCCTTTTGCACCGTGGGGGGCGAAATAAAAAACAGTGTTTTGTTTGGTTACAGCAATAAAGCACATGATGGCTACCTTGGCGATTCTGTAGTGGGGGAGTGGTGCAATCTTGGAGCAGGTACTTCAAATTCAAATCTTAAAAATAATGCAGGCGAAGTAAGCGTTTGGGCTGATGTAATAAAAGAATATATACCAGTGGGAATAAAATGTGGTGTGCTGATGGGAGATTATAGCAGAAGTGCCATAAATACATCTTTTAATACGGGCACAGTAGTCGGGCTTTGCTGTAATATTTTTGCGGACAAATTCCCCTCAAAATTTATTCCTGATTTTTCATGGGGAGAGCACTCATATATTTTAGAAAATGCATTGAGGGATATTGATAACTGGAAAAGATTAAAAGGTAAACAGATCACCACCGAAGAAATAAAAATATTAACGGATATTTACTATTCACAAAAAATAAAACATGCGTAAACAAATTGCTGCGGCTAACTGGAAAATGAATCTGTCACTTGGTAAGGCAGAAGGTCTTGTAAATTCTCTATTAGAAAATCAGGATGATTTGAAAGATCATCAATTCGTAGTTTTTAGTGTACCGTTTCCTTACCTGTATGCCATGAAGCAAAAAGTTGCTGGTAAAAAAAATTATTTCATAGCTGCACAAAATGTGTATTTCGAAAAATCCGGTGCCTATACAGGCGAAGTGAGCACGGAGATGCTAAAATCAGTTGAAACCGATTATGTAATTATCGGGCATAGTGAAAGACGAGAATATTT
>JBDSFG010000270.1:0-10089 GCA_039919615.1 Ginsengibacter sp. | reverse complement strand
ATTGGCGATAAGTAATTATGATATTAATACATTTTCACAAAAGGACAAGGGAAATGATAATGGAATGGCAACGAAAATTCAGTATGTAAATGAAGTGAAAGTTTTACGATCAATAAAGGAAGGATTGAATTTACAAATGAGTGCTGATTATGAATTTGTGCAGCAGAAGTTTAAACCACTAGAGCGCTTAAGGAACGTAGAGTTTAACAGGGATTGGAGCCTGCCCTTTAACGCATTGGCTGCAGATGAACATTTAGTAAGAACGTCTCTTCAATTGGCTGACAAAAAGGAAAACCGTTTAAAATATGATATTACCAGTTACAACAGGAGTGATAATTACCAGGGAGTGAGGCAGTCCGTTTCAAATTATATTAACACTAACGGATGGCGATTAACCAACGAATTCAATCTTACGAATTTTAGTTATAATGGAGAGAAAGGTTCTTTTCTCCGGCCATCTTTTAATATAGCAAAACAGTTATCTCAGTTAAGTAATATTTCCGTAGGTGGAAGTTTTTCTGCGGAACATAACAAGATTCAAAATAAAGTATATGATACCTTAACACCATTGAGTTTTGCATTTAACACTTTGCAGTTCTATATAAAATCCGATGAGGCAAAACTTAATAAATGGGGAATTACCTGGTTTACCAGAACAAATAAATTTCCGGAGAAAGATAAACTGATCTCTGCCGATAAAAGTAACAATTTTAGCTTTTTTACTGAACTGATGAAAAATGAAAATCACCAGTTAAAACTAAACCTGATATATCGCAAACTTGCAATTAAAAATTCTTTATTAACTCAACAAAAAGCTGATGAAAGCCTTTTAGGCAAAGTTGAATATGCAGTAAATGAATGGAAGGGATTATTAAACGGAAGTTTTTTATACGAAGTTGGAGCAGGGCAGGAGCAGAAAAGGGAATACACTTTTATTGAAGTACCTGCGGGGCAAGGAGAATATACATGGAATGATTACAACAATAATAACATACCCGAGTTGAATGAATTTGAGATAGCTGTTTTTCAGGATCAGCGAAAATATATAAGGGTTTTCACACCTACCAACCAATACGTAAAAGCTAATTATGTACAATTTAATTATAGCGTTGAAATTAATCCTAAATCAATTCTTAACCCCAAAAATACTAATGGTATAAAAAATTTTATAAGCAGGTTTAATACAAATTCTTCTTTACAAATAAATAAAAAAGATCTCTCCGGCGGTGTATTTCAATTTAATCCTTTCAGCAAAAAATTAGTTGATACAACCCTCATTTTATTGAATTCTTTTTTATCTAATACTTTATATTTTAACCGGAGCAGTATAAAATGGGGAGTTGATATAACTCATAGATTAAGTAACAACAAAAGCCTTTTAACCTACGGATTTGAAAGCAGAAAACTTAGAGATCTTTCACTTAGAGGAAGGTGGAATATCAATAAAAATTTCACTACATCTTTAACTAATAAGTTTATAAAAAATGAATTGTCAACCCCCAAATTTGCCAACAGGAATTACTTTATTAACGAGTTCTCACTGGAGCCACAGGCAGGTTATATCTATAAAAGCAATGTAAGGGTAAGCCTTATATATAATATTGATAAAAAACAAAACACTATCGGGCTAAAAGAAGAAGCGATAAACAATGCAATTACTGCAGACCTGAGGTATAATGTATTATCCAACAGCACAATTAACAGTAGGTTTACTTTTAATAATATCTCCTATACGGGAGATGCTAATACAACTGTAGGTTATATTATTTTAGATGGATTATTGCCAGGTAAGAATTTTTTATGGAACATAGAACTTACAAAAAGGTTGGCGGGAAATATAGAACTGAATCTGCAATATGAGGGCCGAAAGCCCGGAAGTACCCGTATTATAAACACTGGCAGAGCATCACTTAGGGCACTATTATAAAAAAGCCTGTAACATAAATTACAGGCTTAATATTTTTAGCTTCTAAAAATTAATTAACCAAACAATCCACCTTTCTTAAAGGCACGAACACCTTCACCAATTTTAAAACCGTTATTATATATCTCTATTCGGTAATTTCCTGTCTGTAAGGAATTGTCTGGTTTCCATTCCACATTTACCTGTTGTTTTTCTCCCTGCTTGTAATCTACCTGAACTTTTTGAGTGAATTGTCTTTCAATTCCTTCTCTTGTTACAAACATACCGGAACCTAAGGCTTGTATTGCAATTGGAGTGCCATCAGGTGCAGTGATAGAAACAAAAATATCTTTGGGTCCGCTTTGTGTTATTCTGTTCTCATCTAAATCAAAAGATATCCTTAGTTTGTCAACTTTTTTTGCAGTAGTGGTTTCTTTTTCTGTACCGTTACTTCTTTCTTTTACACCAATGATGGAAAAATTAGAAGCGTGAAGGGTAGAACCAATGTCAATAACATCCTCTTTGTCTTTAATTACGCCTTGCGCAGAATCATAATTTTTCTTAACCATATTTCTCTCCTGAGTTACCATACGCTTTTCTTCTGTCAATTGAATTTTCTCTCCCTGTAACTTTTCTATTTCTGCCGTGTAATTTTCAATATTTCCCTTTAACTGGTTTATCAAACCACGGGCTTCAGCTAATTCTGCAGCGGTCGCATTTTCCTTATTTAGAATAGTTTGAACCCTGCTTCTCAAAGCCTGAATGTCGTTGTCTTTTGTTTTCATCAGACTGTCGGCCCTGGAGTTAGTTGTTTTAAGCATATCTAACCTCATAGCTGCTTCATTGAGCTCTCTCTGCAATTCATTTTTTGATGAGTCTGCATTGACAACCTGTGTTGTTAGTTGCTCTTTTTCTTCTTTGTTTTTACTTTTGTCCCAGATGATATAACCCCACGTTCCTAACAATGCCACTACTAATATCCCCACTAAAATGTTACGGGTATTGTTTCCGGTATTTGTATTAGGGGTTAGCTCTGTGTTCCTGCGTTCAGGATCAGTCGAGCTATCCTTAGGAAAATTTTCGAAACTCATATTTTTAAGATTTAAGTTAAAAAAAATGTATTTTTTATAGGATTGAGTAATTCACTAATTTTCCAAAATCATGCCAAAGAGCTAATGTTATAGTTAACGGCGAGTCTAAACGATACAAAACCAATTAGTGAAAATGAATAAATTATCTTTATATAATGAGTGTAGATAATATTTTAACTAAGTGGAAAGCGAACAGTTTTAAACCTATATATTGGTTTGAAGGAGAAGAGGAATTTTTTATAGATGAGCTTATTGATTATGCCGAGCACAAAATTTTAAATGAGCAGGAGAAAGCCTTTAATCAGACCATATTTTATGGTAAAGATGCCAACTGGACAGAAGTTGTAAATGCCTGCAGCCGTTATCCAATGTTTGCTGAAAAGCAGATAGTGATATTAAAAGAAGCCCAGCAAATGAAAGATATTGACAAGCTGGAAGGATATATTTCAAATCCTCTTAGTTCAACTATACTGCTGGTTTCTTACAAAGGAAAAAACCTTGACGGAAGAAGCCGTTTGGCAAAATTACTAAGTAAACAGGGTGAGGTTTTACAAACAAAAAAAGTTTATGATAATATTTTACCATCATGGACAGCAGAATTTGTAAAATCAAGGGGCTTTGATATTACACCAAGAGCGCTAACCTTATTGGTAGATCACATTGGAAATGACCTGGGGCGGATAGCTAATGAAGTTGACAAAGTTTTAATGAACCTGAAAGATAGAAAGAGTATAACCGAAGATGATATTGAACAATTTGTTGGAATTAGTAAGGAATATAATGTTTACGAATTTCAGCAGGCGCTGGGCAGTAAAGACCTTGCAAAGGCTATAAGAATCATCCAATATTTTGAGGCCAATCCCAAGGCTGCACCAATACAATTACTACTGCCTACAGTATATAATTATTTTAGCAAGGTGCTTACTATTTTTCAAATGGCGGATAAAAGTGAAAGGGCTATAACACCGTTATTTTATAGAAACCCTGTTGCCGCAAGGCAGGCGCTTGACACCGTTTTAAAGTACTCTTACAGCGGTGTAGAGCAGGCAATAATTTTATTACACGAATATAATCTTAAGAGTGTGGGAATACGAAATGCCAGCATATCTCCAGCTTCACTTATGAAAGAAATGGCGGTAAAAATTATCCATCATGATCTCACCTAATTTTTCTCCAAAAGGGGTAAGGGATGAGGTCAGCTTAACAGTTTTAAAGCATTAGCCTTATCTATAGCAAGTTGAGCTTTTAAAGCCTCAAGCCCCGGAAATTTTTGTTCAGGCCGTAAATATTTTTTTAAAAGAATTTTAATCCGTTGCCCGTAAATATCTTCATTAAAATCAAAAATATTTACTTCTATCATTTTTTTTATACCTCCAACAGTAGGCCTGAAACCTATATTCATCATACCTATTTTTAATAGCCCGTTACCTAAAATTACCTGCACTGCATATACGCCGTTCCCCGGTATAAGTTTATCTTCTTCAAGAGGTTTTATGTTAGCCGTAGGATATCCAATAGTTCTGCCTATTTTATCTCCCTCCACTACTATTCCTTCAAAAAAATAATCATAGCCTAAAAATTTATTAGCAGTTTCTATATCTCCTGAAGATATTGCTTCGCGAATTTTTGTAGAGCTTATGGCTGTATGGTTTATCACATGTTCAGGTATCTCCTTCACATAATAATTATACTTTTCAGCGCATTCTTCAAGTAATTTATAATTGCCCTGCCTTTGTTTTCCAAAACGGTGGTCATACCCAATGATAATGGTATGGGGGTGAAACTTTTCCACCAGGAACTGTTCAATATATTCTTCCGCAGAAAGTAGAGAAAACTCATGAGTAAATGGTACTATAACTAAATGGTCAATCCCCTGGTTTTCAATAAGCAAAATTTTTTCATCAGCAGTATTTAATAAATTGATCTTTACAGCATTTTCTTTTTGAGATGTCTTAATATTTTGCACTATCATCCGTGGATGCGGATTAAATGTGATAATAACCGATTCACCAATTATATTCTTTGCTTCCTGCTTTAGTAAGTTAGTTATTTGCTGATGCCCGGTATGCATACCATCGAATGTTCCAATGGTTATTACCGCATTTTTAAAACCGGGTAAGTTATTAATATCTCTATGTACCTGCATATAAAGAGCCAAAACTAATCAGATATTGGTAGTTAACAACTGATAATTGAAAATTGAGGGTTGAATATTACTTTTACCGAATAACCATTTGCAAATTTAATTATCCAACATAACAAATGTCTCTTTATTCAAAGCGTGGCGTATCTGCTCAAAAAGAAGAAGTGCATGAAGCAACAAAGCGTTTAGATCACGGTTTATACCCCAATGCTTTTTGCAAAATTTATCCTGATCATTTAGGCGGAGAAGATGATTTTGTTAGTGTAATGCATGCTGATGGTGCCGGCACAAAAAGTGTTTTAGCTTACCTATACTGGAAAGAAACCGGAGATGTTTCTATTTGGCGATCGATTGCGCAGGATGCGATTGTTATGAACCTGGATGACCTTTTGTGTGTGGGAATTTATGATAATATTATTTTCAACTCAACTATAGACAGAAATAAAAATTTAATTTCCGGGGAAGTACTTGAGCAAATAATAAATGGATCGCAGGAATTCTTCGATAAAATGAAAACATTTGGGATCAACATCCATTACCTCGGCGGGGAAACTGCCGATGTTGGCGATGTAGTAAAAACCATTGCTGTTAACGGCACTATGACTGCACGTTGGCCAAAAAATAAAATAATTACGAACGAAAAAATAAGAGCCGGCAATGTAATTATTGGACTGGCAGGTTTTGGTAAAGCCACCTATGAAGACGCATACAACAGTGGTATAGGAAGCAATGGGCTTACCTCCGCAAGGCATGACCTGCTAAACAAATTTTATGCAGATAATTATAAAGAGAGTTATGATAATTCTTTAAGCGATGAAGTGGTGTATATAGGAAAACACCGATTAATTGATCCTATAGAATCAACGGGCGAACAGGCGATCAACATTGGTCAATTGGTACTATCAACCACCCGAACATTTGCGCCTCTTATAAAAAATCTTCTCGAAAACAATTTTGAAAAGATTTTTGGACTAATACATTGCAGCGGAGGCGGGCAAACCAAATGCTTAAAATATATCCCCGAAAATCTTAAAGTAGTAAAGGATAATTTATTTGAGCCGCCTGTGATATTTAAAATGATACAGGAAGCCAGTGGTTCTGATGATAGAGAGATGTACCAGGTGTTTAATATGGGCTGCCGAATGGAAATTTATACTGATGAAGATTTTGCACCATCAATTGTTCAACAAGCAAATAGTTTTGGTATTGATGCGCAAATTATTGGAAGAGTTGAAGAAAGTAACAAGAAACAATTAGTGATAAAGCTAAAGGAAAGTGAATTAGTTTTTTAATGCGAAGCGGCTGGCTGTGGTTTTACGGAGGTTTTAGCTGGCAGCTCAGCGCTATCAATCGACTTATTTTGTTTTTTAGTTGTTTCTATTACACCGTTACTTCCCTTATCGCCAAATTTTTCAATTGCACTTTCACCCTTAAAACAGTTACAATTTCGATCCGGGCTGGCGCAATTTGATTTATTTCACCATAGGAAGATATCTTGCCGTAAAAAACAACTAACGCATCTGAAATTTCAGGTTTTTCTTTTGTATGTATTTCAAATGCTCCATTCTGTGCATCCTGCCTATTTTTTTGCTAAAGCATTTCCTCCTTTAATAACGTTTACACTTTTTATTCTCCTTGCATCAATATCTTTAGCTTTTTCAGTAGAAGAAATTTTACCATCAATCGTAAAAGATGCGTTTGCCTTTAAATCAGAAACCGGCGGAACTGGTGGAATTGGCGGAGGAGGCGGAGCAACGGGATAAACAGGAGGTGCCGGGGGAGACTCGGGAGGAGGAGGAGGAGGAGGTGGAAATATAAATCCGCGTTTATCTGCTTCTTGTTGTGTAATAGTTTCTTTCGTGCCATCCTGATAAGTGACCTTTATCTTTTTATTGTTTGACTCCAAACGGGTAACCATTTTATTTTTATAATACATGTTTCGAACAGTATCGTTATCGGAAACTTTTAGAATATTTTCACTGCCGGCATTTTCTAAATTCATGGCAAACTTTTCAACTGCATTCAAAATATTCCTTGCAATCTTTTCCTGGTTAGCACTATTGGTAATGAACGCTTCATCAGTCGAATTAGAAATATATCCACATTCTATAAGCGCTGCGGGGCAACTATTATTAGCAAGAACCCAAACGTTATTCTGACTTGTACCAATTTCATCCGCTATAGTGTACGTGTTTTTTATTTCATGAATTATCGAAGAAGCAAGCAATTGTGTTTTAGCATTATTTGTTTTATCAATTATAACAGAAAATCCATTTTTAGCGGAGTTGTTTTCCTCTAGGTTTACATGAATCGAAATAAATATATCTGCATTATTTGCCTTTGAAAATCTTACCCTGTCCTGTACTGAAATGGGTTTATCATTATCCCTTGTAAGCAGGATTTTGATATGACTATTCGAATTAACTGCAAAAATCTTTTTTGCAATAGAAAGATTGATATCTTTTTCTGTTAACCCTTTAATTGAAACAGCGCCGTTATCGTTTCCGCCATGCCCTGCATCAATCACTACGGTTATCGTTTCCCCATTATATAGGGCTACCCCAACGGCTGATTTTATTTTAAGCGTGAAAGCAAAAAACACAATTGCTGCAACAGGCAAAACCAGCAATCGGCTTAAATAACTCACTTTGGTATTTCTGTTTTTTGTAAGCATAATAATTCTTCTTTTTAAAGGGGAATAAAAAAAATTGTTTGTAATTGTAAATTTTTGCCCCGGGTAAACTGTTTGGAGCACCATTTCTGCGAAAGCATTAGTGTCATTATCTTCCACAGCTCTTTTATCTGCGATAAATTCATGGATCATGTTGAGTTCTTTTCGCATCAGCCAAAAAAATGGATTGATCCACGTAACTGTCAAAAGCAAACTCATAAATATTTTATCATACGAATGTTTTTCTTTTATATGAGCAATCTCGTGGTTAAATATTTGCTGACCAGGTTTGGAATTAAGGTCAATGGCATTATTCCAAAAAATAGAATTCAAAAATGAAAATGGAGTGCCTTTCGCGTCAGTCGCTATAAAACTTATGTCCTGAACTTTTGTTTCCGGATATCTTTTCTTTAAACGCTTTATTTTAAATAGTGATATAAAAAAGATAGAGAGTAATAACAGTGTAATCAATAAATAAGATGTATTGATAAGGGTAACAAAGTTGACATGAAGTCCATAGCTTTTGGTGTATTTAATTGCCGCTTCGTCGCTGGCAGTAATGGTTTGCAACATTTGAATAACTGTACCTTTTTCTGCAACAGCATTCCTGATATTTATTTTCACCAGTGGCGCAAGCATCGAGAGAGCAATGGATGTAAGCAGGTAAAACCTGTTCCACTGATGAAAAACCCTATTTCGCAATGCAGCAAAATAATACACATATAAAATACCTGAACAAATAACAACTTTCAGCAGGTACCAGGCAATTGTTAGCATAAGAATATTATTTATTCTTTTTTAATTGTTTTAAAAGCAGCTCAAGCTCGCTGATGCTGATACTATTTTCTTTCACCATAGAAGAAACGGCATTAGTGAACGACCCTTCGAAGTATTTTTTTACGAGTGATTTCATACTGCCCTTTGAATAATCATCTCTGATAACCAGTGTATAGTACTGATGTGTTCTTCCGTATACCGTGACACCGACAAATTCTTTTTCGACAAGTATCTTTAATATTGTAGCAACAGTATTTTGATGCGGCCTGGGATTTGGCAACTCATCAATTATCTCTCTCAGAAAAGCTTTATCCAGCTTCCATAACACCTGCATTATTTGTTCTTCTGCCTTTGTTAATGTCTTCATTTCTTATAGATTTATAATTACAAAACAAACTTATAACTATTTATTTAGTTTTACAACTATTTTTTTAGTTTTAAAAAGAGTTATTTATTTATAGGGCGTTTAAATTTATTTGCAATCGCTAAGAATTATACTTTTAACTTTACAAAAATTTTTTTACCCAACACACAATCTGATATGGCAGAAGCAATTTTGGAATTAAGAAAGGCAGACATTTACCAGGGCGAATCGCTGATTCTTTCTGATGTAAATATCACCGTTAATAAGGGAGAGTTTGTGTATTTGGTTGGTAAAACCGGCACAGGAAAATCGAGCCTTTTAAAAACTTTATATGGTGATCTTACTTTAAGAAAGGGAGAAGGTACAGTTGCCGGTTATAACCTTAAAGATATGGACTGGAAAAAAGTTCCATACCTCAGGCGTAACCTCGGCGTGGTTTTCCAGGATTTTCAATTGCTTACTGACAGGAATGTAAATAATAATTTAAAGTTTGTTTTAAAATCAACAGGCTGGAAAGATGATAAATTAATGGACGAAAAAATTGCTGATGTTCTTGATAAAGTCGGTTTAAAAACAAAAGGTTTTAAAATGCCATTTGTTTTAAGTGGCGGGGAACAGCAAAGAGTAGATATTGCAAGAGCATTATTAAACTCTCCCAAATTATTATTGGCAGATGAGCCAACGGGTAATCTTGATCCGGAGACATCTGACGAAATTATGCAGTTACTTTTTCATATTAGTAAAGACTATGGTACTGCGATTGTAATGGCTACTCACGATTATATGGTTATAAACAAATTTGCTGCCCGAACAATAAAAACAGAACGTGGTAAGGTTTGGGATAATGCTAGTATATCCATTGTATAAGCCGCCGGGCATTTTCTTCATTATTGTATTTGGAAAGAAGTATCTCTTTACGCAATTCCTGGTCATTAGTTGTAAACTCCAGGTCATATAGGTCTGCAATAATTTTTTTAAAGGCACTGCTGTCATTGGCAACATGACAGAGTAATTCCAGGCCGGTTCCATCTATTGCGGCTGCGTTCACAATGCAATGCCTTCCATTAAACAGTGCATTCAGCAATTTTATTTTTATTCCGGTGGAATTAAAAGAGGGCAAAATATTTATATGGGCTTTAT
>JBDSFG010000345.1:0-5982 GCA_039919615.1 Ginsengibacter sp. | reverse complement strand
GAGGAAACTGAAAATATCAAAACGATAAAATATACTGACCCTGAAGAGCTTCTGCAATTTATGGCAGAGTTAGATGTATTGATTTCATCGAAATTACATCTTGGTATTACAGGCCTGACAGTAAATACGCCTTTCTTAAGTTACAGAGGGCCGGGAAAGGCAAAATCTTTTTTACGATCAATCGGCGGAGATAAACTGATTCTTGATGACAACATTACTTTTGAGGATTTAAACACAACTTTTTTTACTAAAAGTAAAGACGAGCTATTTAACCTCATAGATATCCAACTGTTTAATTCAATGGTAGAAAAGAGTTTCGGACAGTTTGAGTTCGCTGAAAAAATGATCGAAAAATATGCTTAAATGTTATCCCTTCTAAATACTAAAATAAAAAAGGATAAGTAATGAGAAAACTTCTAAGACTAGTATATGGTTTAGCGATAAAAATACTTGCAAAGCCAAATCAACTTTATTTTTCATTCGCTAAGAGCAAAGTTGAATGTAATATTTGCCACTACAAAGCTAACAGGCTCATTAGTGATTCATGGCACTTGTACATAATATGCCCCAATTGCGGCTCAGCTATCAGGCATCGTTTACTTATGGCCACTTTTGAACATTCAAATGATTTCAGTTTTAAAAAAATTATTGAAGGAAAGTCCGTTTTGCATTTTGCGCCCGAAAGACTACTTCGTAATTTGATAAAAAAGCATACAAAAAGTTACAAAACAGCTGATTTTTTAACGGAAGGATATTTTTACGGAAAACTTGATTATAATATTGATATATCTGCTATGCCAGCTATTGAGGATGAATCTTTTGATTGTGTTATAGCTTGTGATGTTTTAGAACATGTACCTAATCATATTAACGGGATGAAGGAAGTTTACCGCATATTAAAAACCGGCGGCCATTGCATTTTTACCGTTCCGCAGAAGGATAACTTAAAAACAACATACGAAGATTTGTCAATTATGAGCTCTGGCGCCAGAAAAAAGGCTTTTGGGCAATTTGATCACTGGAGAATATATGGAGATGACTTTACTTCTTTTTTGGAAACTTGCGGCTTTAAAGTAACCGCAATAGATGCGAATTATTTTGCCAAAGAAATAGCAGAGAGAAATGTATTGTTTCCCCCGGTTTTATCGAAAAAAGAGAATGTAACAAACTTCAGAAAAGTTTTTATAGGGGTGAAGTAAATTATTTTCCTCATTCAAATAGAACTTCGTGGCTTCGCCAATACACAGATAATGTATGGCCGTCTAATTACAAAACCGGATATAACCAATAAGTAATGAAAAAATTATTTAGGATAATAAATAGAATAACCGGAATAATACTCGCAAAGACAAATCAAATTTATTTTTCATTTGCTAAAAGTAAAGTCGAATGTAATCTTTGTCATTATAAGGCAAATAAATTTGATAGTGATTTCTGGCACTTATATACAACCTGCCCCAATTGCCGCTCAGGTATCAGGCGACGGCTGGTTTTTGCAACATTTGAACATTCAGAGGATTTCAATTTTAAAAAAATTATTGAAGGAAAATCTGTTTTGCATTTTGCTCCGGAAAAACCAATCAGTAAAGCAATTAAACAACATGCATCAATTTATAAAACAGCCGACTTTTTAACAGAAGGTTATGCTTATGAAAAGCTTGATTTCAATATTGATATATCTGATATGCCGGTTATTAAAGATGAATCTTTTGATGTTCTTATAGCCTGTGACGTTTTAGAACACGTGCCTAACCATATTGAGGGACTCAAAGAAATATATAGAATATTAAAGAAGGGTGGACACTGTGTATTAACTGTACCGCAGCGGGATAACTTAAAAGTAACCTACGAAGATTTATCAATCAATAATCCTGAAGACCGGAAAAAAGCATTCGGGCAGTTTGACCATTGGAGAATATATGGAGATGATTTTAGTTCTTTTTTAGAGAATTGTGGTTTTAAAGTAACTACAATAGATGCAAATTCATTTCGAAAAGAAATTGCAGAAAAAAATGTATTATTCCCTCCAGTTTTATCCAAAAAAGAAAATGTAACGAATTTTAGAAAAGTTTTTGTAGGGGTGAAGTAATACATATACATATTTTTTCACCAGGTTATTTTTTTTCCTTCTAACTTGTTAGAAGTTGACTTAGGGCTTGTGCGCTATAGTCGTCTAAATAAAGTATCCACCAAAAAATAAGCCGCCACTTGAGTGACGGCTTATTTCGCTTAAGAAATCAGATGTTTCAAAAAAATATTATTTATATGAATACATAACGCCATTTTTTATTGACTGCTTAACGCCAAACCCATCGCTTTTATCGGACGTCAAAAGAATAAAAGGAGCGCCTGCCTCAGCAGCAGCTTCCCTTATTTTTCTGGACGCTTTTTTATCGGCTGAACCTGCCGAATTATAACTAAACATACCTGAAGTTTTACCTCTTACCTCGTCACCCTTTTTAAGGCCAACTACTTGTGCGTTATCAGTAAGAACCTGTACATTTTCCCAATCATCTTTACCTGATACCACTACTTTTTCACTTATATCTTCAGTACGCCCGCTGCTATAAGATACTTTGGCAACAGCAAGTTTGCTTATCACCTGTTCTGCATCTTCGCCCGGAAATTTATAGGTTATACTAAATTCTCCAACCTTAACAATTTTTACATCAAGTACTTGTCCTGCATGCTTATATAATTTGTCTGCAGTGCCCGCTGTTTGAGCAAAGGAGCTACAAACTATTAGAAAGAATGACAGGAGAGATAAAAATGCTTTTTTCATAAATTAGTTTTTGGTTTTAAATGATGAAATTATAGTATTTGATTTAACTATACGAAACTGTTTTAAATTTTAAAATTATTGCAACAATTAATTATACGAAATCGAAATATTAGTAAAAGTTAAGGTGGCATCCTATACAGAGATAAACACCGTATATTTTACTTTGTAAGATTAATTTTCTGCATATAGTTTTGATTTTTCAAAAGTAAACTTTAGAAAGAATATTCTCAAAATAATTTAAGGCTTTTTTTATTGTGGTGACTAGTTTTAATTGACATTGCCTCTAGAACCGTGCCCTTGATAAACAGAGATAAATTGAAACCATGATAAACTGAGAATGCAAAGCATTAGTTGAGGAGATTAAAATGATGATAGCGTTTAAATTGCAGAAAATAATGAACTTTAATTTGCAATCAAAGCTGGTAAAAAAAAGTACGGATCAACAGACGATTCTGCCTCAATTAAAGGTGAAGATTCACTAAGTTCTATCCCGAGAAATGATCTGCAATGACGAATGTGCCACAAGGAAAGCTTTTTACCCTTGGTTGTTTTTTGAACAAGTTCGGGAAGCATTTCATCCAATAAGCCATTCCAGCAAGCTTCTTCAAGTTGCTCAATTCCGGAGAGTTTTTTATTATCAATAACATTTTTTTCAGCCCATTCCCGTGCAGAAAATTTAGAACCCGTCATAAGAAGTATTTCCTGTTGTACAGATTGTGTTTTCATAACAAATGATTTATTATTTTACCAAACTCACACGTCATTATGTAACTTATTAGAGGGTATTTTTATTGTATTGTATACATCGCAATAATTAAAATTGTGTTAAGTTCAAAAAAGTATATCTATTCCTATTGCAATAAGAGCAGCCATACAGCTAAGAAGTTTATAAAGAGTGTAATGTGAGCAATACAATACTTTTTAGTCAATACCGTTACTACTGCAATATAATTTCAATGAAAAAAATATTAGTGGTTGATGACGACAAAACCCTTTTAGATATAGTCAACCGGGATCTAACATTGCATGGTTTTGATGTACAAACTTATTCAGCAGGTAATGTGTCTGATATTGTAAAGTGGAATAATCCAAATCTTATTTTATTGGATATGCGTTACTTTGGAAGATTTGGCGCACAAATTTGTAAAGAACTTAAAGAAAAATATACCATACCAATAGTCTTATTTTCAGCAGAAACTGACGAGGGAAATGAATTTGCAGACTACAGTGCAGATGCCTTTATACAAAAGCCTTTTGATATAAAAAAATTAGTAGACACCATTGAGCTGCTCGTGAATTAATTAACCTTTATAAGATTATAACAGTACCCACATTTACATAAATTTACTTTCCCATTAATATTCTTTATCGCAAAACGGCAGAGCGGTATTTCTGTTTTAAATTCCCCCTGAGAATTATAACGAAAGAATATTTTTTAACGTCCCAATATAAAAAACATTATAGTGTCTTTTTTTGCAGATGCTTTTTTTATACATTTCTCGCTGTAATATTTTTGTAAACAGAGCAGTTTCAATTTTGTAAAAAGGTTTTATAATTACACTAATTTTTAACCTTACCAATAATTTTGCCTTATGAGGTACAGGATAGAAGACGACTTCATTATAGCGTCAATCTTAATAGTAAAAGAATCCCGGTATTAATAAAAGGGAACTACGAATTATTATTCTTATAATTAAAGATTGATCTGGAGGGAAATGATCTTAGTACCATTGAACTTTCACTGCTTGGAAAGTTTAGTTAAAAGAAAAATATTGAGCCTGAACTTTATCTCCTGCCTCTCAGGCTTCAACGGCTGATGAACTATAAATCACAAGTTTTAAAAAATGTATAATTTAGCATTCTCAAAACTGAATCTATGAAACTTAAACTTGCATTTACCCTGTTTACCTGTTTAACCATGATACTTACCAAAGCTCAGCGGCCAGAACCTGATATTGAAAAAGTAAAAGGCGGAGAACTTACCATCCAACCTATAACCCACGCCACACTGGTACTTAGTTATCATAATAAGAATATTTATATTGACCCTACCGGCGGAGCGGATGCCTTTAAGGGAATTGCTGCACCCGATATGATTTTTATCACCGATATACATGGAGATCATTTCGATCCTAAAACCATTGAAGCTATCAATACTTCTAAAGCAGTTCTGGTAGTTCCACAAGCTGTTGCTGATAAGTGGCCGGTAACTATGAAGAAGGAAAAAGTAGTGATCTTAAATAACGGTGATAAAACAAAACAGGAAGGCCTCTCTATTGAGGCCATTCCAATGTATAACCTTCCTGAGGCCCCGGATGCCATGCATACCAAAGGCAGGGGAAATGGTTATGTTCTCACTATTGGCGATACGAATATTTATATCTCCGGCGATACGGAAGATATACCGGAAATGAGGGCACTTAAAAATATTGATATTGCATTTGTGTGTATGAACCTGCCTTACACTATGGATATTAACCAGGCTGCGCAAGGCGTGCTTGCTTTCAAACCCAAAGTTGTTTATCCTTATCATTATCGCGGACAAGATGTAAATACCTTTAAAACCCTTGTTAACGCGGGTGATAAGAACATTGAAGTAAGATTGAAAAACTGGTACCCTGCTGCAAAATAAGGAGGCACTTTAATTAATTGTAGTTTCTTCCGATGTTCGGAAGATCTAATTTTGAAAGTTTTATTTACTAAATTATTTATGAGTATTTAAACTTAAATAAAAGCATGAGTATTTAATTCGAAAATATTGCTTAAACAATCTTTCCAAATGATTCAGAGATATTTGCCTAAATTGAAAAAACGATTGCATTTACTAAAACCTGCCTGAAATGAATAATCCTCTGCGCCTGCTACTCTTGTTATATCTTTTTACAATCAATAACGGCTTCAGCCAACAAAAAGATAGCGATGCAATAAAGCATGTGATAGAAAAAGAAGTAGATGCCCTGAACAAAAATCAAAACCTTGAAGAATATTTGTCCTGTTTCGCACAGTCAGAAAAAGTGCAGGTTGGTCCCTCAAATAATAAAATGACTATAGGATATGAGGCTATTAAAGGCAATGCACAAAAAGTAATCAGTAATTACAACGGTAAGCCCAATCCTAACACCTGGTCGTTTGCTGATTGGGATGTACGGGTTAATGGCCATACAGCTTTTGCCAGTTGTGTTCAAACCACTAAAACCGCC
>JBDSFG010000214.1:0-32076 GCA_039919615.1 Ginsengibacter sp. | reverse complement strand
ATGAACCTTTTTTAAACCAGTGGATATTAGAAGAACACAAAGACTGGAAGAATAATGTGTATGGCCAATGCAAAAGCTGGCTGGACAAAGGTTTACAATCAAGAGCCATGACGAGGGACAGCGATTGGGGTGTAAAAGTGCCTTTGCCCGATGAGGTTCTTTACTCCTCCCCGCCAGCCGGCGGGGGAGGCCGGGAGGGGGTCGGAAAAGTTTTGTACGTCTGGTTTGATGCACCGATCGGTTATATATCCACAACAAAAGAATTAACCGATAACTGGAAAGACTATTGGTGCAGGGAAGATACTAAGCTTATTCATTTTATTGGCAAAGACAATATTGTTTTTCATTGTATTATTTTTCCTGCGATGTTAAAAGCCCATGGCAATTTTGTGTTGCCGGAAAATGTACCTGCCAATGAATTTCTTAATATAGAAGGCGAAAAAGTTTCTACAAGCCGCAATTGGGCAGTGTGGTTAGATGATTATTTAATTGACTTCCCCGGCCAGCAGGATGCGCTGCGCTACGTTTTGTGCGCCAATGCCCCTGAAACAAAAGACAATGATTTTACCTGGAAAGATTTCCAGGACAGAACAAACAATGAATTGGTCGCCATCTTTGGAAATTTTGTGAACCGCACGTTTGTGCTTATGCATAAGCTTTGCAAAGGAAAAGTACCTGCGTTGCATGTTGATGTATTAGATGAACTGGATAACGATATTATGGAGGAGTTTCAATCAGCGGCAGCGAAAGCGGGGGATTTGATAGAGGAATTTAAGTTCAGAGATGCGCTGTATGAGATCATTGATCTTGCCAGGAAAGGCAACAAGTACCTGCAACAAAAAGAACCCTGGAAAAAAGCCTCAGTTATTGAACAATTGCAAAATAACGCGGAGAATATTGATGAAATTTCCATTCTGCAAAAACACGTAGATAATACGCTGCATGCATGTCTCCAGTTAACTGCAAACCTTGCTGTGCTGATCAATCCTTTTTTGCCTTTTACAGCAACAAAAATGTGCTACATGATGAAGGTGGTAGATAAAATGCTTGACTGGGGAAATGCCGGAAAAACAAAACTGTTAAGTGTTGGGTACAGTTTAAGAGCTCCGGAACTACTGTTTAGAAAAATAGAAAATGAAGAAGTAAGCAAGCAAGTTGAAAAATTGAAAAGCAATAAAATACAAAGTGAGAATAACAACAAACAGCCTGTAAAAAATAGTGATCAGGAGAAAAGTAAAACTGAAAATAACTTAATGGAACAAAATAAATCAACAGAATCTCCTTCTTCCTCTTCTGCTTTGGAGAACCCCGGGGTGAGGTCAATTACTTTCGATGACTTTTCAAAGATCGCTTTGAAAGTAGGGACAATTATTACTGCAGCAAAAGTGGAAAAGGCAGACAAGCTTTTAAAGCTTGAGATTGATCTAGGCGCCGAAAAAAGGATAATCGTTTCAGGCATTGCCTTGCATTTTAAACCCGAAGAAATCATTGGGAAACAAGTGGTAGTGGTTGCTAATCTTGCTCCAAGAAAAATGAGGGGA
This sequence comes from Ginsengibacter sp., assembly GCA_039919615.1. Classification (GTDB taxonomy): domain Bacteria; phylum Bacteroidota; class Bacteroidia; order Chitinophagales; family Chitinophagaceae; genus Ginsengibacter. The sequence goes on along the minus strand of JBDSFG010000214.1, from coordinate 30,535 downwards.
ATAGAAAGTAATGGAATGATCCTGATGGCGGAAGATAAGGATGGCAAATTACATTTTGTAAGCCCTGATGAGAAAATAAATGAGGGAAGTCCGGTTACGTAGTAAGCTTATTGTACACATCTGCAACGGCGGAAAAAAAATACCGTACCTTCAATTAATCTACCAATATCCCCAACTAAACATAACATTTAAAACAAAACAGTAAAACACTATGGCAGAAACATGGAATAAAAAAGAAAGAGAAAAGAAAAAACAGCAAAACAAAAAAGAAAAGGCTGAACGCAGGCAGGAACGTAAGGATAATCCCAAAGAGGCAAATAGCTGGGAAAGTATGTTAGCGTATGTTGATGAAAACGGAAATCTTTCGTCAATGCCGCCAGATCCAAAGAAAAAAATTATTGTAAAAGCAGAGAACATAGAGATAGGTGTGCCTAAACACGAACCTGTTAATCCCGAAGATCTTATAAGGAAGGGAACGGTTACTTTTTTCAATGACTCAAAAGGATATGGATTTATTAAAGACCTGGTAACACAGGAAAGTATTTTTGTGCACGTAAATTCAGTGAAAGAGGAAATTAAAGAACACAGTAAAGTAACGTTTGAAATTGAAATGGGACCTAAAGGCGCCAATGCAGTAAACGTGAAACTCGTTGGTTAATCAAGCCCCTAAAAGTTGCTCATTACCCGCTAAAACTTCACGCTTCATTTTCTAAAACTGGTGAAACGACATGGATATAAATTCCAGTACCACCGGTAAGGCAGCACGCCAGTAACTCCAGTTATGCGCACCATCCCGAACACGGAATTCATGTGGTATTTCTCTTTTACGCATTGCAATATGCGCCAAACAGTTTCCTTCATATAAAAAATCATCATCGCCACAATCAATATACCAGCGCACAGATTTTTTAGCGCTCTCAGGCATATTATTTATCAATTCCAAAACACTCTGACGATTATAGTAAGCTACTATGGAAGAATCTGCGATAGCATTATTCTCTCGTTTTAATCTTACTCTTGCACTGTCAAGGTTAATTGGCCCTGTTCCTGCACTTAAGGGGCAGGCCGCTGAAAACAGTTCAGGATGATGTAATGTGTAGGTAAAAGTTCCGTCGCCGCCCATAGATAAACCGGATATTGCACGGTAACGTTTCTCTGCTCTTATGCGATAAGTTTTTTCAATAAATGGCATAAACTCCCGGAAAAAAAAATCTTCATAGCGCCAGGTATTAGTGGCATCATTTGAATATCCCCTGCGGCCTGTATTTGCATCTGGCATCACAATTATCATAGGCGTAGCTATTCCTTCCTTTATCGCTTTATCAGTAATGTTTTGTACTTCGCCAAACTGTACCCAGCCTGTTTGATCGTCGCCACCACCATGCAACAGGTATAATACAGGGTAAGCTCTTTGCGAAGTTTCATAGTCAGGTGGAAGATAGATTGCATACTTCCTGTCCATATTCAATATTTTACTCTTTAAGGAAAGATCATCAAATACTTTTCCTGTTTGAGACACAACAAAAGAGGAAATGGATAAACACAACATAAATGCGAAAACTTTTTTCATATAGCAATTGTTTGGCTAAAAATAAAACTAAAATAGAAAACTGCCTTATTAAATATCTAAACCATACATTAGTGTTGGGAGTGAAATAAAAGGAAAAGAATAAAAAATGAGATTTTGCATTTAGCATTATTGTTTGAAAAGTAAATACTTTCATAGTAGATATTATCAGAAAAAGATTGCTTCACTTAATTTATAATAACAAAAAGATATGAGAATAAGACCATCCCACCCCGTGATTTTTCTTATAGTCATAATTGTTTCTGCTTCGTGTAAAAACCGTGTAAAAGAATCGTACACAAACTGGAAGGTATATGGAGGCTCAAAAGATGCGTCACACTATTCTTCATTAACAGAAGTTGATACAAATAATGTGGCCGGTTTAAAAGTTGCCTGGATGTATCATACTGCAGATACAGATACCTCGGATCATTCCCAAATGGAATGTAATGCTGTAATCGTTGATGGAATATTTTATGCTACTTCACCAAAAATGAGGTTATTCGCCCTTGATGCCGCAACCGGCAAACAAGTTTGGTCTTTCGACCCAAGGATTTCGCTGGTTTTTGACGCTAAAGACCAGTTATCGTTACCCCTTACATTCTCCAATACAGGCCGGGGAGTTACCTATTGGAGCGATGGCAAAAATGATAAGAGAATTTTTTATACAGCAGGCTATAATCTGATTTGTGTAGATGCACTAACAGGAAAACTTATAAACACTTTCGGAAATAAAGGCCGCATTGATTTGCATGATGGCCTTGATCGTGATGTAAAAGAACTTTCAGTTACAATGACCACGCCTGGCATTATTTATAAAGATATTCTTATTGCAGGTTCAAGCGTAGCGGAAAATGCTACCGCAGCCCCGGGGCATATACGTGCTTATGATGTACGCACGGGAAAACAAAGATGGATATTTCATACAATACCCCAGCCTGGCGAATATGGCTATGATACATGGGAAGATAAAGAGGCATGGCAACACCTTGGTGCAGCCAATAATTGGGCGGGCATGAGCCTTGATGAAGAAAGAGGAATTGTATTTGTACCGACCGGCACTGTTGCCGATGATTTTTATGGAGGTAAAAGATTAGGGAGCACACTTTTTGGGAATTGCCTTATTGCGTTAAATGCTTCAACAGGCAAACGCATCTGGCATTTTCAAACAGTTCATCATGATGTGTGGGACAGGGATCTTCCTAATGCACCGGTGTTGGTAACCATTACAAAAGATGGAAAAAAAACAGACGCCCTGGCACAAACAACTAAAAGCGGTTTTATATTTTTATTTAACCGGGAAACAGGACACCCATTATATCCCGTAGAAGAAATGCCATTTCCCGTTGAAACAAAACTTGAAGGAGAAAAGCTATTGCCCACACAGCCCATTCCAACGCTGCCCAAACCTTTTGTGCGGCAGATTTTAACTGAAGCTGATCTTAATGATCTTGTTCCGGATTCTTCTTACCAGGATATTAAAAAAAGGCTGGCAGCATATAAAACAGGAAATATGTTTAATGCCCCTTCCACAGAAGGCACAATAATATTTCCTGGGTATGACGGAGGCGCTGAATGGGGTGGGCCGGGTTATGACTCAACAACGGGGATCTTGTATGTAAATGCCAACGAAATGCCATGGGTATTAACAATGGCTAACGTAAAAAATAAACCCGTAAAAAATGAAACAAACTTACAGGCCGGGCAAAGATTATACCGGCAGAATTGTGTTGCCTGCCACGGCCCGGAAAGAAAAGGCGGAGAAAATTTCCCTTCTTTAATTGATGTAAACAAAAGATATAATGAATCAACATTTCATCAGCTCATTTCTAACGGTCGCAGAAGGATGCCTGCTTTTAATCGCTTTACAGAAGCGGAAAAAAGCGCTATTGCATCTTTCGTTCTTGAAGTAAAAACAAGCCAGGAAAAAAAATTTATGACTCCGGAAAAACCTGCTAACCCTTACCTGCAGCTTCCTTATTCAAGCACTGGTTATAATAAATTTCTTACCAAAGAAGGATATCCGGCGGTGAAGCCACCGTGGGGCACACTAACAGCAATTAATTTAAATACAGCTGAGGTTGTCTGGAAAGATACGCTTGGCGATTATCCTGAATTAAAAGCAAAAGGGATACACTCAGGTACTGAAAATTATGGAGGCCCTGTTGTTACCGCTGGAGGATTAGTATTTATTGCTGCAACCAGTGATAGTAAGATAAGGGCTTTCAATAAAAGAACAGGGCAATTATTATGGGAGGCAGATCTGCCAGCCGCGGGGTTTGCCACTCCTGCTGTTTACAGTGTTAATGGAAAGCAATATATAGCAATTGCCTGCGGCGGAGGTAAGCTAAATAAAAAATCCGGAGATGTCTATGTAACTTTTGGACTGCCTTAAAAAGCTCCTCTCTTCTCTACCCGCTTTGCGGAGCCGGGGGTTAGGCCTTACTTTAAAAAAATGAACAAAGCGCCAATCAGCGTCAATGCAATTACTATCTTTCTATAGCTATCATCTTTAATTATTGACACAACTTTTACGCCTGCCCAAAAACCTGCTAGCAATGCCGGCAATAAAACCAGGTCAGTTTGTAAAGTAGACGGAGTAATATTTTTCCAATAAAAAATCTGGAAGGGGAGCTTAAAATAATTCACAACTAAAAACACCCAGGCAGCCGTACCGATAAAATTATTTTTAGGCATACGCATAGCCAGGAAATAAATATTGGAAAATGCGCCGGCAAGATTGCCCAGCATAGTTGTAAAACCGGAAACCAAACCCATACCTGCGGAAAATAATTTATTTGAAGGCATAGCAATATTCTTCCTGAATTCCAACGCAATCACTATTACTATTGTCAGCATAATTATCACCGCCATAATTCTTCTGAAAATGATCTCATCCAGATCCTTACCTGCATATACTCCTATTAGAATACCGATGATCATCCAGGGTATCAATTTCCAAAAGTGTTGCCACTGTGCGTGGCGATGATAAAAAATAACGGCCAGAATATCTGCAGTGCAAAGCAGTGGCAGTACTACTCCTGTTGATGCCTTGCCGCCAAAAACAATTGCCATTATGGTAACATTCATCATGTCAATACCTTTTAACCCTGCTTTTGACAGGCCTATTATAAATGCCGCTAATAATATCAATAACCAATTTATAAGCGAATAAATAAGTAAAAAATTCATGTTACCATAATGTTTGTAAAAACGACTAATAGTTATTGCAATGGTTAATTAATGAGACGACAGGAAGATAGCAGGCATTATTGGAAAATACAAAAACTTTATTCTTTGATCATGAGTTGAAGTCAAGAGCACTATTGTCATTCTTAATTATGGGCGAGGCCGCGGTTCCGTCAGCAAGTGAAGAGATAAAGTTTGAGTTTATCATATAATAAAACCTGTGCTTGCAGCCATTTAGCATCTGCAATCCTTGTATTTTAGGCAGTGCTTTCTCTCAAATAGAACAAAGCACAATAAACAAATTTTTATAAAATAAAAAATTTAAAAACCTATGTATTAAAAAATAAATTATTTACTTTTAACCCGATATTTATTAATTGGAATGTAAATTATTTCCTTTTAAAAAAGACTCCCCTTTCTGTAGTACTACGAAGATTTACACGCTAATCTATTTCACACCGTAATCGGTTTTGTGACTTTTTTGTAATCACTTTTTCTTAATTCTAAAATTTTAATCATGCAAAAGAATTTTATGCTTTTCATTGTTGTAGGTATTTTAATTACTTCAACTATTCTCCAAACAGCTGTTGCACAAACCTGGAATCTCGCCGGTAATAATGATGCAACCAATCTTTCTAAGCTTGGTACTACCAACCTGGTTCCGCTCAGGCTTTTTACCAATAATACAGAAAGGTTAAGAATACATGAGTCCGGAAATGTGGGTATTGGCACTACAAATCCTTTAAATATTCTTAACGTAAAAGTTGGTGGCGGAACTCCCATAGCCTCCTGGTTAGATGGCCTTAACTCCCCTATATTTATGGGAATGGCTGACGGCGTAAGCAGTGAATTTGTTTTAGCCGGCGCATCAAATGCTCCAAGCAGAAGGGCAGTATTTCAGGGCCGCCGGGCGAGGGGTACACTGGCTGTTCCTTTAGCAGTAGTCAATAACGATTATTTAACCTCCCTTCTTGCATCAGGATACGATGGAGGTACTTTTCAAAATCCTGCTACTATTGATATTTTTGTTGATGGGATACCTTCCGCAGGCAATGTTCCGGCCCGTATATCTTTTGTCACAGGCAGCAACGTGGGCAATCGGCAGGAAAGATTAAAAGTAGGCAGTACCGGTAATTTTAATTTTAATAATTCCCAACTAACGCTTACCCAGGCAACCGGCGATGTGGGCATTGGAACAGGGAATCTTAATTTTTCAAGTGGTTTACAAACAATACAATTCCCCAATCCCGGCGGTTCTTCAAATGCCATGTTAACTATGTTTACATCCGGCACTCAAAATAACGACCGGATGGTGATTTCCCATTCTCCCGCATATCCTAACTGGGGTTTGCAATACTCGGATCCTGAAGACAAGTTTAATTTCTTATCAGGAGGTACTCCTGTTTTAACAGCTGATTTAGGTTCTCAAAGAGTTGGAATCGGTACTTCTTCCCCGGCCTATAAGCTCGATGTTGCAGGTAGAATGAGGGTTCAAACCGGTGCTGGCAGTGCCGGTATTTGGTTTGCGAATGGAGCTAATACAGCTGATGTTGCATTTGCAGGTATGGCAAACGACAGATACGTGGGATTTTACGGAAGTGGCTTCGGCTGGGGCCTTGCAATGAATACAACCGATGGAAGTATTGGTATCGGTACCTTAACTCCGGCGGCACGTGTGGACGTTGTCGGTATTTCAGGAGTAACAACACCGGTTTTTAAGGCAACTACTACTTATGTAGGTAACTCAGATATAAGAGCTATTCAAACGGTTTCACATCCAGCTGATGGATATGGGTATGGTATTCAGGCTACAGGCGGATACCGGGGCGGAGCTTTTACAGGTGATGGCGGTGCATATACCGGGGGGGTTATTGGTGTTTTGGGTACCGCTTCCGGATCAGCCGGAACAAGGTATGGTGTTTATGGCTCAGCATCCGGTGGCACAGAAAACTGGGGAGGGTATTTTCCAACAAAAACCTATGCCAGCGAATTACGTGTTGGTGGCCTGGCCGGCGCATCGGGTTATGTAGCTGCTATTAACGGAAAACTCATTGCGACCGAGGTTCGTGTTGAACTCATAGGTAACTGGCCTGACTATGTATTTAAAAAAGGATATGCCTTAATGCCCATTGAAGACCTTGCAGCAAAAATTAGTGCGGAGAATCATTTACCTGGTGTACCATCAGCAGGCGAAATGAAAGAGAATGGCATCATGCTTGGCGAAATGCAAACCAAAACCATGGAAAAGGTAGAAGAAAACACCCTTTACATTATTGAACTCAACAATAAAATTAAACTGCTTGAAAAGAAAATTGATGAGTTAACTAAAGAAAGAAAGTAATCTTTTCATATCACATAATGTTTAACAATATAAAACGTAAAGAATATGAAAAGTAAAATAATTCAACTCAGATATGTCGCCATCGCTGCCGTGGGAATAATGCTGCTATCAGCATTGTCAGGCAGTGTTAAGGCGCAAAGAACATTACCCACACCTCTTAAACTTAATCCCAAATTAGAAGCGCTCGCAATGCCGAGAAGCACCCCTAACTGGCTTGATTTCAGACAGGGTACATCTATAAATCCCACTACAATTTTTACTGATTTAAAAGATGCGTTTGAATTGAAGGGAGAAGATAAGATGAGGGTTAACAAAACCATAAAAGATAAATTAGGGTTTACTCATTATCGTTACCAGCAATATTATAAAAATCTTAAAGTAGTTTACGGAGAGTACGCTGTACACCAGGAGGGCAATGGTTTTGTAAGATCTGCTAACGGACGACTTATTAATGGATTAAATCTTGGCAATGTGCCCTCATTTAACGAAAAAAGTGCATTAGATGCAGCCTTGCGGTTCATGAATGCCGGTAAGTATTTATGGCAAAACCCCGAAATGGAAAAAGAATTAAAACGCCAGGAAAAAAATGATAATACCAGTTATTATCCAAAGGGTGAATTAGTATATGCACCAAATAATGCAGAGGCAGAATTTAGCGGCTCAGATTACAGACTTGCCTGGCAATTTAAAATTTATACTGATGATCCAAAGGTTGTGGCAAAAGCTGTTTATGTGGATGCGCTTACAGGAAAGGTTATACATTCAACAGATATTGCAATGAACTGCTCTGGTGGCACGGGTACATCAGCTTTTAACGGTAACGTTCCAATTAATACCGAATTAAGCGGGGGGGTATATCGTTCGCACAACAATTGCCAGGCCACTGACATTTTTGTTTTTAATTGCAATGGCGGTGGTGCATCCAACACCTACTATACTGATGCTGATAATACCTGGACACAACAATCTGCTGTACAGGCCCAATGGGGAGCGCAGATGACTTACAGCTACTATAGTGGTGAACATGGCCGTGCAAGCTGGGATGGCTCATCAGGCGATATGATTGCGTACAATAATGCTTTTGCAGGTTCAAATAATGCTTGCTGGGGTTGTACTGGTAATTCCACTATATTTTATGCAGGCAATACATCTGCAGCTACTGATGACTGGAATACTAACGATATAATGGGGCACGAGTTTACGCATGGAGTTACACAGGACGAGGCAGGCTTGGTCTACAATAAAGAATCAGGTGCATTGAATGAATCCTTTAGCGATATATTTGGGGAAATGGTAGAAAGCTGGTCTGAAGGTAACTGTGATTACCTGGTGGGTGGCGACAGGGGAGCAATACGAAGTTTTATTAATCCAAATGCTTATGGTGATCCTGATACATACAGGGGAACAAACTGGGTATCTACCATAGGTTGCACGCCATCATCATCAAATGACCAATGCGGGGTGCATACTAACAGCAGTGTTCAAAACCGGTGGTTTTATTTGTTGTCAGAGGGCGGCAGCGGAACAAATGACTATGGCTGGGCTTATAATGTTACAGGCATTACCCGTTTCAAAGCCCGCCTAATTGCTTACAGGGCCTTAACGCTGTATTTAAATTCAACGTCACAGTTTATTGATGCAAGAGCTGCTTCACTTCACGCGGCCTTGGATTTATATGGCCAATGTTCCCCGGAAATAATAGCCGTTGGCGATGCCTGGCATGCTGTGGGTGTTGAATGGCAATCAGCACAATACGTTAACGAGGCCTGTGGTACTTATTCAAACGGACAGTTTGTACAGGCAATCTCACAATTAAATGCTGCCAATGGTTGTATTACTACGGTTAATTCACCTACCAATATCGTTTATTTCACAGCCCGTGACCGTGTAATTCTTTTTCCTGGTTTCCGGGCAGTTTCCGGTGCAAGGTTTATCGCCTATCTCGAACCATGCTCTTCTACAATGTGGAGACCGTCAGGTTCCGATGGTTATGAAGTTATTATGAGTGATGCGGAAAAAGGAATAAAAAATCCTGTAACACTCCAGATAGATCCGGAAGCTAAGTCAGAGGATATATCTGTTACAGATGGTGTTTCTATTGCTCCTAATCCTTTCCATTCTTCTTTTGTGTTATCTATTAATTCAAAGGAGAATACAAAAGCGATGGTATCTGTGTATAATGCACTTGGAGTAAAAGTGAAAGAAGTGCCAGGAATTAACCTTATCAAAGGATTGAACAAGGTTCCTCTGAATGGCTCTACTCTTGTAAATGGAGTTTATTTGGTTGAGGTACATATGGGAAGTCTAAAAACTGTGAAGAAGATTGTGAAGTTGTAATACTCTTTTTATATTTTTTGTTCGTCTCCCTGCATGTTACGTGCAGGGAGACTTTTTTTTGAACCGGATTTAATGAGCTTCAGTTAAGATCCATTTTTGTTTTTTAAGGCCTTATGATTGTTCCATCGCTTTTACGTACCTGCCAGTTTGATTTGGTGCCTATTGGGTATTTAGCAGCCTCCTTTTCATTTATGTCTACTCCTATGCCAGGCACTTCATTAACAAACATATATCCATTGTCCATAGTGGGGCAACCTGTAAAAACACTTTTTAATTTATCTGAAAAATGAACCGCCTCCTGTATTCCAAAATTCCAAACGGCTAAATCAATGTGAGCATGAGCAGCGTGACCAACAGGTGAAACATCCCCGGGGCCATGAAAAGCAGTCTTTATATTAAACCATTCTCCGAGACGGGCAATTTTCATAGCAGGCGTTATGCCTCCAACCTGGGAAACATGTACACGGATATAATCGAACCACTGGTTAATCATAGGCATTTTAAACTCATTAATATTATTAAACAATTCACCCATGGCAATAGGCACGCTGGTACTTATTCTAAGCTGCTTAAACCACTCCATGTTTTCAGGAGAAAGAGGATCTTCAATAAAATACGGGTGATAATCTTCCAACGCTTTTATCATATTAATTACATCCATTGGCTGCACCCGCTCATGAACATCATGCAATAATTCAACGTCGTCACCACAAACTTTTCTTACCATATCAAACATCTTTGGTACAGACTTCAGATAAGCACGCTCGTTCATGTAGTTGTCATTCTCATATCCGTACCCTGCTGCTTTAAAGTCAGCCTTTTGAGCTGAAGCACCTATGCCTCCGTATCCGCCTTGCTGTATCCTTACATGACGAAAACCCTGGGCCATATATTTTTGAACACTTTCCACAACTGCTTCAGGTGTGTTTCCGCTGGCATGTTCATAGCATTCTACCGCAAACCTGCTCTTACCTCCTAATAACTGGTAAACAGGCATACCTGCACGCTTACCTTTTATATCCCATAATGCTTCATCAAGTCCGCTCAATGCATTATTTAGCACAGGTCCATTTCGCCAATAAGAACTTACATAGCACGACTGCCACATGTCTTCTATATTGTCAACATCTTTTCCTACACAAAAATCGTGGAGATAACTGTTTATAGCTGTAACTACGGCTACTGCCCTTTGGGTAAATGTGGCACAACCCAAACCATACAATCCCGGTTCTGTAGTTTCAACTTTTACAACTATCAGATTGCTGCCTTCCGGCGCCGTGGCAATTGCCTTAACACTTTTAATCTTTACAGCAGGCATGCCCGCTTTATAACTACTGGGAACTTTCGGCTTTTGTGCGCCGGCAAAAAGATTTACCGGAAGGCCGAAAAAGCCAGCTGTTGATCCTAACGCAAGCAATTTCATAGTTTCCCTTCTACCAGATGAAAATTCAATTCCAGATTTTTTCATATGCTGTTGTTTTAAAAATTTTGTCGCCTGCCAAAAATGGTGAACGGGGTAAAGGATATTAGGTTAACTAAAGTAAGTAAGTTAATGAAGTAAATATAAAAGTAAATACCTCTTACCAGATAAGTGCCGTGAGATAATTTTTATAGTGCACACATAAAAAGGTTTTAGAAAACCGGGATTGATAAATAAATGTTGCCATTCATCCCTGAAATAATCACTTCTTCACAATGTATTGTTCTATGCAATACAAAGTACTTAGTTTCATTATGTAATAAATAATATAAAGTACTAAAAAATTAAATTATGAGACAGATATTTATTTTCGCAACCATCTTATTATCAACTATCACTAGTGCACCTGCCCAAATTAAAGCCGGTAAAATAAATGGAGTCCTAAACGATAATAAGAATAAACCACTTGAAGCTGGTACAGCATCTTTATTAAAAGCATCGGATTCATCAGTGGTAAAACTTACCATATCAGATAAGTCAGGAAAGTTTGGTTTTGAAAATTTACCAAATGGAAAATACCTGGTTGCGGTTTCAGCGATAGCAAATGCCAAATCATTTTCAGAAACTATTGAAATATCAGATGCAAATAGAGAAATTATATTAAAGCCCATTACTCTTACTCCTGCTTCTAAATCAATGGCAACCGTAATTGTAAATTCTACAAAACCTTTAATAGAACAGAAAGCCGGCAAAACAGTTATTAATGTTGAAGCATCCCCGACCAATATTGGCCTTAATGTTTTGGACTTGTTACAAAAATCCCCAGGCGTAACTGTTGACAATGATGGTAACATAAGCCTGAAAGGAAAGCCGGGCGTAATGATTTTGATTGATGGCAAACCGACCTACATGAGTGGGCCAGACCTTGCTGCCTATCTTAAAAATATGCAAAGCACCAGCCTGAGCCAGATAGAAATTATGACCAATCCACCTGCAAAATATGATGCAGCGGGAAACTCGGGTATTATTAATATCAAAACAAAAAAAGGGGTTGTTAATGGTATGAATGGCAGCGCTAATATTGGTTATAATGCCCGTGACTACGGAAGTTTAAATAGTGGCTTAAATCTTAATTACCGTAAAGACAAGCTGAATGTTTTTGGAAGTTATTATGGTGGCAGTTACGAAGGATACAATAAACTAAGTATTAAACGCCGCTTTTACCAGTCTGATAAAACCACTATCTCTTCGGTAGCTGAACAGCTTACCATGACTCATTACAAAGGAAATTATAACGGTGGCAAAGCGGGGCTTGATTACTACTTTTCTAAAAAAGATGTTGCCGGGTTTGTGGTGAACGCAAATTTTAATGATAATTCCCAGGATGCTTTCGGTGATTCATATATAAGAGACAATGCAGGTAAAGTTCTTTACAAACTTTCTTCTCTTGGTGAAAATGGGAGAACTTCAACAAACTGGTCGTCTAATTTTAATTATAAACATACATTTGATTCAACCGGCAGAGAATTGACTGCAGATGTGGATTACATCTATTATAACAATAAAAGTAATAACAAGCTTACTACTGAAAGTTTCGATGCTGATAACATAAAGAATGGCAATGATATTATATTAAAGGGCTCTATTCCATCTGTTATAAATATTTACAGTGCCAAAGCAGACTATGTTCATCCTTTTAACAAGGGACTGAAACTTGAGGCTGGTATAAAAAGCAGTTATGTAAATACAGATAATACTGTTGATTATTTACGTAACAGCGGTGCCGGGTTTACAGCAGATAACCGCAGTAATCATTTTGTTTATGATGAAAATATAAATGCTGTTTATACTATTCTTACTAAAACATTAAAAAAGTGGGAGGTTACCGGCGGGCTGCGTTTGGAGAATACTATAGCTAAAGGCCACCAGGTTAAAAATGATTCCAGTTTTAAAAGGGATTACACTAACCTGTTTCCAAACGTAGGCGTAGCTTATAATGCAAGTGATAGAAACCAATTTCATGTGAGCTATAGCCGCAGGATCTCACGCCCTGATTACCAGGCGCTGAATCCATTTATATTCTTTTTGGATTCACTTACCTACGAGCAGGGAAATCCTTATCTGCAGCCTCAGTTCACCAACAATGTCGAATTAAGCCATACTTTTAAAAAGTTTCTTACTACAACACTTAACTATACTCAAACAAATGATATTATCACTGAACTATTAAAACAGGATACACAAAAGAGAGCCACCTTTTTAACCCGGGAAAATTTCAGCAGCATGAAACAATATGGATTGGCTGTAATGGTGAACCTACCTCTGGCTAAGTGGTGGAATATTAATGTTTATACCAATGTTTATAACAACAGGTATAATGGTATTTATCAAAATGATGTGGTTAATATACAATACACCAGCTTTTCAGGCAATATTACCAACAGAATTACTTTTGGCAAAGGTTGGGCCGGTGAATTAAGTGGATGGTATAATAGCAAAATGCTGCATGGCTTGCTGCAGGCTAAAGGAATGGGCGCTTTGAATGCAGGGTTTACAAAGCAAGTACTAAAAACCAAAGGCACAGTAAGATTTGGGGCAGATGATATTTTTAATACCCGCCAATTTACAGGTTTAGTAAAATATAGTGATGTAAATGTAAATGTTGCCAACAGGAGAGTAAGCCGGCAATACAATATTAATTTCAGTTACCGCTTCGGCAAAAAAGGTGTTCAGGAAGCACGCAGAAAAAATAGCGGCGCAAGTGATGAGCAGAGCCGTGTAAAAAGTGGAGATTAATTAAACCCTAAGCAAGAAATAATGCCTCGTTACATTATGCGACATTTGATGACCATATTCGGCTTGTTTTTTATTTCGCAAAAAGGGATTGCCCAGGTTTTTTTAAATGTTGACTTTGAGTATGGGGTTTACAAATCTCAGCCGAGAAAATGGGCAATTGAAGGCGAAGGGGAAACATATTATGCCTGGTTAGACAGCACAGTAGCCAAAAGCGGCAATAAAAGTCTTTATACAACTTTGAAAAAAGCAGTGGTTTATACTTTTTTATCAATCCCCGGAGAATTGGTTGCAGGTAAAAATATACAGATAGAAGGATATATAAAGTTTAAGAGTGTCGATTCGCTTGAATCAATGTTCATGTTTCGTAATCCGGCTGGAGGCAAACCTATTGCGTCACAACCCATAAAAGCAAAAAGTGGTGAATGGACACATGTTTCACACCAGGCTTCGTTTCCAGACAATTATTCAGCAGACAGGCTACTCATTGCTTTAATTGCAAGTGGAACCGGGGAGTTCTGGTTTGATGACGTAACAATAAAAATTGACGGAACCGAATTCGGAAAGGGACCCCCTGATTTTGCGGAACCGGCTAAAAAGGAAATTGCAGTTTTAAACAAGATGGCAGTTCCTATAACATCATTGGCTGCTGATAGCGACTTTACAGACCTGGTTCCTCTTTCCCGTATAACTGAAAATGCTAACATTGTCGCATTGGGTGAAAACTCACATGGATCCTCTTCAATTTATAAGCTCAAATTGCGTTTGGTAAAATATATGGTTGAGAAACAAGGGTTTTTAATTTTTGCCTTAGAGGCGCCAACCGTTGAAGCTGACAGAATTAATGACTATGTATTATATGGCAAAGGGACTTTGACTGATGTGATTAAAAATTTAGTTTATCCAAGTTGGCAAACACAGGACATGATTGATATTATTCAATGGATAAAGTTTTATAATAAAACGGCTGCAAGAAAAGTAGAATTTAAGGGATTTGATATGCAGGATGGCATATCAGCTGTTAATGCCGTTGAAGATTTTGCCAAAATAAACGATACGGGATTATTAGCCAGCCTTACTGACCTTAAGAAATGTTACGATGATGCGAAAAATAGAAAACAACAATGGGATTTAGTCTATCAAAAGTCAGAAACGATATATCAAATTTTAGAAGCTGAAAGCCATTTGCCGGATAGAAATATTGAGGCAAAAACTTTTTCAAGAGTAAAGCATTATATGAATGTTTTTGTACAAAGTTTGTCTTTTCAACAAAAATCAGAGAAAACAAAAAGCAGGGACGAATACATGGCACAAAACATAGATTGGTTAGTTAAAAATTCGGGGAGAAGGAAAATAATTTTATCAGCAGATAATACGCATGTTACAAAAGCCAACGGGAAGATGGGAAGTTTTTTAAACGATTGGTATGGTAAAAAATACATGACATTCGGCTTTACTTACAACCAGGGTTCCTATACGGCTTACGGTCCGGAAAAATATTACCAAGTGCATCCTTCATATGCAGGTACTTATGAATATTTTTTTTCAAAAAGCAAGTTTAAAAACTTTTTACTTGATTTAAGAATGATTGATGATATGCCTGCCCTTAATTCTGTAGCAGGGTTTCGTTCAATAGGTTCAATGCCGCAGGAAACTACTCAGTTTACAGAAATAAATTTAAAAAAGAATTTCGATGTGATAGTCTACATTGAAAACTCAATGCATACTATTCCCTTAAGCAAGTAGTTAAAGCAATTTTTTTAAGAATTACCAACTCGTATATGATAAGCCTTCGGCTGAACAAAAGCACGTATGCCGCTATAAGATAAAGTACTTCCTAAACCCGAATTTTTTCTGCCGGACCATGGGAGGTAAGCACTCACACGATCGCAGCAATTCCAATAAACAGTGCCTGTATCCAGTTTTTTCATAGCTGCTTCAGCACGTTCAAAACTTTTGGAATATATGGCTGCTGTTAAACCGTACTCGGTATCTGACATTAACTGGATTGCCTCATTATCATCTTTTACTTTTTGAATACCTGTAACAGGACCAAATGATTCTTCCTTCATTACGCTCATTGAATGATCTACATTGACCAAAACGGTGGGTTCTATAAAATATCCCTTGCCTTCAACCGCATGTCCGCCACACAAAACTTTAGCGCCTTTATTTTTTGCATCTTCTATTTGTGATAATAAAAATTCCCGCTGTTCTTTTCTTGTCAATGGTCCAATGTCAGTATCATTTTGCAAGGGATCACCACTTCGCATTTTTTTTGCCTGTTCAACATACGATTGTACAAAATGATCATAAACATTTTCATGCACATAAATACGTTCTACTGCACAACAACTTTGTCCGTTATTGTAAACAACACCTTCCAAAGCTGCTGCTGCAACTTTGTCAATATCTTCAACATCGTCCATCACATATAATGGGTCTTTGCCGCCCAGTTCAAGTTGAAAGGGAACTAATTTTGGCGCCACTTTTTCAGCAATATATTTACCCGTTTTATAGCTACCTGTAAAATAATAACCATCCAGGTCTATATCCAGTAAATAACTTCCAGCATTTGCTTTACCAATTGCAAGCTGAAAAACATTTTCGGGAAGCCCGGCTAAATGTAATAATCGCTGAATATGCAAACCCGTGAGGGTTGTGTATTCCGAAGGCTTATAGAAAACAGCATTACCTGCAATAAGTGCCGGAATAAAAACATTCACCCCAACTAAGTAGGGGTAGTTCCAGGCAGATATATTAGCAATAACACCAAGAGGCTCATACACAATTTTTTCTTTAGTAGCACCTTCCGTGGTTATCCATTCGTCAGATAAATATTTGGTGCAATTATCAAGAAAAAATCTGATCCGCGTTCTTGCGCCATTCAATTCATTATATGATTGTTGTAAAGGCTTGCCCATTTCTGTTGTAAGTGTTTTTGCCAGTTCATCTTTTTGCTCATCCAGCAATCCGGAAAAACGACTGATACAAATTATTCTTTCTTCCAAAGAAATATTTGCCCATAATGGCTGTGCTTTTTTTGAACGTTCAAATTTTTGCGCAATTGTTTCAATGGTATCTTCTGTAATGTCCCTTATTACTTCTTCTGTAGCTGGATTAATAACTAACATATTTTATTGATAACATCTTTTGATAAATTCTTTTTTTATACCGGAGGCAAAAGGACTTCGCTGGTCAGCCATTCTTTCAGGATGCCATTGTACCAATAATAGCCATGATTTATTTTCCGGTTTTTTCCATTGCAATCCTTCTATCACGGATGATGAATGTGCAATTACTTCCAGGTCTTCAGCAACCGTATCTACTGATTGATGGTGGGCTGAATTTATCTCCCCTGATTCTTGCCTGGCAATATTATAAAGCAAACTATTTTTTGCCACATTTACTGTATGGAGCTGATCATCTTCTTCAATTTTATCATGTTCAAATTTGCTTAATGATGCAGGAATGTCATAAAACAGGGTGCCCCCTAAAAAAATATTGATCATTTGAAGACCGCGACAGATGCCAGGAACAGGCTTTTTAAGTTCAAAAGATTTCTCAATTACTTTCCATTCAAATTCATCTCTTTTATCATCAATATTTTTTTTGTTCAGTAGTGAAAGATATTC
This sequence comes from Ginsengibacter sp., assembly GCA_039919615.1. Taxonomy (GTDB): domain Bacteria; phylum Bacteroidota; class Bacteroidia; order Chitinophagales; family Chitinophagaceae; genus Ginsengibacter. The sequence continues at coordinate 13,253 of JBDSFG010000214.1, read as the reverse complement.
AGGCTTGTTGTAAAGATTTGGATGCACATCTTCTCCCCCACTCAACACTATTCCGGCACATTCTTCAATACTATTTATATTGTTTACCTGGTAACAAAGTTTTATTACTTCTACATTCTTCCCTGTATTAATAAACCAATTCTCATAGTTATAGTACCTGGCACAATCAGTAATACCAAAGGTTAATTTACGCTTCATTTATAATGCTTGTATATAAAGCTTTTTAAAGTCTTCCCTTGTTACGGGTTTAGGATTATCAGGATGGCAAAAATCAGCAAACGCTAAATCAGCAAGCGTTTCTACATGTTCGTCTTTCACGCCAATGTCACGCAATTTTATTGGAAGCCCTAATTGTTTATTTAATTCAAACAGATGATTTATTACAGCCTCACCGGTTTGCTCTTTCAGTTCCATCGCCACTGCCATTCTTTTAAATTGATATTCCAGCCCAGGTGAATTAAACCGCATTCCATAAGGCAGGTTAACCGCATTGGCCAGCCCGTGGTGGGTATCTAATAAAGATGATAGTGGATGAGCCAATGAATGCACAATACCTAAACCTTTTTGAAACGCAACTGCACCCATCAAAGATGCGATCATCATTTTACTTCTTGATGCAATATCCGGTTTGTGCACTGCATCGGCAATAGCCCCGCTTATTAACGTTATTCCTTCAAGCGCAATGCCTTCGCACACAGGATGATAATTTTTTGCGATTAAAGCTTCCATGTTATGGGTAAGAGCATCCATACCTGTTGCTGCAGTAATAAAAGGAGGAAGATCCATCGTTAACAAAGGATCGGCAAATACGATCTTTGCCAATAGTTTTGGTGAAAATAAAATTCTTTTCCTATGTGTTTCATCCTCTGAAATAATTGCGCTTCTTCCTACCTCGCTGCCGGTTCCGCTGGTTGTGGGTACTGTAATAAAATAAGGTACTTCCCCGGTTATAAACACATCGCCGCCAATCAGGTCATCATAATCAAACAAATCCTGGTGGTGATTTATTCGTAATGCGATAGCTCTTGCAACATCCATTGCTGCACCGCCGCCAATACCGATAATACAATCCCGGTCAGTTGCCTTATATGCTTCTCCACCTTTTAGTACATCACTCTTTACGGGGTTCTTATGTAGGTTTGAAAATACTTCTGCTGATAACTGATGCTTGGTAAGATCGCTAATGATCTCTTTAAAAAATTCCAGTTCCTTTACCATCGGATCGCTAACAATAAAAGGCTTTTTAAGATTTTGTGTCTTTAAATGTGCAGGCAATTCTTTTACAGCGCCGGCCCCAAAGCGAATGATTGTTGGAAAGTTATATTGCCGTATGATATTAAAATCTGTCACGCAAATGTTTTAATGACCTTTCGTTTTAATTAAATTCCGTTGTCACTTTTTAAATAATAATTGCTGGTATTGTCTTTTTTTAATTCATTTAATTGGTTTCGTTTGTTGTCAGGGATTGGGGCAGCATTAGTAAAAAAGGCATTGCTTTAGTATAATCCAATAACTCATATTCCAATCCTAAAAGTCGTAGGTTTTTATAATAGGTTTGATGATGCATATAATAGTTTTTCTCCGATTGTATAAACCATGCTTTGACGCCCAGTTTTTCTGCTAAAAACCATTTTTCTAAAAGCCGGGATATTCTGCCGTTACCATCATCAAAAGCATGAATTTTTACATAAACTAAATGAAGCAATGAAGCAAAAAAGAAAACTTCATTAATACTGAGATTCAGATTTAGTAAAGTGTCTAAATCAGCATATAATTTCTGTAACTCATTTTGGATTGTAAATGGCGGTGACGCCACGTATTCAATTTTACCATCAGATGTAGTTACATACATATTACCTGTGCGTAGATTGCCCTGGCGGGCTTCGGGCAAAATATGTTTTGTAAGCAGCTGGTGTGCTTTTTTAAGATTGCTTTGATGGCACTTTGCTTGTTTTGCAAATTGATAGGCATTATATAAATCATCTGTTTTACGGGTGTAGTCGGGCAAAAATTCAGTGCCGAATCGTTTATGTTTTATATAAGAATCCAGTTCAATATTTTCACCTTCAATTTTTGATGAATAAACAGCCGATACGGATGTGTAGAAACTGAATGTATCTATTGATAATTCACTGTCTGTAAAGTTTTCAAAATTTTTCAAAAGCGACTTACTAACCTGTTGGCTATACTCTTCTAAAAGAGCGGTTGATAATATTTTAAATTGCCTGTTCTCCATTTTAAAAGCATTATTTCAACTGCAAAAGTGCAAATGTTATATCGTTATTGCCAGTCATTAATATTTTAGCACCTTCTGTCCAGTAGTAATGCCCCGCTTTCATAAACCGATGTTCATTAATATCCTTTGATTGAAATGTGATATCAGCTTCACCAGTATTCACTAACAGGTAACCTGCTTTTGATAAAGGGAGTTTAAAGCTGCCTCCTTTTATTAGTTGCAAGGCATATGTTCTCACAAGAGGCTTATCATCCAATAATTGTAACGAAGAGTTTTGCAAAGCAGGTTCATTAATGTGAGGCTTGCCGGCTACAAGTTCAACATCCATTACATGATACCAGGCAGTGTCATCATTCCATACACGGTGAATACGTGGCGTAACAAGGCTGTCATATCTTATACTGCCAGCAACGGATATATTCTTTATTGGATTCTGGTCAATCAATTGACTGCCCGTAGCGGTTTTGGAAAGACTAATGAATACTGAAGGCGTGGCATGTATGTGAAATTGCGTGGTATCATTTGGAGCAATATACACATCAAGTACGCGTACATAATCATTCTCAAAAACATTATGATGCCTTGGCTCATTTCTTACAGCAGTTTGTGCAAAAGCATACTGGCCTAAAGAGAATATAATGAGTATAAAAAAATTTTTTTTCATAATTTTAAAGAGACTTTTTTATGAGAGTATCTCATTTATATTATTTCCAAATATCTTTTTAACTCCCAGTCAGTGACTGTTTTGCTGAATTGTTTCCATTCCCATTCTCTTGTTGCTACAAAATGATCTGAAAAATTTTGCCCGAATAATTCTTTTGCAAGGTTTGATTGCTTCATGTTTTGGGTTGCCTCCCATAAGTTTTTTGGCAATACACCATTTCCTTTGTCATTATATCCGCTCCCTTTGGTTGCAGGAGTTTCAAGTTTTAATTTATTTTTTATCCCATACAAACCTGATGCAAGACAACCTGCCATAGCCAGATAAGGATTAGCGTCAGAACCTACTACACGTGTCTCCAATCTTGTGGACATATCGCCGGCAGGCAAAGCACGCAAAGCAGTAGTTCTGTTATCAATTGCCCATGTTAGTGTTGTTGGCGCCCATGCACCTTCCACTAATCGTTTGTAGCTGTTAACTGTTGGCGCATACATCGCAAGAATATGTGGCATACAAAACAATTGACCTGCAATGTAACTTTCCATTAGCGGGCTAATGTGTGTGTCAGAATTCTTATCAAAAAAAAGGTTTTGTTTGGCATCCTTCGACCATAAACTCTGATGCACATGACCGCTGCATCCGGGCAGGGTATCGCTAAACTTTGCCATAAAGGTTGGAAGGATGCCGTGCATATATGCAATTTCTTTTACGCCCGTTTTAAAAAGAACAGCTCTGTCTGCAGCCTCTGCTGTTTCACTGTAAAGGATAGCAGCTTCATAAACTCCGGGACCAGTTTCAGTGTGTAAACCTTCCAGAGGGATACCAAATTTTTTTAAGAGATCAAAAAGATCATTGAAATATTTACTTTGTTGTGAGGCTCGAAGTATGGAATAACCAAACATCCCTGATGTAAGCGGCTTCAGATCAGTGAACTTATTTTCATTCCTGTTATCAATTAAATTGAACCATTCAAATTCCTGCGAGAAATAAGGAAGGTATCCTTCATGTTCAGCCTGCTTTACTATCTTTTTTAATAAACGCCTTGGGCAAACAGGCAGATCATTACCATCTGTATCACAAAAATCTGCAAGGAAAAAAGGCATATCATTTTGCCATGGAACTGTTCTGAATGTATTTAAATCAACCACAGCATTTGCATCAGGATAACCTGTATGCCACCCGGTTATAGCGGAATTATCATAAGCAACATCACCTGAGTCCCAGCCAAAAATAACATCACAAAATCCAAAACCTTTTTCTATGATTGAAGTAAATTTTTCAATACTTATCACCTTACCCCTCAGCACACCATCTATATCGGTAACAGCGAGCTTTACTTTTTGAGCATTGCTTGCAGAGAGCAGTTTTAAAATATCGGAAGCGGTTTTACCAGGCATTGTTTTTCTTTTTTACTATAAAATAAAACCAACCATAAGCAAGGATTAATATCAGAAAATATATAACTGAAAGTTTGAGGTTTAAAGTGGTCATTGCTATTAAAGATACTGAAGCGATTATTAAAGCAATAACAGGAAAGCAGGGATAGGCAGGAACCCGAAAGGGACGAGGCAGTAAAGGGTCTTTCCTTCGCAACTGCAATACGGTTATCATAGCAAAAATATAAAGCGTTAAGGCTCCAAAACATGCTATAGTTATGATTTCGGAAGTATTACCAATTAGCAAAGCAATTATACCAATGAGCATATTTGCCAATAATGCATTAGCGGGAGTTTTAAATTTCGGATGCACTTTTCCAAATACAGCAGGTATATATTTTACTCTGCCAAATTGAAAAGTTATGCGGCTTGCGGCCAAAATAATGCCATGAAAAGAAGCTACTAAACCCATTAAGCCAACTGTTATTAAAAGATGGTATAACAATGAATTGCTGCCTGTAATTTTTGCTAACGCTAAAGGCAACGGTGAGTCAGATGGAGCAGCACCTGGCGAACTGTAAACAATAGCTTCCCATCCGGCAACTCCTATTGAAGAGATAAAAACTAAAATACACAATAGTAATAAAGTGATAAGCGCTGAGCCAAACCCTAATAAAATATTTCTTTGAGGATTTATTGTTTCTTCTGCAACATTTGCTACGCCTTCAAGGCCAAGAAAAAACCAGATAGCAAAAGGGATTGCTGCCCAAACGCCTTTCCAGCCTTGCGGAAAGGAATTATACGCTAAGTTCTTCCATTCAAAATGGGGGAGCGTTACAGCGCTGAATAATAGCAATTCTCCCACAGCGAAAATGGTAATGATCAACTCAAATATAGCTGCAGCTTTTACACCATAAATGTTTAAAGCGGTAAATAAAACGTAGGCACTGATTGCAATTGCAGTTACAGGTAACTGCGGAAAAAATATATGAAAGTAAGCGCCGATGGCTGCAGCAATTGCGGGTGGTGCAAATACAAACTCAATGAGCTGTGCCATGCCCGCAATAAACCCTATATCGGCTCCTAAAGCTTTTGTTGCATAATCAAACACTCCGCCTGCCCTGGGAATGGCACAGGCTAATTCTGTATAAGAGAAAGTAAATGTAGTGTACAGAATAATTATGAAAAAAGTTGCAATGGCAAGCCCTAAGGTTCCACCTTCCGCAAGACCAAGATTCCAGCCAAAATACATTCCTGATATAACGTAGCCTACGCCTAATCCCCAAAGCATCACAGGGCCCAGGGGTCTCGCCAGGGTTGAGGATGTTTTTGAACTAACGGGAGAAGTCATTGTTATTTTTTGTTGTAGAAAATTGTAAATTAATACAATTCATCAGGATGCCCTAAACCATATAAAATGCGATCTTAATTTGCATTGTATTTTATTGTTTATTGTTTGCACCGGGAGATATGTATTTTTGAAATAAAAAAATATTATGACAACACATGAAATTGCAAACCGTTTGGTTGAGCTTTGCCGTAAAGGCGATTTTGAAACAGCACAAAAAGAATTATTTTCTGATGAGGCAGTAAGTATTGAACCATATGCCTCGCCTGCTTTTGAAAAAGAAACAAAAGGGCTGAAGGCAATTATTGAAAAAGGGGAAAAATTTATTTCGATGGTGCAGGAAATGCATGAGCTTATTGTTTCAGACCCGCTGGTGGCGAACAATTCATTTGCATGCACAATGAAAATGGATGTAACAATGAAGGAAGGCGGCAAAATGGATATGACGGAGTTATGCGCTTACGAGGTGAAAGACGGGAAGGTCATTTCAGAACAGTTCTTTTTATAAAAAATTGGGGTAGTTATTTTTTTATATGGTGTTGCTTCTGTAAATAAGTAGCATGAGGTTCTGTTGTTTGTAAAACAGTGTAACGCTGTTAATAATTTTCTTCTAATAGCCTAAATTTTACGGCACAATTTTTAATGTATAACTTAAAAAACATTATGAAAAAATATTTAACATTGATTGCTATTGGTTTTTTATTTACAAGTTGTGTTGCTAAAAGATATCTTACTCAATCTCAAATGGAAACTGCTGCGCTGCGGGCAGACAGCGTTCAGTTGGCTGATAGAATTGCCAATTTACAAGGCGAGATGGCAGCCCTTAACGCAAAGATTGCAAGTCTTAATACAGACATTGGCAGGCTTAATTCACAAAACAATCAGCTCGGGCAGCAGACCGCAGAGCAGCAAAACCTGTTAAGCCAAAGTAAAGAAACCCTGCAGCAGCAGCAGCAAAGATTGCAACAGTTACAAGCTTTGCTGGCTGAACAGAAAGCTCAATCCGAGCAGCTCAAAAACAAAATGACGGAGGCCCTGCAAGGATTTAATTCCAGCGACCTTTCCGTGTATGAGAAAAACGGGAAAGTATATGTGCGGCTTTCGGAAAATTTATTATTCCCTTCAGGAAGCGCTGTGGTAAATCCAAAAGGTGTGGATGCATTGTCGAAACTTGCGGCGGTGCTTAACCTTAATGCTGATGTAGCGGTAAATATAGAAGGCCATACGGACAGCATTCCTATTCGTGCCCGTTTTAAAGATAACTGGGATTTGAGTACAGCCCGGGCAAATGCAATAGTGCGTATACTGGTAGATAATTACAAAGTTGACCCGGTAAGAGTAATGGCATCAGGGCATAGCTACTTTGATCCTATTGAAAGCAATTCAACCCCCGAAGGCCGGGCAATGAACAGGAGAACAGAAATAATACTTTCGCCGAAGCTTGACCAGATGTATAAGTTGCTTGAGATGTAGGGGTAAGAGATATAAATTATATTTAAATAGCAATATAATAAGTCCTCATTTTGTGGGGACTTTTTTATTTTTAAATCAGGATTAAATTCAGGTGGCCAGGGATAAGCATCACTCTTTTAGTGCCTGTTACATATTTTTTTTAATTAAAGGATTAGGCTTACATTTATTACTTCTTGCTATAATGAAAGAGTATCAGTCATATACTAACAAGATACTTTTAGAGCTGCTTTCTAAGAGTGACCAACTTGCCTTCACAGAATTATATAACCGTTTCTGGCAGAAATTATTTGTTATAGCTTATAACAGGCTTAATGAACTTCAGGCTGCAGAAGATATAGTACATGATGTATTTGTAATGCTTTGGACAAACAGGGAAAAGACTGAAATTGAATCATTAGAAAATTACTTAGCTTCTGTAGTTAAATATATGGTGCTTGCTAAAATAAAGGGCAAAGAGCGTGAACGTATTTATAATAATAGTTCTTACCAAACCCCGGTGTTTGAATTGTCTTCTGAAATGTCACTTCACTATAAATGCATATTAGACATTGTAAAGAATGAGATAGAAAAACTCCCGGAAAAATGCAGGCTCATATTCAAATACAGCCGCAATGAAGGGATGCCGGTAAGACAAATTGCAAGGGAACTAAGTATATCTCCAAAAACCGTAGAAAACCAGTTAAATAAAGCTTTAAAGCAATTAAGGCTGGCAACTAAAATTTCCTGATTTTACTTTTATTTGTTTTTTGCAATTATCTGAGCGATAAGGTTACACAAAAAATTATTTTTTGCGGGCATAGGTGTTTTATCTTTTTCAACACACTTATGTATATATATGCAAGCTCCTGAAAATATATTCATACTAATAGAAAAGTACCAGTCGGGTACAATTAGTCCTGAAGAAAAATTCATGTTAGATAAATGGTATCGATCATTTGATGATACTGAAGCTAAACTAACCGGAAGCGAAAATGATTCTGAGCAGCAATTAGCTGACAGGATCAAGAGCCGGTTGCTCAACACCATTGACGACAATTATAAGCCCGTTATAAAAAAGCGACCTCTGATAAGGCGTATATCAGCAGCAGCCGCTATATTAATTCTGGTTGCTATCACAACATACTTCATATCTCCATCTAAATTGCCAAAGGAGTTAATAGTAAAAACTCAGCCAATCATCCAAAAACTTAAAAATGATATTGCACCTGGTGGCAATAAGGCCATACTTACGCTTGCAGATGGTTCTGCCATTGTTTTAGACAGCGCATCTAATGGCACAATCAGTCAACAGGGAAATGTTGAAGTAAGGAAATTGGATAATGGCTTGCTGGCTTACGAGAAAAACGGCCAACAGGTTACTGAAAATGATGAGGCTTTTTTTAATACTATATCTACTCCGCGTGGCGGCCAATACAATGTTACTCTAGCTGATGGCACAAGGGTTTGGTTGAATGCAGCATCCAGTATTCGTTTTCCTGTTGTATTTACAGGCGCAGAAAGAACAGTTGAAATAACAGGTGAAGCATACTTTGAAGTGACAACGCTAACTGCTGGAGAAGGACAAAGGAAAGTTCCTTTTATCGTGAAGATCAAAACTTCTTTAGGGAACGGGGAGCAAGTAAAAGTATTGGGTACTCATTTTAATGTAAATGCATATGATGATGAAGCTATAACAAAAACGACTTTGCTGGAAGGAAGAGTACAAGTCACAACAAATAATATGAGTGCCATGCTGCTTCCCGGTCAGCAGGCGCAAATGAACGAAAAAGGGAAACTTATTTTAGTTAATGATGCCGATCCCCAGGAAGTATTAGCATGGAAGGATGGCTTGTTTGTAATGAAAAGGGCAGGTATAGGATCCATTATGCGACAAATTGCAAGATGGTATAACGTTGATATTGTTTACCAGGGCGAGGTTCCGCCGGGCCGCATTTCAGGCGATATACCGAGGAACATGAATTTATCAAAAGTACTGAAAGTGATGGAACTCAGCGGTGTGCATTTTACCATTGATGGGAAGAAAGTTATGGTAAAATCATAGGTACAAGCCAAAAAATAATGTATCAACATATGAAAAAAGAATAAAATTATTAGCCAAAATAAAAGCCGGAAGTATGCAACTACTTCCGGCCGGAACGCTGGCTAATACAGTAATACAATCGTTCAACGGACTGCTTATTGTTTAACCCAAAAAAATCAAAGTTATGTATTTCAAGTATCATGATTGTTACCGCCCTTCAGAGGGGCGTATTAAAACGCTGATTGTTATGAAGCTCACAGCAATCTTTTTATTAGCCGCTTGTCTTAATGTAAGCGCCGAAGGATATGCGCAACGCATTACGTTGGTGGCTAAGAATGCACCACTTGAACAGGTGCTAAAAAAAATCAAAGAACAAAGTGGTTACCATCTCGTTTATCGGGAGGAATGGATGGCCGAATCAAAACTGGTAACGGTTACGTTGAAAGATGTTTCCCTCCCGGATGCATTGAATGAATGTTTTAAAAACCAGCCTTTTGATTACTCCCTTGTGGAAAATACAATTGTTTTAAAAGAAAAACTACCTGCCGGAACCCAATATCAAAAACCCATAATAATACCGGCCCCTGCTGCTCAAATTACAGGGAGGGTAACTGATGAAGATGGTAATCCTGTACCAGGCGTTAGCATTAATGTAAAAGGTACTTTCAAGGGAACTACCACCGATGGCAACGGAAACTTTTCTATTGATGTTCCTGAAAAAGGTGTGCTGGTTTTTTCTTCCGTCGGGTATAACATTCAGGAAATTTCTATAAATGGGCAAACCAGTTTTAACATAAAACTCCTGAAAGAAAGTCTCTCGTTGAATTCGATAGTTGTTACAGCATTGGGAATAAGAAAAGAACGGAAAGCGCTCACCTATTCAGTTACACAAGTAAATGGTGAAGACCTAAACAAGGCGAGAGAGATCAATCTCGGAAACGCTTTCACAGGGCGGGTTGCAGGTGTAAATGCAACCAGTACCGCTACTGGCCCCGGCGGTTCCAGCCGTGTGGTTATCAGGGGTAATGGATCACTAAATGGCGACAACCAACCTTTGTATGTGGTAAACGGTATTCCAATTAACAACGCTAACCAGGGGAATCCTGGTACTTTCGGCGGCATAGACCGTGGAGACGGATTGATCAGCATTAACCCCGATGACATCGAAAGTATGTCAGTGCTAAAAGGAGGAACGGCAGCCGCTCTTTATGGGTCACGTGCAGCAAACGGTGTTATCCTTATCACTACAAAATCGGGACGCAGTCAAAAAGGTCTCGGCGTAGAATACAACGCAACGCACACATGGGAAACGCCTATTCAGTTATATGACTGGCAATATGAATATGGTTCAGGTTCCAGGGGACTGGCCCCTACTTCCAAAGCCGACGCCATTGCAAATGGAAGAATGTCGTGGGGTGCTAAACTGGATGGATCTTCAGTCTTTCAGCCAGACGGTGGGGAAAGACCTTACGTTGCGCAAAAAGATAACCTGAAAAATTTCTATAATACAGGCAAAACATTTTCCAACACTATATCCTTTTTTGGCGGCAATGAGGTTGCTAATTTCCGTTTGTCAGGATCTAACCTGGACAATAAGGGAATTGTTCCTAACAACTCCCTCAATAGGCAAACCTTTAGCCTGAGCCTTAATGCCAACCTGAAAAATAAACTCGTTTTTGAAGCCAACGCTCAATACAATATTGAAAAAACAAAGAACCGTACGTTTGTGGCAGACTTCCAGAAGAACCCCAACACCGGCGCTCAACTGATTGGCACTAATATAGATGTACGTACACTTTCACCCGGTTATGATGCCAACGGCTATGAAGTGCTCTGGAATGATTATATCTATGCTACCAATCCTTATTTTGCCGTAAACAATATTAAGAACAGGGACACCCGCAACCGGTTCATCGGATCATTCAGTGCCCGTTATAATATTACCGAATGGTTATATGCAAGGGCACGTTTCGGAATTGATCGCTTTAATCTTAAAGGTGAAAATATTGAGCCAACAGGTCTCGCCTTTAATAACCGCGGTAGTATGTCAACCGACCAGAATATAAGCCAGGAATATAATCTTGAGGGAATTATCGGGGCTAATAAGAATTTTAATAAGATCTCATTAAACGCACTGGTAGGTGGAAACCAGATGCAAAATACCTATGATGGTGTTAATTTAAGCAGTGGTTTTTTTAATGTGCCTTTTAAATATTTTATCGGCAACGGTAGCCAGCAGGCGTTTAGCCAAACCTACAGGCAGTTTGCTATCAATTCACTTTTCGCTTCTGCCGATGTTGGGTACAACGATATATTGTTCCTGAATGTAACAGCACGCCAGGACTGGTTCTCAACCCTGGACATTGAAGACAACAGCCTGCTGTATCCCTCGGCGGGAGTAAGTTTTCTTTTCTCCAATGCGTGGAAAAATAAACCTAATTGGCTGAACTATGGAAAACTAAGAGCTTCATGGGCACAGGTTGGTGGCGGAGCGCCAAGTCCTTATGCGCTTGATCTTACTTACCAGAACCAGGCACAGTTATCCGCCTCTGGCGCCACTTTGCAGAATATTGTGGGCAACACAATACCTAATAAATTAAAGCCGTACACTTCTACTACTTCTGAAATAGGTATTGAAACACGCCTCTTTAATAATCGGGTTGGTGTAGACCTTACGGTATATGACAGAACTACAACGGACGATATTGTGAACGCATCGGTGCCCTGGACTTCAGGTTACAATGCAGTTGCATTGAATGTTGGTAAGATCAAAAATCAGGGGATCGAACTTTTATTGACCGGCACACCAGTTAAAAGCAACCGTGGTTTAGTTTGGGATGTAAGCTATAACATGGCCTACAATAAAAATGAGGTAGTTAAGATTGGTGATGGTATTACCTCTATCACTTTTGGCCAGGCAGAAAATACAAACAGAACACGTACTGAGAACGGCTGGATTTATCACTTCGTGGGAATGCCTTTTGGCATGATAGCGGGTAACCGGATGAAAACAGATGCAAAGGGAAATGTTGTTTATAACAATGCAAACGGGATTCCGCAGCAAAGTGCGCTGGTTCCTTTAGGAAAGGGTGTACCGCCGCTGACTATGGGCCTGAGCAACAACTTTACTTACAAGAGTTTCAACTTTGGATTTCTTATCGATGGAAAATTTGGTGCACAAGTCTACTCAGCAACTAACGCCTATGGAACACAGTTTGGCGTGCATAAAATGACGGCCGAAAATGGTGTTAGGGACAACGGCATCAACGTTATTGGCGTTGACCAGACCGGCGCTCCCTTTACTAAAAATGTTGCGGCCCAAACTTATTACCAGGGTATCTGGAACACCATTACGGATCAATTTGTAACAGACGCTGACTTTGTTAAATTAAGACAGGTGATACTTGGGTTTACGGTACCAGGAAAAATGCTGGGAAAAATACCTGTTCAATCTGTAGGTCTTTCATTTGTTGCCCGCAACCTGCTGCTCATATATAATGCTGCAGATAATATAGATCCCGAGTCCAGCTATAGCAACGGTAACTCCCAGGGCCTTGAGAATTTTGGATTGCCAACTGCCCGCAGTTATGGTTTAAACCTGCAGGTGAAATTTTAACCGACATATATAATAACATCCTTAATAAATTTTTTATGAAATATATAAAATTGAATTTGAAAACCAGGTTGATAAAGCTAAGCTTTCTGCTTACCCTGGCCTCGCTAATATCTTCCTGCGACAAAGGATTCGAAAAACTGAACACTAACCCCAATGCCTACGTAGAACCAGTTTTGGGAAACTTATTTACTGCAAGCCAGGTTAGAACCGCAGGGGTGGGCACTGCCGACCGCAACCGCACCAGTATCAAATATTTTTCGGCAACCAACCAATATATGGCAGCACTCGGAACTAACTGGTCTGGTGACAAGAATTTTGAAAATGGTCAGTTTGGTGATCTGTTCGAAACTATTTATGCGCTGCATCTGAAAGAACTGGTACAGATGCTGGCTCTTACCAAAGACAAGCCTGATCTGATCAATTATTATGCGGCAGGCAGTATTTGGCGTGTGTTTGTGTTGCATCGGGCAACAGATATTTATGGAGATGTTCCCTACACCGATGCCGGGCTCGGATATATAGA
>JBDSFG010000174.1:0-5943 GCA_039919615.1 Ginsengibacter sp. | reverse complement strand
GAAGTTCCTTTAGATTGACAAAGTAAAAGTTTTTTTTAATCAGTCATCCTGCATATTACCGGTTATTTAAATTAATGTTCCCATTACCAACTGTGCTTATTAGCACTATAAAAAATAGCTGCATTTTTGATGCAGCTATTTTTAAACATTTTTTGTAAATAGTCAATCAGGGATTAGTGTCCGTTTCTGTAGTTTTTGTATAGGTAACTTTATCGGTCGTGCCAGAAGAGGAACTGTTGCTTCTAACAAGCGCCACTATTAACAATAATAATACAGCACCGCCTACCACCCAGGCCCATGGTTGCATATACCATGTTTCAGTAGTAGTAGTTGTTGTGGTTTGTGAGGTTGAAGTTGAAGCTGAAGCCGAACTGTCTTGTGCCCAGGCCATTACCTCAAAAAAACTTAACAGAAATAATGTTACAATCGTTTTGTAAGTAGCTGCTTTTTTACAATTTTTCATTTTGTTATTGTTTTTATAGTTAAAAAAATGATTACTGATACCTGGCAAAAAATGAGTATAGACTTTTTGGCATGCTTCAACAACTGCGCCAATGTAAGGTATAGGTTAACGGGTGGTAAATTACAAAAAGATAACTGAGTATTTTTTTCCTTACACTGAGAACTAATCTCACATTAACTAATGCTTTCTTTACATCTTCTATTCAGTATAGATATTTTCAATAAAGACACGCAAATTTACCAAACCTTCAGTGAAACTTATGGATAAAAATGTGCCTCGTAAATTTAATGCTATGTCGCAAAACTACGAATAACGTCTATCTGAAGGAAATGTACTTTTTTAATCTCCAATGGCTATATTTGATGCATAGCAACAGCTAGTGTTACAAGCACTATGCAAAAATTTTGGTACAATCATGAAGATATTTGGCCACAAGTCCCGTAAATACTTTCGGAAAAGTAACGATCCAAATTTTGACTATTATGAAACCCCCACAGGCAACTATTATCTTCCCAAAAATTGCGAAAAAGATTCAGTAGCAAAGGCTATGAAAGCGGGTGAATTATTTGACAAGCATATAATTGATGCTGCCAGATCCTACGTTAAACCAGGGAGCATAATATTAGATATTGGATCTAATTATGGCCAAATGGCTGTTGAATTTTCCCGAATGTATCCGTCAACTAATGTTTATGCCTTTGAGGCCCAGGAAATGGTGTATCATATTTTAGAAAAAAATTTAAAGGCAAATAATGCCCTTAATGTAAAGCCGTTTTATAATGCAGTTTACGATAAAAATGATATAGACCTTATTTTCCCCGTTCCGGATTTAGTAAGATTTCCGGCTTATGGATCTTATGGAATAGACCTGAAAGCAAAAGCCGGAAAAGTGGTTAAAAGTATTACTATTGATAGCCTGGATTTTAAAATGCCGGTCAGCTTTATGAAAGTTGATATACAGGGAAGTGATCTGGCCGCAATGAAAGGAGCCACAAATACAATTAAAAAACATCAAATGCCCATAATTTTTGAATATGAGGAACAATTTCAGGCTGAATTTGAAACCTCATTTCAGGATTACGTAGATTTCGTACACGATATAGGATATAAATTTGTAAAAACTGTTGAAGCCATAAATTACCTCATTGTACCAGTTTAATTATAAGGGAGACGCAAAACATCATGCATAAGATTTTATTAGGGTAACTCTTTATCCTATGTTTATAAAACCATTCTATTTTTAGGAAACAATACAGGCTTTTTCTCACCAAACTTAAAGTTTACCCGGATAAAAAACCGATTCCTGCATCCGCATATTTAATTGTGCAGGTAAACAATTTATACAAGCGGAACAAAATGTAATTTATGCGGAAGTATAAAATTTTTAATTATTTTTGACTACGTTAAATGGTGGTTGTAGCTCAGTTGGTTAGAGCATCAGATTGTGATTCTGAGGGTCGTGGGTTCGAGCCCCATCATCCACCCAAAGAAAGTCCTGAAGCAGTTTTCAGGATTTTTTATTTACAATTGGTTTATACCCCGGATTTTATTTTTTGTCACATAATTTTAATGAGGTTTTAGGCGTTTACTATTTGTCAGATTGGTGCACCACTCATCAGTTTTACAAAACCTTTTGTTAATAAAACATGTTACTTTTAAATATCAAATCCAATTTCATTTATTTTTACGTATGCACAAAACCATGAATTTTATTATGAGTAAAAAATTTATTCCCATTTTATTTTTATTTATTGCCGGTGGCTTATTTCTTGCCTATACTACAATGGGAAGGGGAGATAAGCGGATCGACGATCCAAGATCTAAATACGAAAAAATTCTGCGAAATGTTGGGATTATTTTAGAAGAAGGCCATTATAGCCCCAAAAAAATTGATGACGCATTTTCAAAAGAAGTTTTTAAAAAATATCTTGAAGATATTGATCCTGATAAATCTATCTTCTTGCAAAAAGATATAGACGGGTTTAAGAAATTTGAAACCACTATTGATGATGAAATACATGGATCTAACCTGGAATCATTTTACGTGATAAGCAGTATATATACAACAAGGCTTGATGAGGTTTCAAAAATTTATAAAGATATTCTTGCCAAACACTTTGACTTTACTAAAGATGAAAATATAGTTTTGGATGGTGAAAAACGCAACTATCCTGCAAGCGAGCCGCAGAGAACTGATTTTACAAGAAAGCGTATTAAGTATATTGTACTTGGCCGGTATGCTGATATGATTGATGATAGAGAAAAAAATGCAGGTAAAGCTAATTTTATAGTAAAACCTGATTCAGTGCTGGAGCAGGAAGCACGCAAGCAGGTAGTTAAGCAGATGGACCGGTATTTTTCAACATTGAAAAATCACAACAAACCGGATGATATGTTCAGTGATTTTGTAAATGCAATAACGAGCAGTATGGACCCTCATACTACCTATTTTGCCCCGGTTGATAAACGGTCTTTTGATGAATTACTTAGTGGCCGTTTTTATGGCATTGGTGCTCAATTAAAAGAGGATGATGGAAAAATAAAGGTTGCCAACTTAGTGGCTGGGGGGCCAGCCTGGAAGTCAGGGAACATCCATGTGGAGGACGAAATTGTAAAAATTGGCCAGGCTAATGGGGAGCCTGTTGATGTTACCGGGTACGCCATTTCAGATGCGGTAAAATTAATACGAGGCGCTGCAAAGAATTCAGAAGTAAAGTTGACAATAAAAAAAGCCGACGGTGTAGTAACGGTAGTAAGCCTCTTGAGAGACATAATAAGCCTTGAAGAGACATTTGCGAAAAGCGCAATTATAAATGGGAACCATAAAGTAGGCTACATTTATCTGCCTGAGTTTTATGCAGATTTTGAGCATCCAGATGGCAGAAGATGCGCTGTTGATGTGGCAAAAGAAATTGAAAAACTGAAAGCTCAGAATATCGAAGGAATTGTAATAGACCTTCGTGGAAATGGCGGCGGTTCCCTATACGATGTAGTTGATATGGCCGGGTTATTTATTGAAGATGGCCCTATTTGCCAGGTTAGAGGACGTGACGAAAAGTCAAATATTTTAAAAGACAGGGATAGAAATATTTTATATGCCGGTCCCCTTGCAGTGATGGTTGATGAACAAAGCGCCTCCGCTTCTGAGATATTTGCTGCCGCCATACAGGATTATAACAGGGGTATAATTATTGGCAGTTCTTCAACTTATGGAAAAGGCACTGTGCAAAGAAGCATCTCTCTTGATCCTGAAGCTGAAAATAGTTTATTGAATAAAAGCCCCGATGGATTAGGTGACATTAAACTTACGTTTAGAAAATTTTACAGGATAAATGGTGGAGCAACACAACTAAAAGGAGTTACACCTGATATAATTATTCCTGATAAATATGAATATTTGAAAATACGTGAAAAGGATAATCCTGATGCATTAAGCTGGGACGAAATCACACAGGCCCCATATACTGCGTGGAAGCCTGGTTATGATCTGCAAAATGTTATTAGTTCTGCTAATGATCAGCTTAACAAGAGCGCCGTTTTTAAATCATTAAGAGAAGGCATTAAATGGCTTGATCAAAATATTGATAAAGAATATTCTTTGAATTTAAACAAATTCAGAACTGAGCAAAAAAAGGTGAGGACAACGTTTAAGCAACTTGATAGTTTAACCAAACTGGCCGTTGATCTTAACGTAACGAGTCTTACCGCAGATTCTCTTAAAATAACAGGAGATAAAGATAAGGTTGAAAAAAATAAACAATGGCTTCAAAGAGTGAGTGATGATATTTATATTGACGAAGCGGTAAAAGTTGTCAATAATATGATAGGGCAGATCGATCTTGCAAAAGCGAAATAAATTCTACACTGTAAAAGCATTAAGGCGGCACTTTAAAGAGCCGCCTTTTTTATTAGATTTATTAACTGCTCATAAGTTTCATTTAATATCACATTAAGAATTTTAACCCGATACATCCGGATTCAAATTTTTATATTTGCCTCATGCAACTTACAGCCCTTACTGCAATCTCCCCAATTGATGGCCGTTACAGGCAGCAGCTTCAACATCTTGATGAATATTTTTCGGAGTTCGCATTAATAAAGTGGAGGGTATATGTAGAACTTGAATATTTCTTCTTTTTAAATGATAGCAAATTTTTTAAACTGCAACCTGGCGTTAAAAAATATTTACAAAAAGTATATGATAATTTTTCAATTACAGATGCAGAAAAAATAAAAGAAATTGAAAAGATCACGAATCATGATGTAAAGGCGGTTGAATATTTTTTAAAAGATGAATTTGATAAATACGGTGCAGGAGACATCAAAGAGTGGATACATTTTGGGCTAACCTCTCAGGATATTAATAATACTGCTATACCATTATTGTGGAAAGCGGTAATAGAAAACGAATACCTGCCCTCCGTTTTAAAGATCAAAGAAACTTTGCAAGGCCTGGCAAATAAATGGAAACAAGTTCCCATGCTGGCCCGAACACATGGCCAGCCGGCGTCGCCTACAACTCTTGGAAAAGAAATTATGGTTTTTGCCGAGAGAATAGATAACCAGTTAAACCTGTTTGCTTCTATTCCATTTACAGCAAAATTTGGAGGAGCACCCGGAAATTTTAATGCTCACTTTGCGGCCTTTCCAAAATCTGACTGGATAAAATTAGCAAACAGCTTTATTACAAAAAACCTCGGTTTGCAAAGGCAACAATTTACCACGCAAATTGAACATTATGATATGCTTGCCGCTCATTTTGATAATATAAAACGAATCAATATTATTCTTACTGACCTTTGCCGCGATGTGTGGACTTATATCAGCATGGATTATTTTAAACAAAAAATAAATAAGAATGAAACAGGCAGCAGTGCAATGCCGCACAAAGTAAATCCAATTGACTTTGAAAATGCTGAAGGTAATTTAGGAGTAGCTAATGCCCTGCTGGAGCATCTTTCAGCCAAATTGCCGGTATCAAGGTTACAGAGAGATCTTACCGATTCAACGGTGATAAGAAATATTGGAATGCCAGTAGCCCACACAATATTATCATTTTTCTCTATTAGGAAAGGATTGGATAAATTGATTTTGAATGAACAAAAAATAAATGATGATCTTGAGGATAACTGGGCAGTTGTAGCCGAAGCCATACAAACTATTCTAAGAAGAGAAAGTTATCCGCAACCTTATGAAGCATTGAAAGAACTTACAAGAGGAAATGGCATTATCAATAAAAAAATGATGCATGAGTTTATTGATAAATTAAAAATTTCATCCCGCCTAAAGAAGGAGTTGAAAGGCATCACTCCCCATAATTATACGGGTGCGTCTGCTTTTTAAGATAATTTATCATTATTGTCCGGCTAAAAATAGCATAAAAACCCATACAACCCAATGTTAATAAAGGTTTCAAACGGAAAATATATTGTATTGAATTAAGGGGTAGATGGCGGTGTAATTTTACGTGGCAAAAGCAT
>JBDSFG010000127.1:0-5383 GCA_039919615.1 Ginsengibacter sp. | reverse complement strand
TCCTTGCTTGATGTATTAGACGATTGCGACAGGGCCGAAAAGCAAATGAATACTTCTGCTGACGTTGAACAGGTTAAAGAAGGTGTTCAACTGGTTTTTAATAAGCTTAACAGCCTGATCTGAAATTACAAAGATCTTGGTTTGAGCGAAGCTCTCAAAACTGATTCCAACAATAAGAATAATTATGTAAAAAAATTTTTTCAAGAATACAAATTTATAATTATTGCGTTAATATAACAACACATAACATAATATATTATGTTTTTATAAAAAAATTTAAGAGTCTGTTCTTAAATAACGAAGATTTCAACAAAAGGTATCATGCTATTCTACCAAACTTCGTAAGCGAGTGCTTTTTTAATTTTATTTTTCTTATTGGTTTTCTTCATTAACCATATGCAGGTGAATGCTGTAACCGCAGTTACGGCTAATACTTTTATAGCAAATGTTCTGGTATTAACGTTATTTGCCGGGGTATATATTACTCCTGAGGCATTGGTGACTGCAGGATCATTTATATATCGGCCATTTCGTGGAACTGCTAACTCATAAAAATGATCAGATAATTTATGTAGTGATGTTCGCAAAATCTCCCCATGCATAGGGCGACCGTGCCCTGTAGATGCAATTTCTGGTTCTAAACTCACTAATTTTTTAAGAGACTCTTTTGCTAATATCCAATCGTAAGTAAAGTATTTTGGCGGACCCGATAATTTTTTATGCTGAATTATTGTAGACAACGCTGATTCGGCCTGGGTGGTTACAAATGCATCACCTGCAATTAAAACATTATCGCCTTCTCTGTATAAACTAATATGCCCGGGGGTGTGTCCCGGAGTGTGGATATATTTCCATTCAGGTAAGCCAGGTACCCTCCCGCTTTCGGGCAGAACATGTACGTAGCTGCTAATGTTTATTGGCGACCTGGGATAGCTCCATGACATAAATGACATGAGCCCCCCTCCCACGGAAGGATCGGGCGGCGGATAAGAAGATTTACCGGTGAGATAGGGTATTTCAAGATAGTGAGCAAAAACCGGAACTCTCCATTCGCCTGCCAGTTGCCGTAGCGAGCCCACATGATCAAAGTGCCCGTGCGTAAGTATTATTGACGATGGCTTACCAGCCTCACCGAAAAGTTGTGTTGCAATTTTTTTAATTTTCGGCGCAGACCATTTTAATCCTGCATCCACTAAAACCCAATTTCCATCAAATGGATTTAGTATCATGTACATATTTACGAACACATCTTTTATTCCCCAAACTCCCGGTGCAACGGAGAAAAAACGGGCAGAAGTTTTATTTTGATAATGTCTCATTCAAGCGATGCTAAAAATTTATAGTGAAGAGGGCTTTCCAGCTTTAATTCACAGATAAAATCATGCCACAACAAATTTATTCATTGGCTTTGATATTGCGAAAGATTCGCTAAAATCCGGATAACTAAAATGGAAGATCGGGCGCTCAGGCTTTCATTATTCTATCCCCATGGCTCTCCCAGGTACGCGGTCTAATTTTTATTGTGAGCATTTTGATACGCTTGAATTAATTGTTTGCTTTTTACCGCTCTCCAAGCATTCATTTATTGAAGGGTTGTATCATAAAAGCCTTTCGGTATTCACGTTTGAAATATAGACGGTTGAGCAAAAAGCAAGCAAGATAAATGACATAGCTTGTTTAGAGTAAAACCTAAACCGTCAGATCAAATACTAACGTTGCTAAAAATTTTTAAAAAAAGTCCGTAATGAGATTAATTGTATTCCGCCTGTGCTATTATTGTCTCAGTAAATTAACAGGCAAAATCACTTCCCAGCGATTTTTTCCCGGTTGTACAAATAAATCGTCATCTAATAAACGGCTGTAGCGCACACCAAAAGTTAAGGGCAACTCGTTCCACCATTTTGTGTCAAAATAAACCTCCACACCAGTTGACCTGAAATCGCCGGTAAAGGATGTGCCGTTGTTGAAAAAATCATTTACATGAGTTTGATCGTAAAATAAATTAGCCCTCATTCGCAGCAAGTATACAATATCAGCAATTCCCCTATCAGGGTAAATTAAAGGAAGGTGATAGTCTGTTCCCCACTTGACCATCCGGTATAAATTTTCTGCGTTATACCCTCTTGAAAATGGAAAATTGCTTGAAAAATTTAACTGATTGGATCTATTCTTTTGTAAAAAAGCTCCATTTAAAACTATGCTTTGATTAGTTAACAACCCTGGTAAATACAAATTAACATCAACAACAAATTGTGCACCCTGGTAGTTAGTAACAGCCTTTTTAAAACTAACGCTCAACGTTTGTGCAAACCGGGGATATATCTGTTGTTTTGCCTTTTGCACCTGGTTAACAAATGAAAAAAAATTGTTCAGGTAACTATATGAAACTTTACCCAATGAATCTTTAAAAACCCCTGTATAATTCGTTTGATTAAAAGTATACCGTGTTCCCACATTCATATTAGTAAGCGATCTTCCTTTACTTAAATTCAATGGGATATTAATACCAACGCCTGGCTCTAATTCATTCCAATAAATTCTTTGTCCATGATACCGGCCACGCCGGTCAATTGTATAATCAATGCCGGCCGATAAATAGGAAAATAAAGCGCCATAAACTGCATTGAAACCCAGCTTTTTAAATTGCTCATTTCTATCATAGGTAAAGGATAATTGAGACTGCAGCGTGTTTAAAATATTCTCGCTCACTAATGTTATGGAATATTCCGGATCATCTATATTTGGTTCAATACTATGAAAGTGAAGCAGGCCGGTTGCCTTTGAATACCGCTTAAAGAACATCGGTGTTTTGGGGACAGATGCCAATAAATTAGCGTTGGTTTTATTCAGGGTTGTAACGCCAAAATCAGAAATGCTATGTTCAAAATATTTTTCATCCACACTCTTCCACGCCGAAATTGATTTATCTTTTTCAATAAGCTTAAAACCATTTGCAGTAAAAGTTGTCCAGGCAATTTTATGTTCATTTGCGGCAGGTTGATAATAGCCCAATGCGTCTACGGGTAATGGGTTTTCCAGTATACTCAGCGTTTTATTTTTTAAAGCATACACAAATATTTTATCATCGTGGGCATGAGAAGCAGAAAAATAAACAGTATCATGAAAAACATAAGGGAAGCCGATAACATTGAATGAAAAAGGGAAAAAATATTCGGCACTCCCGGTACTGGTATTTATTTGAGCTAAGCACATTTGCCCTGCTTTATTTCTAACTGCTGAAATTATTTTACCTGCCTCATAAAACTTTGGGTAAGTGTAAAATAAATTTTCCTTATTTGGAACAGACGAAATGATTTCTCCATTTTCTGCATTGAGTATTTGCAATGAGGTACGGCCTCCGGGTTCAACCTGAACGCTTACAATTGTTTTCCCGTCTTCACTTATATCCGGCGAAAAATATTTTGAATGATGGGTTATTGTTTGTTGCCTGCCACTGGCAATATCCAATATTTGCAATTCACTAAAATCCCTGTAACCCCAGCGCTTATCAGGGCGGTATGATGCATATATAATTTTACCATTCCGGTAAGAAAAATAGTTATCAGGCGATACATCTTTTCTTCTTATTTTTCTTTCCCCCTTTTCGTCAATAACATAAAATGCCGGAGGATTTTTATAACTGCTTTTTACGAGTACTATGGTCTTGTTGTTAACGTAAGATGGATATTCATAGCTAATATAATTTTCTTTTTTACCCTGCCTTATATACTTATCAGTTATTTTATCAGTCAGCGCATTTTTAAAATATTGCAATGCATCATTTCTGAATTCAAAATAATTTATACCCGAATAATTTTTGATGGCTTTCTGAAAGGGATAAAATAATCCTTTAAAGGCTGCCGCATCATGTGTAACGTTTTTCCAGAAATCATCGCCATATTTTTCCCTGCCATAGGCCACCAGTAAATAGCCGAGTGCATAGTGGTCAGGCACAAAATCTTTATATGAACCATTACGCAGTTTCATCCAGCTATAATTTTTACCGGCCTTCCATAAAGAGCGGTAATCATTAAAAAAAAACGGTAACCTGCCACGCCCCTGGCGGCTTACATTAGTTTCATTAAAAACGGCGTCCCCTTCAAAAAACCAGTTAGGTATAGCAGCGTTGTTGGCAAGCGCCTGCCCTTCTTCTCCAAATAAAATACGCAGCACTTTTGAGAGGCCCACATTAAAATTATTATATTGCTGTACATGCCTGAATTCATGAATAGCCAGTTGTTCTGTCCAGGGTAAACTTCCCAATTCAAAACTATTTTGTAGAGGCGTGAGAAAAAATTCGCTGCGGAAAGGGGCCAGTCCAACATAGGCATTAGAGATAGTGGTTTGGTTTTGCAACACCATGTTTAATTTACGTTCACGGCTGCCAATGGTTTGTTGCGTGGTCTTTGCCAGGTAAGCAATTATATTACTAACCCTGGCAGCCTGCGAATCAAGCCCTGCCGGAAAAATTACCCGTGCAACTTGCGTATTGACCTGTTGCCATTTTACAGACGGAGGATTACCGCCAAACTCCTGGGCGTATAATCCGTTAAAAGTGAAAAGCAAGGCAAGTGGAAGAAACAGTTTTTTTGAGATAGGCATGTAAACTTTTAAAGAGTTCAAGTTAGTAAATAAAAGAATGTGCTTTTATATCATACCACTTTGCAGGCTTGGATACCTTGTTTAACTTTGGCTTAATTTAAAAAGTATTTAATGGAAAATTATGAGCAAAAGGTGTGTGAAGAATTAAAAGCATGGCAAAGAAAAATGCTCCGGAGTCCTTCTTTTCTAAACAATATTTCTAAAAAAGTACAAACAAAGATAAATACATGGATACCTGAAAAAGTACATAAGGCAATAACAGCAACTATAAAGCAAATGATTCGTGGTGTTTTATTTGGCGCAAAGTATACCACTGCTAAACCCTTAACAGACGCTTCCTTACAGGCACGTGAACTTGCAGTTCAGCAAAGAGTAGAATTTTACAGAAATACTGCCGCAGTTGAAGGAGGAATAACAGGTGCAGGAGGCTTATTGCTTGGCCTTGTAGATTTTCCTATTTTGCTTGGATTGAAATTAAAGTTGCTATTTGATATCGCTGCGCTTTATGGATATGATGTTATGGATTATAAGGAAAGAATTTACCTGCTTCACATTTTTGAACTTGCTTTTTCAAGCCATGAGCACCGCAGAAATAGTTATCTTAAAATGACTGATTGGGATCAAAAAAGTAAAGAACTTCCCGATGATATAAATCAATTTGACTGGCGAAGTTTTCAGCAGGAATACAGGGACTACCTGGACCTGGCAAAGATGGCTCAGTTGATTCCGGTTATAGGTGCACCGGTCGGCGTAATTGTAAATTACAGGTTAATAAAAAAAC
>JBDSFG010000007.1:0-12897 GCA_039919615.1 Ginsengibacter sp. | reverse complement strand
CATGGATTAACCGAGTTCACACCCGAAACTCTTTACATCAATAACTTAATTAGTCAAACGGATAGGGTTAAAATATTGGGTAACGGCGAGTTAAAAACAATCATTCCATTTAAAGCAAATGCGGCGTCGGGTAAAGCCAAAAGTGCAATAGAAGCATCTGGAGGAACTATTGAGATAGTAAAATAATCTCACGATATTTGCAGCATACATTATATATGTATTGCAAACATTAAAAAAGATATTCTGTGAAGAAATTTATAAAGACAATAAAAAATATCTGGAGCATAGAAGAGCTCAGGGGTAAGATATTAACCACATTGTTGTTGATATTAGTTTATCGTCTAGGTTCTCACATAGTACTTCCTGGTATAGATCCAAATCAACTTACAAGTTTAAATAACAGCACTAAAAGCGGCATGCTGGGCTTGCTTGATGCTTTCGTAGGTGGTGCATTTTCCAAAGCATCAATTTTTGCTTTGGGAATAATGCCCTACATCTCTGCCTCAATCTTTATGCAGTTAATGACTATCCTCGTTCCACAGATAGCAAAAATTCAAAAGGAAGGCGATAGCGGAAGAAAAAAGATCAATCAATGGACCCGTTATCTCACCGTAATAGTTACTGCTTTTCAGGCTGCGGCTTACATAGGGTTCTTAAGAACTTCAAATGCAGAAGCATTACTTCCGGCTTACTCCTCATTTTTCTGGCCATCCACTTTGATCATTTTAACGGTAGGTACTTTATTTGTGATGTGGCTCGGCGAAAAGATCACTGACAAAGGTTTAGGTAATGGTACTTCTATAATTATCATGGTTGGTATTTTGGCAAGATTACCACAAAACTTTTGGCAGGAATTCATTGCTAAACAAACCCGTGGCGGTGGCGGTCTTTTAATATTTCTTGTTGAGATAGCAATTCTTATTGCGATAATTTTAGGATTGATTGTTTTGGTACAAGGCGTAAGAAAAATTCCTGTTAATTATGCAAAACAAATTGTTGGTAACAGGCAATTTGGAGGCGCCCGGCAATTTCTTCCATTGAAGGTGAATGCAGCAGGTGTGATGCCTATCATTTTTGCACAGGCGATCATGTTCCTGCCTACCATTTTTGCAGGCTTCCAAACTTCAGGAACTGGTTGGATCACTTACTTTACCGATCATAGCAACTTCGTTTATATGATTGTTTATTCTGTGATGGTTATTGGTTTTACATTCTTATATACAGCTTTGATTTTTAATCCAAAGCAAATGGCGGATGATCTCAAACGCAGCAACGGGTTTATTCCGGGAGTGAAGCCCGGTCAGCCAACCGCTGATTATATAGGTACTATAATGGACAGAATAACTTTGCCTGGTGCCGTGTTACTTGCCGTTGTGGGTATCCTGCCCGGCATTGCACAAAGAATGGGAGTTACCCAGGGGTTTGCAACATTTTTCGGCGGTACTTCCTTGCTAATTATGGTTGGTGTAGTGCTGGACACGTTACAGCAAATTGAAACGCAATTATTGATGCGCCAGTACGATGGATTAATGAGCAGTGGACGAATTCAGGGTAGACAAACTGTAGCGCCTGGTGTTACCGGAGGTTAGGTATCTTAACCAGGACTTGCAGGATTTTAGAATTTATTGAGAAAAAGAATTGAATTGAAATATCTTCGCTCAGCATTGTCTGAGCGTTTTTATTCCTTCTATCTGGAGAGAGCAAATTGGCTACAAATTAAAGTACATGATAAATTATAAAACATCTGGTGAAATAGAACTGATAAGGCAAAGTTGTTTGCTTGTTGGTGAAACAATCGCTGAAGTTGCCAGGATAATTAAGCCGGGCATCACTACAATGCAACTTGATCTAACTGCTGAACAGTACCTAAGAGATCATGGTGCAATTCCTTCATTTAAAAATTATAAGGGCTTTCCTTTCGCAAGTTGTATATCAGTTAATGATGCCGTAGTGCATGGCTTTCCTACAAACAACGTTTTAAAAGAAGGTGATATTATTTCAGTAGATATAGGAGTATTCAAAAATGGTTACCATGGAGATAGCGCCTACACCTTTGCGATACGTGAGATAAGTGACGAAACGAAACAATTAATGGAAGTCACAAAAGCCTCCTTATACAAAGGAATTGAAAAAGCAGTTTCCGGAAACAGAATTGGCGACATAGCTTTTGCAATACAGGAATATACAGAGCGGAAACATAGGTATGGTGTAGTTCGGGAATTGGTAGGGCACGGAGTCGGCAAGGATCTCCATGAAGATCCGCAGGTGCCAAATTATGGCAAACGAGGTTCAGGAGCTAAGCTGAGAGAGGGTTTGGTTATTGCCATTGAGCCAATGGTTAACCAGGGGAAAAAGGAGGTTTTCAATGATGCCGATGGATGGACAATAAGAACGAAAGATCGCAAACCTTCAGCCCACTATGAGCATACCGTTTGTATAAGAAAAAATAGTGCAGATGTATTATCTTCTTTCACTTCTATCGAAACTGCCGAAAAAGCAAATGAAAATTTAGTTTCGGATTATTATTGAGTTAAAATCCTCAATGAACAAAAAAAAACTTGTTGTTATTGGCGGAGGCGCTGCAGGTTTTTTCTGTGCAATTAATGCAGCTATAGCAAATCCTTCTCTTGAAATAATTATAATTGAAAAGACAGGCAAATTACTAAGTAAGGTTAAAGTTAGTGGTGGCGGACGTTGCAACATCACTCATTCTTCTGATAGCATTTCCGAAATGGTTAAGAACTATCCCCGTGGTGAAAACTTTTTAAAGAAATGTTTTCACCAATTTTTTGTCAGTGATACAATAAAATGGTTTCAGCAAAGAGGTGTGAAATTAAAAACAGAGGCAGACGGCAGAATGTTTCCAGACTCAAATTCTTCACAAACTATCATTGATTGTTTGTTAAAAGAAGTTAATAACAACGGCGTACAAATTTTAATGAACAAAGAAGTAACACAATTGCAAATTAAGAATGGAAAATGGAAAATTGAATTGGCAAACTCAGAACCTATGGAGGTAGATTTTGTTTGCATTGCTTGCGGAGGTTACGCTAAACCATTACAGTTTGATTGGCTAAAAAAATTGGGTCATTCAATTGACGAACCAGTGTCTTCATTATTTACTTTTAATATAACTGTCGACCCGATAAAGAAGTTGATGGGAATATCTATAGAAAATGTAATGGTAAAAATTGTGGGGACAAAATTTTCACAGCGAGGTCCTCTGTTGATTACACATTGGGGTTTTAGTGGCCCTGCTGTTTTAAAATTATCTTCTTTTGCTGCAAGAGATTTGAGTAGACTGAATTATAATTTTTGGATTTTAATAAACTGGTTACCGGATTTTAATGAACAAACCCTGCGTAATAAATTTTTGAAATTAAGAAATGAATTAGCTGCACAAAAAATCATCAATAGAAATCCTTTTTTCTTTCCTCAGCGTTTATGGGAGTATTTTTTAAAGCGATCTGACATAAATGAAAATATAAGATGGGCTGATCTTCCTGCAAAACAACAAAATCTTCTTATCAGAAATTTGTGCTCGCAAACATTTCAGGTAAAAGGAAAAACCACATTTAAAGAAGAATTTGTGACAGCAGGAGGAATTAAGTTAAGTGAGACTGAGGTGAATACCATGCAAAGTAAAATTGTTCCAAATTTGTTTTTCGCCGGCGAAGTGATGGATGTTGATGGAATAACCGGAGGCTATAATTTTCAACATGCGTGGACGAGCGGATGGATAAGCGGAAATGCGATTGCCAGGCTTGCTGATCTACCTTAAATAATTTGGGTTGGCATTTTAAATTGATTTGAATAAGTATATTGCAATAAATCAAAACAATGAGACTACTATTTTTATTTCTCTTTTCTACAACATGCTTATTTAGTACGGCGCAAACTTTTACTTTATTTATCGGCACTTATACAGGTTCGGGCAGCAAGGGTATTTATGTTTATAAGTTTAATGCAAACACCGGCAAGGCAGAGTGGGTAAGCAATACAGATAGTGCAAGTAATCCTTCATACCTGGCTGTTTCTAAAAATGGAAAGTATGTGTATGCAGCTAATGAAACGGGGGGTACGATCCCGGGGCAGGTAAGCAGCTATGCCTTTGATAAAGCTACTGGTAAATTAAGTTTTATCAATAGTCAGCTAAGTGGTGGTGATCATCCCTGTTATGTATCAGTTACGAATAACAATAAGTGGTTAGCCGTTGCCAATTATAGTGGCGGAAGTGCATCCATATATGCCATTGATAAAGACGGAACTTTAGAACCCTCCACTCAATTTATTCAAGATACAGGAAGCAGTGTGAATAAAAGCCGGCAGGATAAGCCACATGTACATTCAGCAGTTTTTTCACCGGATGAGCGTTTTTTATTTACTCCGGATCTGGGCACCGATAAAGTGCTGATATATTCTTTTAATCAATCCTCCGGCGAACCACTAAAATCTGCAAATCCTGCATTTGCAAAAGTACCTCCGGGAAATGGGCCTCGTCATTTTACATTTCATCCCAACAAAAAGCTGGCATACCTGGTGGAGGAAATTTCAGGGTCAGTTTCCGCTTTCAGGTACAAAAATGGTAATTTGCAATTTATACAACGCCTTAATACACATCCCAAAAAGTATAGGGGAAAGATTGGCAGTGCAGATATTCATTTGTCCCCGGATGGAAAGTTCTTATATGTTTCAAATCGTGGTGATGAAAATACCATTACTATTTTTTCCATCAACGCTGCTACTGGCAAGATGGCCTTAAAAGGGTATCAATCAACGTTGGGAAAAACACCGCGAAATTTTATGATTGATCCAACAGGAAACTTTTTATTGGTGGCTAATCAGGATACAGATAATATAGTTGTATTTAAACGAAATAAACAAACAGGTTTATTAAAATCAACAGGAGAAGAAATTAAAATACCCAGGCCAGTCTGCCTTAAAATGATTAAGTAATAAGGATTTCAGCGCCAAATAGCATGGCAATCCGGCACTTTTATAAATAAATAAAAAGCTAATTTGCCGGGAGAACCAGGATGTATTAATGCCGTAAACTATTTTCATTATCATTTAAAGATTAATGAAACATTTAAAAAAACATTGGTTTATTTTTTTATCAGGTACAGCCTTATTTGTCTTAATTAGTATTGAATTGTTTATAAATCACACCCGAAAAATAAATCAGCATCATAACCCTGATACAGGAAAATCATTAATACCCGATACTAACGAACTTTCTGATTCGCCACAGGATAGTCTTATCCGCTACGGTAAACAACTAATTCTTAATACCTCTAAATATTTAGGCCCCAATGGCCTTGTTGCCCACATTACTAATGGCCTTGAGTGCGGTAATTGCCATTTAGAAGGGGGTACTAAATTACATTCAAATAATTTTTTAGCGGTGTCATCGACTTATCCAAAGTTCAGAGCCAGAAGTGGAAGAGTTGAATCAGTAGAATTTCGTGTTAATGAATGTTTACAAAGAAGCCTGAATGGTAACCCAATCGATAGCCTTAGTAAAGAGATGAAAGCAATGGTAGCTTATATAAAATGGACGGGTAAAAATGTAGATGATAAAATTAAAGACGAAATAAGAACAAGGGAAGTACCATTTTTGCCAATCGCGGCAGACAGTGCGAAAGGCGCTATTGTATACCAAACGAAGTGTAAATTATGTCATGGTAATAATGGCGAAGGGCTGATGATAAAAGATTCTTTCAGATATGTATATCCCCCATTATGGGGAGAAAACAGCTATGCCGTTAGTGCCGGTATGTACCGTATTACAAAACTTGCCTCCTTCATAAAATATAATATGCCTAATGGAGCCACTTTTGAAAAGCCACAACTTAAAGATGAAGAGGCGTGGCATGTCGCAGCGTATATCAGTTCTAAGCCCCATCCAAATAAAGTATTTGATTATGACTGGCCAGTAACCAGTACAAAACCTGTGGACTATCCATATGGGCCTTATTCTGATAAATTCTCCGAACTACAACATAAATACGGTCCCTTCGCCGAAATTCAAAAAGCAAGGGAAAAATAATCTATGCACAATACTGGCAACCATGTTCCTGGGCTCTTCCAACCGCCCAAACACCTGATGGTACAATCTGGATACCGGGCAACACTCCGGAAAGCCAATCTTCTTTTACTTTTGCAGCATCCATGTTCATTCCTGCGGCAATGGCAGCGCTATTCACTGTGATAGCAGCATTGCAAACACAAATCATCACACCACTTTTTTGTAAACTACCAATGCTAATGTCAATTGCTCCTAATCCCGGCACTGCAAAATCGCCTTGTTTGGTGTTCCAAAAGGGATTACGATTTTTTAGTGCTGTTTGAGCATCGGAAGCCTGGAAGCCAGGGCCAAGACTTTCTATTTTGAAGTTCTCTTCAAATTTGTATTTTGACCATAACCTGTCTTCCAAAGCATAAGGAATTGCATCGTGACGAAGAACAATTACTACTCCGCAATCGCTTTCAGGTGTGCCCGTAGCGGCATTGGTTAAAAGAAAAACTTTCGGCCATGCAAAAGTCATCATCCCTTTATTTTCAGAAAAATCAAATACGATCCTATGCTTGCCTTTAACTTTATTAAACCATGCGTCAGCGTCATCTAATGGAGATTGAGCAAACAAATCGGGCGCTGCTTTAATGGATTGCGGAATGCTCATCAGCCCAATTGCAGCGGCGCCTGCGGCAATGCTTCCGATAAACTCACGACGGGGTGATTTTGTTTTTTTGTTGTTCATAACTTAAGGTTTAAATAATGAAATTATACTTGCAAAGTACAAATAATAATATTTTATTCAAATCAGTTTTTGCACGATCTGCTGCTGCGATAGGCTTATTATGAAATAAATCTTGCTGAAAATCAGGTCAGTTAAACAATTTTTTGGCTATATCTGCATCTCTTTTGTAAATATCATCACGGAAATTCAGTTGATTATTTTCATCAACCCATGCTGTATAGTAGGTAATAAAAACCGGCACCGGATCCTTAACCCTTACAAACTTTTCATTGCCACTATTCATAGCCTCAACTATTTTTTCAGAAGTCCATTCACTGTCATCTTTTAAGAGATATTCCGCCATTTTTAAAGGATCGCTTAAACGTATACACCCATGACTGTAAGCCCGTTTATCCTTACTAAATAAAGACTTTGCAGGTGTATCATGAAAGTAAATATCAAAGCTATTAGGGAAAAGAAATTTTACTTTTCCCAAAGAATTTTTTTCCCCGGGCAGTTGTCTTACAACTGGTAAGTCTCCTTCGGTACCTGTAACTTCCATATTTTGCTCTGAAAGGTAATTAGGATTGCCTGCCATTTTAGGCATAATTTCATTTTTCACTATACTTGGTGGCACGTTCCAGTAAGGACTAAAAACGATCTGGCTCAACTTACCTGTAAACATCATTGTATTGTGTCCTTCTTTGCCAACCACAACATCCATATCAAAAACTTTACTTTTCCCGTCAACGAAATGCAACACAAACTCAGGTATATTTACCAGAATTAGTTTACCATCAGGTTCCTGTGGCATCCATCTCATTCTATTCATATTTATCAATATCTGTTTGAGTCTTTCTGCTACGGTAACATTCATATCTTTTAATAGGGAAAGTGTTATTATACCATCTGGCTTATACCCAAAGCGTTGTTGATATTGCCTGATAGAAGTTTCCAGAGTATCTGTAAAAACCTGGCTGCTGTCTGAAGGTGCAATGTCACCCGTTATTGATAATCTTTTCTTTAGATCCGCAATCAATGGGGAAGCAGTTCCTTTTTTATAATCTTTTGCAGTGCCTGTAACGGGCTGCCACCCTCCATTCTTAGCAATCTCGTAATACCGGCTAAGCTCTTCCTTTAATTTTTTATAAGATTCATTCACACCGTCAAAATATTTATTGTCTTTATGCTTATGGGTTAATAAAGAATCAGCAAGCATCATCACATCTTCTTTTTTTATGGGGATAAATCTTTCTAATTCTTTTCTTTTAACAAATCCCTTTTGAAAATTATTTAATGAATATTCAATAAAATGCTGTGTTAATAAAAGCTCTGTATTAAGTATACTCTTGTTATCAGATTGCACTACAAGATCAGTGTCCTCAAGAAGGTTATCCATCTTTTTTTGCAGGGCTTTATCTTTTAAAGAAGTATCTCCGGAGTAGATTGCATAATTATACAGGTTCCAAAAACCAAGCGACTGTTCGGTTAAGCCATTTGAAGAAAACCAGGCATACTGGTAATTACGTGCATTATAAAAACTCCTTATTCTTCGGGTAACTGAGTCCGGTAAGTTTTTTTTAACTAAAAATTCTGCAAGGTTTACACTATCTAAAAAAAGATCATTGTAAGCATTGGCGTTTGTTATGCTTAAATCTCTTTTGCTTATTTTCTTTACGGTTGCTGAATCGTTTTCAACAGTTTCCGTGAAAGAATTTTGGCCGTTGCAGGCAATAAAAAAGCTGCAGATAAAAGCAGCATAAATAAACGTTTTTTTCATATAATTCCTATTTGCAAAAGCTATGCCTAAGTAGACATGTTGAAACAATACCTGATTTACTGTGCCGGGTAACGGTTTGCAGTGTAAAGCATTTACCTTTTGCATCTTCATTTTTAGATGCTCATCACATAAAAAAATCTTTTTTAAAGTATATATTATTTCATCGGCAGCAAATTGTAAAACTTACCGTTTGAAATTTTTATCTTGCATGAATGAGAAATTTTGAGGACAGCTACCGGCATAAGGGTCTTAGAAAAAAGCTGGTTGATTCGTTAAGAGAGAAAGGAATTGCTGATGAAAAAGTATTGGATGCTATGATATCTGTTCCACGTCATTTTTTTTTAGACACAGCTTTAGATGAAATAGCTTACCAGG
Source organism: Ginsengibacter sp. (assembly GCA_039919615.1). GTDB lineage: Bacteria > Bacteroidota > Bacteroidia > Chitinophagales > Chitinophagaceae > Ginsengibacter. The sequence goes on along the minus strand of JBDSFG010000007.1, from coordinate 4,002 downwards.
ACAAAGCTTTTCCGATAGCTGAAGGCCAAACAATTTCCCAACCTTACACGGTTGCTTATCAGACACAGTTATTGCAGGTTAAAGAGTACGATAAAATTTTGGAGATAGGTACAGGGAGTGCATACCAGGCTGTAATACTGGCCGTGATGGGAGCCAAAGTTTTTACAATTGAAAGACAAAAAAAACTTTACGAAGAAAACAAAAAATCTCCCTATAAAACTAACTTCTCTAATATAAAATTTTTTTATGGCGATGGATTTGAGGGGCTTCCTATGTTTGCGCCTTTTAATAAAATAATAATTACTGCAGCAGCTCCTGAACGTCCTCCAAAACTAATTGAGCAATTGAAGCCGGAAGGTAAAATGGTTGTTCCGGTAAACGAGGGAAATTTGCAGCGGATGGTGCGTATCACTAAAAATGAAGATGGTAGTTTTGAGGAAGAGGCCTTTCATAATTTTTCTTTTGTGCCTATGCTTAAAGGAAAAACCTGATGAAATTAAGAATGAAAAATTACCCTTGAGCGTTAGGTTGCAATTTGTATTGCTCCATTGTCAAATCTCAATCACACGTGATGCTTTTAATGCAATATTTTTCCAGTAAAAATGTTCAAAATATTGAGCTGTAACGGAAGAAGTTATATTTTGTGCGTTGCGCATTTCTTTGGCAAATGCCTCCCAGTCATCATCCATAACCAATATTAATTTCCCATTGCACAATTGTTGCTCAACGCCAATTGCACCATTAAACGTTGATACAGCCGCCAAATCATACCCGAGTGCTTCGACCAATTTAGTTTTAATGCCCCCACCGTATGTTATAGGGTTTATAAAAATATCAACTCCCTTAAAATACAGACTAATATCATCAACAAAACCGGCATAGATAATATTTTCACTGACGTAGTCTTTTAGTTCATTCATGTGGCGTGGCAAATTTTTGCCGCAAATAATAATTTTATAATTAAGCCCTAAGGATAATAACACTGGGTTAATATGATCCAGGATAATTTTAACTGCATTAAGATTGGGAATGTAGTCAAGTGTTCCGTTGAAAAGATAAAGTAAAGTGCCAGGTTCAACAGCATATTTATTTTGGAGATAATTTTTAGCCATCACTCGTTCTTCCGCACCCGGAGGATGATCCCATTCAATACCATAAGTTATTACGCTGCATTTTAGTGGCACAACATTGAAGTGATCAATAATAAACTTTTTGTCTTCTTCATTAATGCAAAAAACATAATCCGATTGGCCGTAAATAAATTCCTCATAAAGCCCCAGTATGCGCCACCACCATTTGCCTACACTCTTAAAGCGTTGCGCTTCTATATTATGAGAATGAGTAATCATTTTTATTTTGCAAAATATCTTGAGCAGTAAGCCGAGCCAGCCGTAATACGGATGTTCTATAATCAGGTGAGAAATTTTGTATTTTTTTATGATGCGGCTTATTGTAAAGAAGTAAAAAATATTGAGGTACCTGAGTTTTGAGTTAGAGAGGATATTTAATACCTTGTAGTCAGCATATACCGGATCATTGTCCTTTACCGTAACACAAATAAGGCTATGGAACTCCGAAAAATATTTATTAAAAAAAGCTATGCCCTTTTGGCCACCTAGTTTTGCAGGAAAAATTTTATATGGAACCAGGCTGAGTACATTTGCCATTTTTAAAGGTACTTTATAACAAATTAATATTATTTTGCTGCATAAGAAATCGAAGAATCAACAGCAGTAAGATTGTTTTCCGGCGCATGTAAAGTGGGTTTTACCCGCCATCTCCTCCGGGTTATGATATTAATTTATTCCCCCACTGCAACAAACTTTAAACACACGGGTTTATCCACTTCAATCTTTTGTCCGGTGGGTGTAAGCAACCCTGTATTTTGATCACGTTTGAAAATGATTACATCGTTTGTAACCTGGTTGGCAGCAAGTAAAAAATTCCCTTCCGGATCAATCACAAAATTACGGGGCATCTTTCCAAACACCGATTGCCGGCCAATCAAAGACAATTTCCACGCTTATCTATCGAGAAAATTGCGATCTCATTAGCATCTGCCCGGTTGGAAGCGTATGGAAACTTACCATCCGGTGAAACATGGATATCAGCACCCGATAAGCGCCCTTTAAAATCAGGCGTTACCATACTGATAGTTTGTTTCGCTTTCAACTTTCCATCTTTGTAACCAAGCGCCATAACAGCGCCCGCCAGTTCAAGTACAAGGTATGCATATTTTCCATCGGGATGAAACGCAAGGTGCCTCGGCCCGCTTCCCGGTTCTACAGTCAGGAATGGTGGATCAACAGGTGTCAATATTTGCTTTTGACTTGCATTAACGCGATATTGGTAAACTTTATCCGTTCCTAAATCAGGCACAAGAAGATAACGTTCATCCGGTGACAATACAACAGAATGAACGTGCGGCTTTTCCTGTCTTTCTTTGTTGATGCTGTGGCCCTGATGCAGAACAATTTGAGTGTCACCTTCTGCAAACGAGCCATCAACATTCAGGCGAACAGCTAATATGTTTCCACCGCCATAGTTACCTGCGAAAACTACTTTTTTATTCTTATTAACGGAAACATAAGCTGGCCCTTGTGAAGGCACACTGTTCAAAAATGTAAGCGCACCCGAAGCGGGATTAAAAGCAAATGCATTTACACTTCCACCGCCTTTTCCACCGCCGATGGCATATACATTTTTTTTGTCGGGGCTGATGGCCAGGTAAGAAGCGTCTGGCAATTCAGTCACAGGCTGGGCAATTTTAAAATCTCCGCTTTGGGCATCGAAGCGGTATAAATGAATACCATTGGGCTTTACTTCGCTGGAATAAGTTCCTATTAATAAAAAATATTGATGCTGTAGGGGAGATTGAGCGACTAGCCCGGAAACAAAAAATGTAAATAATAGTAGTTGCAAAAATGTGATTATTCGCATATTGATTTCATAATTCCTGCAATAAATTGTTGCACTTAAAAGTAATGCAAATTAAGCCGGCAAACACGCACTTCGAAAAGATCATTAGCTTTATCTTTTGAAGTATTCAGCATCCATATAAAAAAACTACCAATGAACAAATTTTCTAAAATTTTAAAAGCAGCTATTGCTGTCTTTGCAGCAATTAATATTATAAGATTAGTTCGCAGATGGGTGAGTGTGCCTAACCGCCTGTTTTTTTATTCGCCGATCTTTAGGGACAAGATGTTAGCTACCGGGGCGGTAGCCACCTTAGCGCCGAACTTCTTTTCTCTTGAACCTTCTTTTACATTATTTGAAGATTTCAGTTTTGTAACGAGTGCTGCCACTAAAAAGAAAAAGTGGTTGTTATTTCATAAATCCGATGGATCAGGCTGCACTGCATTTGTTGATAGAAATTATATTTTTAATGTTATAAAATATTACCCTCCAAATGCACTTTCCGACTGGCCCTGGGAGTATGTGAAAGTTGACGGCCGGGGTTATTTGCTCCTGATTGGGCTACCTTTTCACGAAGATACCGGCGGAAAACTTCATGTTGGCTTTGCCCAGGTTCTTGACGACGGAACTTATGTAGAATGGTGGAGAACACTTTTGCCTATGAGTTATCCTGACTGGATTGTTGGTTTGCCGGGTGCTCATGCCTGGTATGTTAAGGATAAGGCTCCCGGAGTAGGAGGTACTCTTTATATTTTCGATGTGAAACATGCACAAATACTTGGTTCAAGAAGATGGGAAGAACAATGGGATGGAATGGCTTGCGAGGGGAATATTTTGTTTTTTTACACCAGCAGAAATAATTCTGAAATGTGCATCCTGAAAGACAATTACGAAATTGTTACTGTTAGAAAAAGGGGTCTTGATCCTGATCTTCTTTTGAGTTTGCCTTTTGACTATATTGCCAGTACCGGCGGTATACATTTCTGTTGGACATTCACTTTGGCCTACCAACCCCGCATTCGTGTATTAAGCCCGGCCGGCTTTTCTGAAAAGGCAAAAGCACATCTTGATGATATATGGTAC
>JBDSFG010000381.1:0-6847 GCA_039919615.1 Ginsengibacter sp. | reverse complement strand
AACCGCAAGTCAATGCCTGATATAAACTTTGATAACTGGGTAAAAGCTGACTCAATTGCTAATGTTATTTACTGGTATTGCACTGATGAATCTTCGGTGTTGCGTGAGTCTGTTTTAAAGGTTTATAATAATGCATAATAAATGACCATTCTTATAAATGGAATAATGACTGGTATTTTAGCGTTGCCGCATATCAATCTGTAGACGCCTTATATTATAAAAAATGTAATATTAAGTTTTAAGAAGCCGAACCGCGCTTTTAACCCCCACAGATCACCTGATTGTTCAACTTCCAAATTATTTACAAATTTTTTTTAACCAATTAATAAAAATACTTATCATATGCACCGGTTTTATTTTATCAGTTTCTTTTTAAATAATACTGTTATAAACTAAACCTAAGTTATCTTTCAATCAAAATATGTAGTTTTGAAACATTTTATTCCAATTATTTTCTTACTAAATTTCTTTTATTTAAATGCTTAGAGCGGTAACGAGGATAGGTGTACTTACGTCAGGTGGCGACGCACCCGGCATGAATGCTGCCATAAGGGCTGTGGTGCGAACGGGTAACTATTTCGGATTAGATGTTTATGGAATAAGACGCGGATTCTCTGGTATGGTTGATGGCGACATTACTAAGATGGAGAGTAAAAGCGTAGCTAACATTATACAAAGAGGAGGCACGGTTTTAAAAACCTCACGCTGTCTTGAATTTTTCAAAAAAGAAGGAAGGGAAAAAGCGTATGAGCACCTGAAAAATCGCGGCATTGATTCTCTTGTAATAATTGGCGGCGACGGATCATTTCGCGGAGCCCAGATTTTTAGTAATGAGTTTGATATCCCCTGCATCGGCCTGCCGGGTACAATAGACAAAGATATTGCCGGCACTGATTTTACCATCGGCTTTGATACTGCCGTTAATACAGCCGTTGAGGCTATTGATAAGATACGTGATACGATGGATGCACACGATCGCTTATTCATTATTGAAGTAATGGGCAGAGATTCGGGGTATATAGCGTTGCACAGTGGTATTTCCACTGGAGCAGAAAATATTTTGATACCTGAAAGAAGAACAGACATTGAAGCGGTTATTGTGGCGCTTACTGAAAAAGAAAGAAGGCAAAAACTGGTTAACCTTATTGTGGTGGCGGAAGGCGATAATTTTGGTGGGGCGGATGAAGTTGCCAAAATAATAAAGGAAAGAATGCCCATGCAGGATGTAAGGGTTTGTGTTTTGGGGCACATTCAGCGGGGAGGTTCACCTAGTTGCTTTGATCGGGTGATTGCCAGCAGAATGGGTTATGCGGCCGTAGAATGTTTGATTGAAGGCCGGCATAATGTTTTTGTTGGTATCATAAATAACCGGATGCATTATATACCCCTTAACGAGGCAGTAAAAAAGAAACAAAGGATTAACGAAGAATGGATGACGATTGTAAAAATACTGTCAAGCTGATTTTATCTATTTTCAAATAACAATAAACTAAACCAGGTAAAGAATCAATAATTGAAAGTATCTCCGGAAACTGTTGTTCATTTTTCTAAAGATCTATTAACCTTCCTGCCTGGAACTTTTAAGCGTGGATTTAATAACAAACAAAAGAATACTTTTTTTAGAATTGCTTTAAATATAAAATTATTCAATCTTTGTACTTCTTTGGAAATCATTTTACAGCCATTTTGCATACCTGCAAAAAAAGAAATACAATACGTAAAGAAAGTTTACCAATATCAATAATTACAAATGAAGATTAAGACCTTAAGCAATTACCTGCAAAATAACAAAGAAATCCAGGCCAGCGTAGAGCACTCAATAAAACGAACAAAAATAGTTGCCACGGTGGGGCCGGCATGTGATACCTATGACAAATTACTTGACCTTGTTAAAGCCGGCGTAAATGTTTTAAGGCTAAACTTTTCACACGGAAGTCATGAAGATAAAGCAAGGATCATTGATGTAATAAGACAAATAAATAACACAGAGCCGTATAACATAGCCATACTTGCGGATCTTCAGGGGCCAAAACTGAGGGTTGGCGAAATTCAAAATAATGCCCTGGAAATACGGCCAGGAGACATTTTAACCTTTACCAATACCAAATGTATTGGCACCCTGGAAAAAATTTACGTAAGCTATCCCAACCTGCATTCTGACGTAAAGCCCGGCAACCTTATTATGATTGATGATGGAAAACTTGAAGTGAGGGTGACTGAAATTTTACCTTCAAACGATGTTAAAGTAGTTGTGGTAATGGGGGGAACACTATCTTCAAAAAAGGGGATCAATTTACCGGATACTAAAATTTCATTGCCGGCTCTCACAGAAAAAGACCTGGTTGATCTTGACTTTATAATTGCCCAAAACGTTGATTGGATAGCCCTTTCATTTGTGCGCCAGGTAAAGGATATTACAGATTTAAAAGCTATTTTAAAAGCACATAATTGCAAAAGCAAAGTAATTGCCAAGATAGAAAAACCTGAGGCGTTAATTAACATAAGAGATATAATAATTGAAAGCGATGGAATTATGATTGCCCGTGGCGACCTTGGTGTTGAGCTGCCTGTAGAAAAAGTTCCGTTGATACAAAAAGAGCTTATACGAAAGTGTATGCACAGGGCTAAGCCGGTAATTGTGGCTACCCAAATGATGGAGAGCATGATAGACAGGATAAAGCCAAACCGCAGCGAAATAAGTGACGTTGCCAATGCAGTGCTTGAAGGCGCAGATGCTGTAATGCTAAGCGGCGAAACAGCCACCGGCATGCATCCAACGCTGGTTGTGGAAACCATGAGCAAAATTATTCTGGAAATAGAAAAGACCGCTTACGACTACAACAGGGAAGATATACTTGCACCACAACCTCACTCTCCCTCATTTTTAAGCGATGCATTATGTTACAGTGCCTGTAAGCTGGCCCAGGACGCACATGCTGAGGCTTTGGTAGGCATGACGCAAAGTGGGTACACCGCTTTTGTATTAAGCAGCTATCGTCCTAAATCATTATTATATATTTTTAGTAAAGAAAAATGGCTTATCAACCAGCTTAGCCTGAGCTGGGGCGTAACGGCGCTTTATTATAATGAGGAAGAAAGCCTTGATGATATTATTTTTGACGAGATAAATATTCTAAAAAAAGCAGGCTATTTAAAAGAGGGAGATCTTGTTGTAAATACCGGAAGCACGCCTGTAAGCCTTCATCTACCTACAAATACACTCAAAATATCAAGAGTATCTTCTGATTAAATTTTAAAACTGCCCAGGTTTGTAAGGGCCTGATGCCGTATCTTATTTTTCATAAATCCACTCCACCCTAATAACCACCCCTGCACTCCGAAAGCCTGCCTGCTCCACTTATACAGATCAAACTCATCAGTGTGTTCAATTATTTTTCCCTGGCTGAAACGCATATGCGCCTTTACATTATTGATAACACTTCTGCCTGTTTTTGAAAATACGTACCTGGCTGTCCAAAGGCAGGTGCCATATTCTTCGCCGGCTTCTACTGCATTAAATTCTAATGAAAAATCCTTTGCCCGGGTGCAAAGCATCTTCCACATTGATCTTACCTGTTCGCCTTGCAAAATACCAAAAACGGGATCATTAAAAATGGCATCATTATCATAACAATACTGCATGGTTGTATAATCGAGCTTTGCAAAAGCGGTAAAGAATGTCTTTATCACCTCTTCATTTATATTCATACTTACAATTTAGTTTCTTTAATTTAGAATTTGAAAAATTGTATACCGTGAATACAAAATTCTTTCGCTGGTGAATTTATAAAATGGGTGGAGTAAATTATAATACTGATTATTATGATTTGGAATAGGTGTCAGGCGTCTAAAGTCGAAGGACACCTCAAATTATTGCTGCATTGCACTACACTTTTTACAACATAGCAGATTTTAAGTTTCAGAATAATTATGAAGGTTATTACATTAAAAATATTATTGCTTCACGCCTTACTTTTTTTAATTCTATTTAATATTTCTGCACAGGTACTCTCAATAAAAAAAATAAAAGAAGTTCCTCGGGGAAGATATTCTGATACAAAAGACTCAACACTCGTTTTTCCGGTTTTTGTACTTAGAAATAAAAAGATTGAAAAGAGAATAAATGAAAAAATACAGCGTGATTTTAAAGAAGAAAATGATATAAACGGTCAGGGAAATGACCTTAGGCTTATGCTTAAAAAATCCTCAGAAGCGGGCCTTACCAGTATTGATTTTGAAGTAATTAATCAGACCAGAAGAATAATTTCATTTTCTTTTCAAGTGGAGGCAATGGGTGCGTATCCTACATCCTGGCAAAAACAATATTGCTTCAGCCTTCAAACAGGAAATCTAATTACAGTGGATAGCCTGATTAAGAAAATATACATTAATACTTTTGTAAGCCTGATCAAAAAAAGACTGGAAGCTATTATAAAGTTATACAAAGAAGATTTATTTAGTCAATTGCAGGAAAAAGGATTTGACAGGGAAACTTATGACTGGGCAATGGATAATGTAAAAGAAAATTGCTGGAATAATTATGCTCCCACAAAATTTAATCTATATAAAAGCAAAATTGAGATAGTCATTGATTGTGAATTTCCCCATGCCATTCAGAATCTGTCACCGCAAAGCTCTATTACCTTTACACTTGATGAAATAAGGAAATTTTTAAATAGGCAATACTTCTAACTATTATAGGGGCGGGAACGTCTTACTAAAAAACTTTAAATAAATTTGGCACATGAATACCACATATACAACTGGTAATATGATTGATTCTCTTGAAAAAATTGCCGTAAAAATTTTCCCTTCCCCTAAAGAAGGATCGCAATATGTTGCTAATGTTATTGCCAGTCTTATAAAAGAGAAAGCCGAAAAAAAGGAGAAATGTGTAATTGGCCTTGCTACAGGTTCCACACCAAAAACATTATATGCCGAATTGGTTCACATGCATAAAAATGAGGGACTAAGCTTTAAAAATGTTATCACATTTAATCTTGACCAATATTATCCAATGGAAGCAGATGCACTTAACAGCTACCATTATTTCATGCGCAAATATTTATTTGAACAAACAGATATTGATCCCGATAATTATTTTCTGCCGGATGGTATGTTACCCAAAGAACAGGTAAAAGAGCATTGCCTGGAATATGAAAGAAAGATAGAAGAGGCCGGCGGCATCGATCTCCAGATATTAGGCATTGGTAACAATGGGCATATAGGTTTTAATGAACCTGGGTCACCGGTTTATTCAAAAACACGTTTGGTAACATTAGATAACTCCACAAGAATTGCCAATTCACAGGAATTTGAAAATTTATCCCAGGTACCGCGTATGGCTATAACGATGGGCATCAACACCATAATGAAATCAAGGCAAATTATTTTAATGGGGTGGGGCCATACAAAAGCGCCGGTTATAAAAAGATCTGTAGAGAATATTGCAACCGAAGAAATTCCGGCCTCATTATTACAAAATCATGATAACTGTGCTTTCGTTTTAGATCAGCCTGCAGCCAGTGAACTTACCCGTTTTAAATACCCCTGGCTTACTGGCGAATGTGAGTGGACGCCTGCCATGATAAAAAATGCAGTTGTGAACCTGGCCCTAAAACTTGATAAACCAGTATTAAGTTTAACGGATATCGATTATAACGATTACGGCCTTAGTGATCTTTTGGTTGAAAAAGGTGATGCCTATGAAATAAACCTCGAGGTTTATTACATGCTTCGTGATAGCATCACAGGTTGGCCCGGCGGAAAAAAGAATACTAAAAATACTGCTCACCCTGAAAGAAGCGAACCTTTTCCCAAAAAAGTTTTACTATTTTCTCCTCATCCTGATGATGATATAATAAGTATGGGCGGTACTTTCATGCGTTTACACGACCAGGGGCATGAAGTACATGTGGGTTACCAGACCAGTGGGAATATTGCAGTGACTGATGAATTTTTGACACGTTTTATAGATTTTGCCGTAGGCTTTGAAAATATTTTTGGTATAGATGATACCAAAAGCAAAAAAATTCTGGATGATGCTACAATTTTTTTACAAAATAAAAGATCAAGCGAAAAAGATACAGGTGAGATAAGAGATATAAAAGGGCTGATAAGAAGATGTGAGGCAAGAGCAACCTGTAAATATGTTGGCTTAAAAGATGAGCAAATACATTTTTTAAATCTTCCTTTTTACGAAACAGGAACTATTGAAAAAAATCCTATGGGAGAGGAAGATGTTAAGCTAACCGTAAATCTCCTAAAAGAAATAAGGCCGCACCAGGTATTTTGTGCAGGAGACCTTGCAGATCCTCATGGTACTCATAAGGTATGTCTTGATATTGTATTAGAGGCAATTGCAAGAATTAAAGCAGAAGGAAACACATGGATTGATGATTGCTGGATATGGCTGTACAAGGGTGCCTGGGAGGAGTGGGATATAAATGAAATTGAAATGGCCGTACCCATGAGCCCTGACCAGGTGAGAAAAAAACGTTACGGTATTTTTATTCACCAGTCACAAAAAGACAGCGTTCCTTTCCAGGGAAGTGATAACAGGGAATTCTGGCAGCGTGCAGAAGAAAGAAATGCAAACACCGCAAAACAATATGGAAAGCTTGGCCTAACACAATATGCCGCAATGGAGGCATTTGTGCGATTAAAAATATAAGATCAAAAAACCAAAAATATCAACTGTGAATTATCAATAGAACCGGGTATAAATTTGTGCACACACAGCTATCAAATTTCCTCAGGCTTTTGTAAAACAATAGAAAAATACAAACGAAATTATTGAGACGCCAGAAGCCTGTAAGTTAATAAAATTCTTCCTGTAACATGATTC
>JBDSFG010000361.1:0-15000 GCA_039919615.1 Ginsengibacter sp. | reverse complement strand
ATCGACACGATCATCCGCGATATAAAAAAATGTAGCTTTTTTTCCATCTGCCTGAATTTCTACTTCAGCCATTTTAAGATCCACTTTTAATTGCCTGGCAATAGCCCGGCTTCTTATTAAAACATCTTTCTCCCGGGCTTTATTTTCTTTCCATTTTGTAATATCTGGTTCAGATGGGTGCCTTAATATTTTTTTTATATCAGGGTTATCTTCTTTTATGCCATGCTTTTTTAATTGTAACCGCACAAGCTCTCCTGTTAAACTTATTGACCCAATATCATATCCGCTTACTCCTTCTACAGCTACCAATTCTCCCTTTTCATAATATTGTAGTGAATTATTGCGGTAAAAATCTTTTCTGCTTCCCTGGTTAAATGAAATTTCTACTATACGGCAACTGCTTTCAGGATCACTAAAAGGAAGATTTGCCAGCCAATCATGTACATTTAAGCGATTACATCCCCCGGTGCTGCAACCCCCATTGCTTTTACAACCCCCGGGCTTGCCATTTGAGGCGGTGCCACAACTCGTGCAACTCATATCTATAATAAAAATTAATTATTAATAAAAAAATCCTGACGGGCAGGCATATGAGGAGGAAATTGTGTAGCAGGCATTAATTTTTAACCGTCAGGGCGCCACCGTTAGCAAGTTTCATTGGCCCCTTTATAGCAAACTGTTTTTTGAGCTGTTTTTTGATATTTGATATTTAAATCACTAAACATAAAAATTGTATTGCTCAATAATTGCATTAGTTAAATTAAGTTACATAGCTCATTGAATATTGTCGAAAGCCGATTAAAATTAATTACCAAGCCTTACTCTATTCCCGTTCCTCAATTAATCAAAATTAGCGAATTATCCTTAATTATATGATAGAGCCGAATAGACAGGGCATGAAATAACATTTTACCATGGGCATTGCGCTCTATATAATACGTGGCTTTATCAAGTTCATTAACCATGGCATCCTGGGCCTCAAGACTACAAATGTTATTCAGTCTTGCTGCAAAGTCATGATCCTTTTCTGATATGTTATTGGTCATTTCAGTGTTGCGATTATTATGATCTGAGTAAAGCCGCACCCTAATGGCCTGTTGTAGCAAGTGAATAAAATAACGAATGAATTGCTTTTGCTTTTCACGGCCAAGTTTACCTATTTCATCAATCCATTTTACTTGAGCTGAAGGCCCTCCTTTAAGAATAGCATTTAACCACTCTCTCAGCATACCTTGCCAGTCTTCATCCGCATGTTTGAGTATTTGAAGAGCTTCCCGATAGTTACCTTCACAAACAGAGGATATTTGCCTGGCTTTAGTTTCATCAACGCCTTTTTCAGCAATCAATGCCTGCTCAATTTCACTATCAGATAATGAAGTGATTTTCACGAGCTGGGTTCTGGATAAAATGGTAGGGAGAATATCATTTTCATCTTCAGCTACAAAAATGAATAAGGTATGAGGCGGAGGTTCTTCTATCAACTTTAAAAGCTTGTTACCTTCTTTGCCTAAAAATTCAGGCATCCACATTATCATGATTTTATACTGGCTTTCAAAACTTTTTAAATTTATTATATGGCTGATCTCTTCACATTCCTTAGCAGTAATGTTACCCTGTTTATTTTCCGCTTCAATAAATTGCAGCCAATCATATACATTTCCGTAAGGATTGCCTGCCACAAATTCTCTCCATTCATTTATAAAATTTCCACTCTTAGCTACTTCACCTGTTTTTTTTGTAATTACAGGAAAAGAAAAATGTATATCTGGATGTATTAATTGATATGCTTTTTTGCATGCCGCACAAGAGCCACAGGAATCGAGCCCCCTCCCAGCCTCCCCGGTTAGGGGAGGAGAAATAGCGGTGCTAAATAAACCAGTTGCTGTTATCTCTTTTGTTGATGTGCAAACTATATATTGTGTAAAGGCGAGGGCAAGTGATAGAGACCCGCTACCCTCTTTGCCTAAAAATAATAAAGCATGGCTTAAGCGATTATGCTGTACCATGCTAACGAGTTGCTCTTTTACATTATGCTGACCAATGATGTCTTTAAATTGCATTGAAGCAAAGGTAATGGCGAAGGGATAAAAAATAAACTCTAAAATAGAATAAGAAAGAAGCTGTTATATTAAAGTAACCTTTACGGGATTTAAATTTTTTGCGAATCTTACCATTCAAATTTTTTAATTCAAATACTTTGTTATCTCTTCACTATCAGGTTTTACTTTGTTATTAATTACCGTTATAAGCCTGCCTTTTTCATCAAGCAAGAATTTAGTGAAGTTCCATTTAATGGGATCTTCAAATCCTAATTTTTTTGCTTCATCAACGAGGTATTGAAAAATGGGAGCGATGTCATTGCCCTTCACCGAAACTTTTTCTGCCATTGGGAATGTTACGCCATAATTTTTTGTACAAAATTCTCTGATCTCTGTGGCGGTTCCAGGCTCCTGTGCGCCAAAATTATTTGCAGGAAAACCAACTATCACCAGCTTGTCATTAAATTTTTCATACAGTTTTTCCAACTGTGCATACTGCGGCGTGTTACCACATTTGGAAGCTGTGTTAACTACCAATATTTTTTTGCCTTTAAATTTTGAAAAATCAATAGTACTGCCGTCTAATGCCTCTACTTTGAAATGATGAATTGATTTTTTCTTAACAGGAGGATTGGTAACAACATTATTAAAAGAGCTCAGTAATATTAAACTGGCCATTACAATTATTTTATGCATATACTTTTTTTTGTAAAATTAAGAAAGATAATCAGTAAAAAAGTGCATCGTTACTAACTAACCATGCGGGCTAATAATCAGTTATTTTTCATAACATCCAAGGTCGGGTGCCCCATTAGCTCTGGGCTTATCTTCAAGATCCTTTAAAAATGAAGTAGGAGTTCCTGTATTTACGGCGGGTGAAGCGGGCCTGGTATTAAAATGAAAATCGAATTGAAATTTACTGGTATTAACGCTATCAAATAAAGGATCCTGTTTTATAGCAGGAATTGTGAAGACAGTATTTACAGGATCCTTCATTGCTTTATACAACACATGATCGAATGTTACATTAAAAACGGTGCTGCCTTTTTTATCAACTACAACTTCATTATCAACATTACCACCTTCTCCCCAAAAGATACAATTCTTAAATATTGCGTTTAAATCAGCAGTAAGGATTTGATTATTACTCTGAGTTATAAAATTATAAACCTGTAATACAGGGGCTTTATGGTCTAGAAATATATTGCCATAGCTTGCTGCCGTGCAATGAGTAAAACTGTAATTGCCACCATAAGCCAGCAATATATTGCTGCCGCAATTACTAATTAAACTATTATCTGCGTTTATAGAAGAATTTATTGCCAGTATACCTGCATCGTAAATATTTTCTATTATGCATTGTGATATTTTTAGTTTAGGATTTGCATTTGGAGGAAGGCCCTGCGCTATTAATCCCTGGTACGCATTTTTAACAACCGCAAATTGTAAAGTGTTATTCCGGCTATAGTTTCTAAAATAAATGCCAGGCCAGCTTGCGGGAAGGTCTTTATAATCAGGATCAAGCCTGTCTCCGTTAAATATAACCTGCTCCTGTTTAGTGCCGCTTACAATTAAAGTTCCATCTACAATAATCGGAGCGTCTGCATGCAGATATATTTTACTGCCTTTGTCAATGGTGAGGGTGGCCGTTGAATCTACGAGCAAGCCTCCTAAAATTACATAGGGAAGGCCTTTGGTAAAGGTGAAACTTCCGGATACGCGGCGGCTATCTAAAAAAACTGCATTTTGTCCGTATGCCTGTAATTGAACAAACCTGGTGTTGCCATTATAATTAATTAAAATACTATCAGCGATAATAAACGGAAGATTGGTTGCATTAGGATTTATATTTACCTGTACAAATACATATAAGCTATCATTGGATTCAATATCTATATTATTTAATTCAGTGGCTGATGTACCATCTATGTTTATTTTAAAAAAAGATGATGTGCCACCCATTAATTTTACCCCCGATAACTTTAACTTTTGATCGTTATCATTGATGATCTTAAATGATTGCACTATAGAGCCGGTGGAAGTAAAAACAGTATCGAATTTTAAGGTATCTACACTTATATTTAATGAAGCCTGCGGATTTGTGATAAAGACATTTTTTCTACAGCAACATAATATTATTACGGTAAAAAAAAAGATCGCTATAGATTTAACTGAGGTCATTTATTAAACGGTATAATTAGTACAGGCAATACAACTTATTTATTTAGATGCATATGCCAAAGTAGCCACACTAAGTTGTACATTATTTATATTTAAGATCTCTTTTCCACAAGCCTCTAACGTAGCACCGGTGGTTATTACGTCATCTACCAATAATATATGTTTATCTTTTAGCTGGCTCTCATTATCCACGGCAAAGCTCCCTTCCACATTTTGCCAACGTTCTTCCCGGCGCTTTTTTGTTTGCGTTTGGGTAAAGCGTTTTCTGACAACGTTTCCGCTAACTACCGGGATATTCGTCACTTCAGAAATTCCTTCGCACAGTATCTTCGCCTGGTTATACCCCCTTTTGTGCTCTTTGTCAGCATATAATGGCAACGGCACTAATGCATCAATCTTATTGAACCTGTTATTATTTATCAGGCTGCTTCCCATCATTGCGCCAAGATAGATGCCTACGTCTTTATTTCCCTTATACTTAAATTCATGAACCAGGCGCTGAGTTACTGTGCCTTTAGAAAAATAAAATTCACTCATGGCCGCTATTACCAGAATTCTGCCCCAAAAAATTTTCTCTATTGGGTTGTTTGCATGTGCAGCAAAATTGGTATGTGGTAACGCATTTATACATTGAAGGCATAATAAATTTTCATCTTCTATCACATCAGTTCCGCAGCCAGTGCAAACATGGGGATAAAATAAATGAAGAATGCCATGCAGCATTTCTTTTAATTTGATTAAAGGTTTGATAACAGTGGTGGTTTAAAAGAATTAAAAAAGATATTTATACAGTTCTTCAACTTTACCTAAGGCAATTACTTCGATATTTGCCTGTTTTTTATTTAAGCTTTTGAGATTGTGTTTGCTTACAACAATTTTTTCAAATCCTAATTTTTCTGCTTCAGCAATTCTCTGGTCTATCCTGTTTACGGCTCTTATTTCCCCGCTTAGCCCTACTTCACCTGCAAAACAAATGTGTAATGGTAAAGATATATCTTCAAAAGACGAGAGCAATGCACTTAACACTGCAAGATCAATCGAAGGATCTTCCACTTTTAATCCGCCGGCAATATTTATAAAAACGTCTTTCACCCCAAAATGGAAGCCTCCTCTTTTTTCCAATACAGCAAGTAATAATTGCAGTCGCCTAAGATCAAAGCCGGTGACAGTTCGCTGTGGCGTTCCATAAACACTTTGGGTAACCAGCGCCTGTACTTCAATCAATAATGGTCTTATACCTTCAATAGTTGCAGCAATGGCAACCCCGCTTAACTGATCTTCTTTTTGGGTGATGAGAATTTCTGAAGGGTTACTTACTTCTCTCATTCCCTCTGCGGTCATCTCATAGATACCTAATTCTGATGTGGAACCAAACCTGTTTTTTAATGTTCTTAGAATTCGGTAAGCGTAATTGGTATCTCCTTCAAATTGAAGTACAGTATCAACCATATGCTCTAAAATTTTTGGACCAGCTATGCTTCCATCCTTGGTGATGTGGCCAATTAAAAAGACAGGGGTATGGGTTTCTTTCGCAAACTTTTGAAACTCTGCCGCACATTCTCTTATTTGAGAAACGCTGCCTGCGGAAGAATCTACGTATGGCGATTGAAGCGTTTGAATTGAATCTACAATTACCAGTTGCGGCTTTAATTTTTTTATTTCCTGGAAGATGGGTTGTGTATTGGTTTCAGTAAGAAGATAAAAATTTTCATTGTGAAGCTTTAAGCGATCTGCACGCATTTTAATTTGCTGAGCGCTTTCTTCACCACTTATGTATAATGTAGTAACATCTTTTAATTTCAAAGCATCCTGTAAAAATAAGGTTGACTTACCGATTCCTGGTTCCCCGGCAATTAATACAAGGCTGCCTGGCACTATTCCTCCACCTAATGTTCTGTTTAATTCAGCATCTGTTGTTATAATACGCTTTTCTTCCCCACTTAATATTTCATTTAGCAATACCGTTACTAAGCCACTTCTTCGTCCTGAATATTCTTTCCAGTCATCAACATTTTTATCCGGGCCTTTATGAATTACTTCTTCAACAAATGTATTCCATTGATTACATGATGGGCATTTGCCCAGCCATTTTGCACTTTCATATCCACAGTTTTGACAGAAAAACCCTGTTTTAATTTTACTCATCTGAACGCATCAAATATAAAATGAAATTAAACAATGTTTGAAGATGCGGTTTAAGTACAGACATTTAAATGCGGTGTATGAGAATATCTTTTAAATCAAGCTTGACTTATTTTGTATCATGCAATAAAAGCAGAAGTACCGTTATAATTACAAAGTATGTTTGTAATTGGGAGACTTATACAGTACACATAGATATTTAATTAATTGCTTGGCATTTTTTAAAATAAGTTTTCCAATTTAGAATATTGCAATTAAAAAAAGTAAAAGGGTCAGTATTGCTACTGACCCTTAATACTTACTAACCCATTAAATTCTATAGCTAAATTACAAATTGCAGCCACATAAACAAATTAATTTTAAGTGATGTTAATAAATTCATTTGGGATTATTAACATCAATAAAAGTATAAAAAAATGGATATCAACATATTACTCCTCGTAGCATTCTATAATTGCCAGGAAAATAAATAATTTAATTTTTAGTTTATAATATAAAGTAATTTACATTTACAACAAATTTATAGAATGCTGAGGCTTTATATTTCCATTTTTATACTCTTTACTACCACTTCTTATGCACAAACAAAAATTTTGGGGAAAATTACTGGGAATAAAAATAAGCCCTTACAAGGCATAAGCATTACTATAAAAGATTCTTATGATGGAGCTACATCGGATTCATCTGGAAACTTTGCTTTAACTACTGATGAAAAGAACGATCAACTCTTACAGGTTTCGGGAACAGGGTTTAAATCTTTCGGGCAAAAAATAGATTTAAAAGGTGAACCACTAAATATTAATATTACTTTAAAAGAACTTGTTACCGAACTAAAGGCCGTGGTTATAACTGCCGGAGCATTTGAAGCAAGTGATCAAAAGAGGACTACAGTTTTAAACTCTTTGGATATTGTTACTACTGCCAGCGCTAATGCAGATATTACAGCAGCTATAAAAACTTTACCCGGAACACAACAGATTGGTGAAACTGAAGGGCTTTTTGTTAGAGGCGGAACAGCTAATGAAAGTAAAACATTTATTGACGGCACTTTGGTAAATAATTTTTATTACAGCAGCCAGCCAGGCTTGGCTCAACGTGGCAGATTTAACCCCTTTCTTTTTAAAGGAACTGTTTTTAGTGCAGGGGGTTATTCAGCTTTATACGGGCAGGCTTTGTCGTCCGCTTTAATTTTAGAATCAATAGATCTGCCCGAAAGAAGTTCTGCAGATTTAGGTATCTCATATCTTGGAGTGAATGGAGCATTGCAACACCTGGCGAAAAATAAAAGATCTTCATGGGGGATATCATATAGTTATATTGATTTGCACCTGGCTTTTAAATTAATAAAACAGAAGCCCGATTACTTTACCGTACCTGTACTGCATAATGCAGATGCCAACTTTAGAATAAAGACTTCTAAAACAGGCATCATTAAATACTATGGAACGTTTAGCACTACAAATGTGGGATTCAGGTACGCCGATATTGACTCAACCGGAATGAAGGATGC
This sequence comes from Ginsengibacter sp., assembly GCA_039919615.1. GTDB lineage: Bacteria > Bacteroidota > Bacteroidia > Chitinophagales > Chitinophagaceae > Ginsengibacter. The sequence goes on along the minus strand of JBDSFG010000361.1, from coordinate 7,128 downwards.
ATTTACATTATACAACGTAAATATGTATCATAACTTATCATGGAGAGAAAAATTGGGAAATGGGGTAAAAATGACAAGTGGTTTTTCTTACAGCACTAATAAAGATGATATAAGCAGTGAATTTCAAAACGAAAATAATCAAAAGCTTAACTTAAGCAGCCCGCAATTATTTGCTTTTAAAAATTTCGGGCTAACAACCCATGGGCATTATGCTAATGCTAAAGTTGTTATTGAAAAAAAATTGTATGGTCTCAGTGCTTTAAGGTTTGGCAGTGAATATAATTATAGTAATGAAACATCAGACTTTACCTTATATAATGGAAATAAAAGCCGGGGGCAGATTAAGGAAAATCTATTATCAGCGTTTGGAGAAGCAGATATTTATATTACCAATGATATTGCAGCTAAGATTGGCGGAAGGGCTGAGCACTCTACATTGCTTGAGAGGTGGAACATTGCCCCAAGAATTTCTTTAGCTTACAAGTTTGTTGATAACAGCCAGGCTTCATTTGCCTATGGAATTTTTTATCAGGATCCCGAAAAAAAATATTTACCATCGAACAATAGTTTAAACTACGCAAAGGCAACTCATTATATACTGCAATATCAAAAGCTAACCAATAACCGCACTTTTAGAACAGAAGTTTTCTATAAAAAGTATGATGATCTCTTTAAAACAAATGTGAATTATGGCAGAGAAACAGCCGTAAACAATAATGGCTATGGAGATGCAAAGGGAATTGAATTTTTTTGGAGAGACCGGAAAACTATAAAAAACGTTGATTATTGGGTTTCGTACTCCTATCTTGATACTAAAAGAGATTTTTTAAATTACCCTGCTTCTATTGTGCCTTCCTTTGCTGCAAAACATACGGCTTCGCTGGTTGTAAAAAAATTTGTTACCAAATTAAAAACGCAGTTTAATGGATCTTACACATATGCAACAGGCAGGCCTTACTACAATATCAGGTACGATAATGCAAATAATAATTATAAAATATTTGACCATGGGATGACCAAAGACTACAACACCCTTAGTTTTAGTGTGAATTATTTGCCCAACATTGGTAAGCCCAATCCAAAAAGATTTACCGTTATCGTGTTTTCTATTAATAATGTTTTAGGCAGCAACAATATTTACAATTATAATTATTCTTATGATGGTAAAAACAAACAAGCAGTAACTCCACCATCAAAAAGATTTTATTACCTGGGCTGCTTTATAAGTTTTGGTATAGACAGAACAGAAGATGCTATTAATAATAATTTATAAATTCTACGTAAACCCTAATTAATAAATACTAACAAACAACTATAACTCTAAATTTTATTACAATGAAAAAAGCATTTTTATTTATTACAATTATTTGCAGTGGTACTATTCTTTTTGCGCAAAGCGATAAATATACTGCCGCGATGAAAAAGAATATCAGTTTGCTGGATTCAGCTTTTCAAAAAAGAAATTTCCCTGAATTGGCTAACAACTTTGAGAGAATTGGCGATGCTGAAAAAACCCAATGGCTACCTTACTATTATGCAAGTTATGCTACAATAATGAGTGCTCTGACAAACGAAGACAAGAGCAAGTCTGATGCTATAGCTGATAAAGCAGAGCAATTCATACTAAAAGCTGAAACTATAGCTGGCAAGGAGAATTCTGAAATGGACGTAATAAAGAGCTTAGTTGCCTCTACACATATGATGGTTGATCCGCAAACCAGGTGGCAGCAATATGGTGCAGCATCTGCATCAAATATTCAAAAGGCAAAAGAGCTTGATCCATCCAACCCACGGCCGGTATATTTGGAAGCACAGACAAAACTTAATACTCCCGAAGCCTTTGGCGGTGGTAAAGCAGTTGCAAAACCATTATTTGAAAAAGCGCTTTCAATGTTTGATACATTTAAACCTAACACAGATCTTGATCCGGTTTGGGGCAAAGCCGCCACAGAATATTTTTTATCAATTTCTAATTAGTAAGGGTAGCGGGCTTATAGATTGCAACTATTTAACTGGGTTTAATGCTGATTTTAAAATGTTGTTGTATTACCAGAGTCTAATTCATTTATATTATAAAAAGCATACTTAACATGGCTGGATAATTCCAGGATTTATTCTAAGAGCAAGATTTAAGAAAAAGATGGTAAATCATAAACATGGATTTTAAAGAACTCGATCCTATACTTCATGCACCGCTCAGGCTGGCGGTGGTTAGCTTGCTGTTAAGCGTAGAGGAAGCTGACTTTACTTTCATAAAAGAAAAAACAAACGCTACAGCGGGTAACTTAAGTGTGCAGATTACTAAATTAAAGGAAGCAGATTATATAGAAGTCACCAAACAATTTAAAAATAATTATCCTCTTACTATTTGCAGAATTACACCAAAAGGAATTCATGCATTTGAAGAGTACGTGCAAGCGTTGCAAAGTTATATGACACTTTCTAAGGTATCATAAAGAAAAGGATGCTTTCTAAAACTTCCTTTTCTTACATGCTTTAATTATTCCTTAGTAATCTTTCTCGTAATTCTTTCATCAGCTGAAATAAATTGTATAAAATAATTGCCGGCTGAAAGTTTTGAAAGCTCCTCAATTGAAACATAGTTAAGGCCTTTGTTCATTTGTATGTTCTTGAAAATAACTTCTTTGCCCTGCACATTTATCACCTTTACATTGATTATTTCATTTTTATTCCATTCCGTATTTATATTTAAATAATTGGTAAAAGGATTTGGCGAAATGCTTATTTGCTTATTAAAATTTTTAATCTTTACAGCTATAACTTTTGAAAAACTTCCTTTTTTATCTAAATCCATTTGCTTCAACCTGTAATACAAAACGGAACCGGTTGTTGAAGAAACATCATCAATAGTGGAATAAGAATGTACAGAGGGGGTTGTTCCATTACCGGCAATTGTTGCAACCTCATAAAAGGTTCTGCCATCAATACTTCTTTCAACTTTATACTGGCTGCAGTTTATTTCCATAGAAGTAGCCCAGGTAAGTTTTATCTTATTATCCTGTAATAAATTACCGGTAAACGATACAAGAGTAACTGGCAAAGGGCCTCCTTCTGCATTTATTATTGCTGTAGCATCATCAACAAAATCTATATTAGCATCAGATTTTGCTTTTATTCTTGCAATATTAATTAAAGATGGCACCGAATTACCGGGCCCCGGGTCATTCACGGTTGCTTTAAATTCAACTTCAAATGAATCAGTCGCAGCTAAAGTACCCCCTGTTGTACCATTACTGCCAGTACCTAACCTAAACCTCACGATTTTACTTGAACCATTATCAATATATTCGGCAATATCATCTCCTGGTGCATCTGTTTTTACACCCGCGCTAACGCCGGGGCATTTTATTACATTTAAGGAACCTGGCAGGTAAGTAATTGCATAAGGCAAAGTATCCGTTATCACTACTGAATTAGCATCTCCAACACCTGTATTTTTACCTTTGAATGTATAAGTTATCACTTCATTTGCTTCGGCCAGATTATTATTATTTGCATCAGATACAGTTTTATTGAGAATAATGCCAGGATCTTTCATTTTAATGGTAAAAGTAAATGCACCGGGAAAATACCGGTCAGCCTCAGCGCCGAATTCTAAATTGATTGAATTATCCCCCGGAGAAATACCGTAGCCCAGGCCCACATCAAACTGATCAATATCTAATCCCATTTGATTTGTATAATTTGGATTTTTTGTAGTCACATGTACGCCATTAGTGGTAATAGTACCATTCCATGGATTATCGGCCGGGTTTTTAGCATTGGAGAATAAGTGTCCATTAATTTTTAAAAAATCAGATTTTAAATTTGCATCACCCTCCCAGGCGACAACGCCCATTTTAGCATCTCCTGCTTTTATTGCCCCGGACGGTACATTTAATCCGGTCAAGGTTACACTGATAGACGGCAAATTATTAAGCGTATATACCTTTTGAAATCCATCATAAAATCGTATACTATTAAAATCGAAGTCCTGATTTTCATATATAACAACAATACACCAGCCACCATTTGCGCCGCTGATTGAAAAAGAGCCGGCACTTATAGGAACATTACCGGCTTCGTAAGTGCCTGCTCCATTATTTTTAATAAATTCAGTTACATCGGCATAAGCCTGGTATTGTGAAGAAGTACTATTTATATCTTCTAAATCAATTCCTATTGCTGTTACATCAGCATAAACATTTGATGTACCTTTTCTAAGTTTGATTTTTCTGTTTACTCCTGCTGTCAGGTCAAATTCACTTTTTAATATGTAGCCTCCCCAATACAAACGGGCAATTTTGATAGTATTTGTGCCGGCAGGTAACAGGAGGTCAGCAGACGAGGAATTTCTTGTAACGCTGCCATTACCTGCGGTGCCATCAATATCGGCATATTCCATATTTTCCCTGTTATTGCCATATACACTATTTCCATTTGTGCTGTTATCATTCATTTTGATGGTATTTACACCACCGCCATCAATAATTTGTAAAAGTGTATTTCCAAATATTGCGGATCCTCCCTTTATATTGTCTGAGTAAACAATTGAGTAAGCCCTGGGTTGCGCATCGCAAAGGAAATTAAGTAAGCAGGCAACGGTTGTAATTGAGAGGACTGTTTTTCTGTGAGAAAAAAGCCTGAAGGTAAAAGGTATCATGATAACTAATTTTTTCTGAGGTAATAAAAAGACCACAGCCAGATCATAAAATTTGGATAATCGGATAAAAATATTCCGGCCGGAACCAGCATATTTGAAATAGATTAAAAAAAAGGCAACAGACTAATGGGACACTCTTTACAATCCTTTGCTTTCGAAAGAATATTTGGATAAGAAGGAGGAATAATTATTTGCTTGCGTTTTGATTTTAGGTTAGCAAATCGTTATAGAAACAAAACAAAGCTACAACTTTATTTATTCTTATTTTAAGTTAATAAGTAACGGATTACTAAAAAGTAATAACCTGGCGACGCATTCCCTTTTTAAGTAATTCTTTGTTATTGCTTATTGCCTGGTAATTTTTTAAAAGAGAAATTGCCTGTATTTAATTGAGGCTGTTTACAGTTCTGCCCCATGAGCGAACACCGTATTTTGGAACTTAAAAAAAGCTGCTCAAAAATTGTAAGGCAGATTTAATTTTCGTTACCGCATTTATTCCGAAACTGCTTTCAGCAAATATATTTTGGAGATAGCCTGGGAAACTGATGAATTTTAAATCGGGTATCTAATATTATTCCGCAATATGCAACCTGCCGATAGCCCTGTCCAAATGAACATAACCACCATCAACATGGATCAATTGCCCCGTGGTATGGCTTGATCTTTCTGATAATAAAAAAGCCACCATGCTAGCTATTTCTTCTGCGGTTGTCATTCTTTTTTCGAGAGGGATTATCTCATTTATTTCCTTCAGTTTATTTTCAGGATCCGCAAATGTTTTTATCCAGTTTTCATACAAAGGCGTATAACATTCCGCAACAATTACAGCGTTTACTCTTATGCCACAGTTAAGCAACTCAACCGCCCACTCCCTGGTCAGCGCATTGCGGCCACCGTTGGCTGCGGCATAAGCTGATGTTCCTCCCTGGCCGGTTTCTGCGGTTTTAGAGCTTATGTTTACAATATGCCCCTTGCTTTTTTTAAGATAAGGCAAAGCATGATGAGCTAACAAATAATAGTGTACAAGATTGCGGTGGAGCGATGTCATGAAATTTTCATAGCTGCCATTTTCTAAATTAATACCATCATTTACGCCGGCATTATTTACTAACCCATCTATCCTGCTGAAGGTTGAAATAATAGTATCAACAGCAGCTTTGCAAGCTTCGGGTTTTGTTAGTTCTGCGGCTACTTCAAATGCTTTTCCGCCCTTCTTTATTATTGTATCCACTGCCTTTTCATTATCGTCTTTATTTCTTCCGATAATTACGGGGATAGCACCTTCTGCGGCCAACACATTTGATATACCTTCCCCAATACCTTTTGCACCGCCGGAAACAATGATTACTTTATCCTTTAAAAGAAGATCCATATTTTTTAATTTTTATAAGTCACTGGTTAAATTTTGTTGAATAGTATTTCTTATTCCCTCATTTATTAATTGCCTGCAAAGTGTTGCGATCATTCCACCAATGTCCGGCAAAGAAGCCAGTCCCGAAGAAAATATTTTATCGTTGTTTAAAATAGCGGAAACAGATTTCTCTGCAGCGATATTATTGTTCCAATCTATTCCCTCCAATATGCCGCAAAGAAAAATTGTATGCTCATCCCTGTATAAATATTTCTCATGGTTACGCATACCATAATAGACATCATTCTCTTTTCCTGCAGGCGTATAGAACAAGAAGAAAGAAGCTAAGCCAATAGAGAGTAACGGCGGATATTTATCGAATGATTTATAATAGCGAATAATAGTTGTGACATTCCTGCTATTCATTTTGCCTGAATACTGCATGGCAACATTGAGAAGCGGATATTGTATAAATGGGTTTCTGAATCTTTCCATAACTTCTTTTGCAAAGGCCGGAGCAGAGGGGCAATTGCCAGTTATTGTGGGGAGAATTTCCAGATCAATTAACTGTTGTGTAAAGACTGTGAATAATGGATCAGTTACTGTATCGTAAACTGTATTTAAACCTGCTAAGTATGCCGGCGCAACCACACTGGTATTACTTCCATTAAGTATGCGGAGTTTCTGTTCTTTAAAACTTTCAATACTTTCAGCAACTATCGCCCTGTTATCGGTTTGAATAAAAGATAATTTTTGTCTTACCATGTCATTGCCTTCAATGGCCCAAAGTAAATAAGGTTCAACAGTTGTGTGCAAATGATCTGTGTATTGAATATTATTGTCCCCGTTTATCACATCATCTTTTTCTGATTTACCGGGAACAATGCGATCAACCAATGTATTGCAGAAGTGATTACTATTGGTAACCCATTGAATAAACTCCGCAGGAAAGTTATTATTGGACGCATGTTTCAGAACAAATTGTTTTAGCACGTGGCCATTATTGCTCACCAGTTCAGTGGGTAGTATGATCATTCCTTTTTTTCCATCACCATTGAAAGCTTTGTAACGTTGCCATAGGTATGCTGTTAGCTTGGATGGAAAACTTCGCGGC
>JBDSFG010000358.1:0-2675 GCA_039919615.1 Ginsengibacter sp. | reverse complement strand
TGCGCCTGGCACAAAAAACTACCAGGATTGGTTCTATACCAATGATGGCAAAGGAAATTTTACTTTTAATGAAACCTCATTTCCCAAAAACTATACGAGTAAGAGTTGTGTAAAGGCTGCTGATTTTGATAATGACGGAGACCTCGATTTATTTCTCGGCGGAAGAGTTCTTCCCGGAAAATATCCTTTGCCTGTAAATAGTTTTATTTATCGTAATGATTCAAGAAACGGCACAATTAAATTCACTGACGTAACTAAGGAAGTAGCCCCTGGCTTACAAAATATAGGCCTTACCTGTGATGCCCTTTGGACAGATTTTGACAATGACGGCTGGCCAGATTTAATTATTGCGGGGGAATGGATGCCGGTACAATTCTTTAAAAATAAAAACGGTAGGCTGGAAAACGTATCTGTCGCTTCAGGAATAAATAATGAAAAAGGATGGTGGAATAGTATTACTGCGGGAGATTTTGACAATGATGGCGATATAGATTATATAGCGGGTAATTTGGGCAAGAATTCCTTTTACCGTGCCAGCCACAACCATCCGGTAAGTATTTATGCAAAAGATTTTGACAAGAACGGTGGGCTGGATATTATTACCACATTGTATCTTCCTGATGAAAAAGGGATATTGAAAGAATTCCCGGCTCAAACAAGGGATGATCAAACAGAACAGATACCATCATTAAAAAAACGCTTTCTTACTTATAAAGAATTTGGCGCTGCAACTTTCAGCGATATATTTAATAAAGATGAAGCAAAAGATGCATTGAAATTACAAGCCAATAATTTCGAAAATAGTTACATAGAAAATCTCGGGAATGGCAAATTTAAAATGTCTCCCCTGCCTGTAATGTCTCAACTAGCGCCACTCTATGCAATGGTAACTGATGATTTTAATAATGACGGCAACCTTGATGTGGCTATTAATGGAAACGATTTTGGTACTGAGCCAGGTAACGGCAGATATGATGCTTTAAACGGATTAGTATTACTGGGAAATGGTAAAGGAAATTTTTCGCCTCTGTCAATTTTGCGAAGCGGATTGTATATTCCCGGTGATGGGAAAGCATTAATAAAATGCAAGGGAGGGAATGATAGTTACCTGTTAGCTGCATCTCAAAATAAAGGAGCGCTTAAAATTTTCAGGAGTAAAAGCAAACAAAAAATTATTCCACTATTACCTGATGATAAATACTGCATGTACACTTTAAAAAATGGTAAGAGAAGAAAAGAGGAATTCTATACAGGCGGCTCTTTTTTATCACAATCTGCTCTATTCATTACCTCAGGTGAAGCAATCAGCAGTATTGAAATATTTAATAAAAAAGGCGCTAAAAGAGTTATACGAAATTAACCACACTTAAATTTATCAAATTGTTTCAGGAAGCTTAATAAATTATATGCACTTATAATTTATGATAAGGAGATTGTTGAGGATGTATGATTTAATGGCAACGAAAAATTAAAAACAGAACCATTTCCTATACTTTCAATCCATATTTTTCCGCCGTGCCTGGTTATAATATCCTTGCATATATAAAGCCCTAAACCAAACCCTGAAATGTGGTGTCTTGATAATTCTGAAGATCTGTAAAAGCGGTCAAAAATTTTAGATTGTTCTTCCGCTGGTATGCCAATGCCAAGATCTTTTACACTTACAATTACTTCTGAGGCGGTTTTGCTGGTGCGAACAATTACCTTATTTGCACCGGGAGAGTATTTGGTGGCATTTGATAAAAGATTAATTAGCACCTGCTCAATCCTTTGCCTGTCAGCGGATATGTTTTGGGCAATTGGTTTACCTTCTCTTATGATCTTATGATGAGCCGAAATAATTTGAGATGCTGCAATGGCTTCATCAATAAGAGCATCAATGTTAAATTCATTTATATTAAGTTCCAACTGGCCACTTTGAATTTTTGATACATCTAAAAGATCAAAAAGAAGTTGCTGAAGCTTGTTCACATTTTCCAGCGCCTTTTGCACATATTGTTTATTAGGCTGTTGATTTTCCATTTCAGCAAGAACCTGCAAATAGGCTTTTATACTGGTTAGCGGAGTTTTTAATTCATGGCTGGCTATGCCTATAAACTCATCCTTTTTCTTATGGCTTTCCTGTATCTGGTCCATTAAATTATTGAAAACAAAAGAGAATGCGGTTATTTCGTCTTTACCTTCCACCTGCACATGGTTGGTATAATCTCCGGTTTTACCTGCCTGGTTCATTACACTTACCAGGTATAGAAGGCGTTTTGAAATGTATGGCTGAATAATAAGGGCAATTAAAAAAGCAAGTCCTATTCCAACTATTAATAATATCGCGGCTATCCGGTATTTCTCATTTTTTATGTCACTAAGTTCCGATAACTTAACCTGCAGGCAAACAGTTCCTAATTTTTCATTCTTGTCAGCTATGGTACTATATACCAAAAGATAATCATCGGAAAATTCAAGCTTTTTATTTGGATGAAGAGGTAATGGAAATTCAAAGTTGTTCTTACCATTATTTGAGTATGCTGCAAAAACCTTCCCTTTATTATCAAGGATAGCACCATGCATAATTTCCGGTGATATTTTTTTAAGGTCAGATAAAATTGCTGTGGCAGCATCGTTATCTAAAAATTCAATGGCAGAAACACTGTTTGAGGCGATAACGTTTGCAAGGCCCG
>JBDSFG010000327.1:0-3406 GCA_039919615.1 Ginsengibacter sp. | reverse complement strand
TGCCGCAATAGCTTGCGGGCTTAGTGATTTTTTTTTCCATGATTCTGTAAATTTTTGAGTTAAAAATAAACTTGCAATTTACGGAATCTAAAACTTAGCGCCGGATAGGCGATGTTAGTTCAACGTTTGTATTTGCGTTACTCCCGGTACATTTTTTTATGATAATCAATGAAAATTTGTACCAGGTTATTTCCTAAATTTATAAAAAAATTCCGTGGTTGAAGAAATAATTATTACTCACTTCCATCCGCTTTTAAATATTGGATTGCAGGATATAAGAAGCGTATGGCTATTAACTAATACTCCTGTTAAACTCACTACAACGCTACATCGGGGTAACCTTGTGTTTAGAATACCGGTTTCCGGCAAACGCATCAGTTATAGAAGTTTGAAAAAAGGACTGGTAAAGAAAAAAATTGTTATTCGCCAGCATGTAGAATTATTGCCATTTTGATATTATAGTTGCTTGCCAACAGTTTCTGGTAGTCCACGGGGATAATACCAGCTCTATTTCTTTGCAACTATTTCTACATCCTTGATTTTTTCAGGAAACCAAACCTGCATCTCACCCTTACCCCTGTTGGCCCATGCATAATATGGAATGGCGATAAAAGGTTGCTGTGTTGTAGTAATATTTTCTCCTTCACCATCTAATAATATTGCCGGAACATTACTTTTTATAACAACAACACCATTTAACAGGTAAGCCTTATACTCACTTGTAAATGTTGCGTCGGAAGGAAGTATAAGATTGCCTGCCTTGCCATTATTATCTACCCATTCGGCACAATAAACCAGTGGGCCTCTTTGTAAAGCAACTCGTCCAACATCATTTTTTACTTTTTCGTTAGCAACTATGCGCTGTACATCCATTGGAAATTTTACTTCCACTACATCACCTTTTTTCCAGCTTCTGCTGATCATTGCATAACCATTTTGCATGGTATAAGTAACCTGCTGCCCATTGATGGTGATAGGAACTTTTACGTTTAGATTATTTTTAAAACTGTATAGGTCAGAGGGCATTTCCTCATTTCTTGCCCAGCCCGGAATGCGTATCATTAAAGAGAAATTAAAAGCAGCCGCAGGGCTTATTTTAAATTTCAGGTCTCCATCCCAGGGATAATTATTTTCCTGTGTTATTGAAACCTTTTTGCCCAACACAGTAATATCAGTGCTGCTGTTGATAAAAAGATTCACGTAAATATTATTGCTGTTTTGAGCGTAAACATACCCGGGAATGGATGGAAGCAATCTCGTTAGGTTGGTAGGGCAGCATGAACAATCAAACCAACCGGAGCGTTCTGGTTCCAAGGCAGAATGTGTAAAGCTGTTATGAATTTGCATTGCATTGGTATAAAAAAATGATTTGCCATCTAATCCAATTCCTGAAATCAATCCATTGTATAAGATTTTCTCCAGTACATCAATATATTTTGAATCTCCATGTAACTGGAACATGCGCTGGTTCCAGTACACATTTGCTATGGCTGCACAGGTTTCATTGTATGCTGTTTCGTTGGGCAGCTCATAATTATTCCCATATCGCTCGCCTGAAGGAATAGCCCCTGCGCCTCCCTGCACATACAACTTCTTTGAAACAAGATTGTCCCAAATGCTATCTACGGCCCGCAACAATTTTTTATCTCCGGTAAGAGCCGCAATATCTGCTACGGCAGAATATAAATAACCGGCACGAACTGCATGGCCTTCTGCTTCGCCCTGCTCAACAACTGGCTTATCATCCTGCCAGTATTGGCCGTTCTTCCACACATCTTTACTGGTGATATCGTAACCTTTATATTGGCCCCGTGCTTCAATAAAAAATTTGGCCGTGGATAAATATTCGGGCTTGCCCGTAATTCTATAAAGTTTTACCAAACCCATTTCCACAATTTCATGACCAGGTGCAACTATTCTTTTACCTGGCCCAAAAACGGAACATACGAGGTCAGCATTTTTAAGAGCAATATCTAAAAAATTCCTTTTGCCTGTAGCCATATAGTGCGCCACAGCAGCTTCATACATGTGCCCGGCATTATATAACTCATGACTTAATTCTCTTTCTTTTTCCCACCGCTCTTTGCCAGCCCATGCATGAGGATGAGCCGGGTCAATTGTTCTTGCGGTATATAAATAACCATCAGGCTCCTGCGCTTTGGCCACTATGGCAATTAACGAATCAAGATATTTTTCAAGCTTTGCATCAGGAAAAAGTTTTAATGAATAAGAAGCGCCTTCTATGGTTTTATAAATGTCTGTATCATCAAAAGGAAAGATGGTGCAGAACTTACCCGTGTGTGTGGCCGCCATTTCAAAATTCTTTACACGCCCGGTAGATTCACATCGTGCAAATGAAGCCGGTATGGTAACGGTATGATTTATTTTTAATCTCGGTAACCAAAAATTATCAGAAAGCTTTACCATATTGAATGATACCGGTTGAATTGGGTAATCGCTTTTTTGTGAAAAGGCTGCGACAGAAAATAAAATCGCAGAAAATAAAATGAGCTTTTTCATAAGGCTATAATTTAATTTTTATTTCTATCCTGAATTTGTCAAGAAAATTTTTAAGATTCTTTTTAGATGATAAATTTACCATTTCATTTTTCTACTCTCCCTTTCAACATAGTAAAGGAATGTGGAGGAAATTGATAAGTGATCTTGTTTCCACTTGCGTGAAGAGATGGTTTTTCAATTGTTTTTATAACCTCATTTTTGAAATCATTGCCGGATTTAATATCAGGTCCGTTTACTTCAGACACTGTAAAATTTCCCGTGAACATTCCGCCCTGGGAAAGAATATCGGCTGTTATGGACTCGTCTTTATTTTTATTGATAACATTTAAAATAAGCTCCCCGTTATTGTAAGTCGCGGAAACATCTAAGTAAGGAATTTTATTCTGCTGCGCAGATGTTTCCCCCAGACCTAAAGAGTATTTATTGGTGTTATAAGTTTTGCAATCAACAAATACATCAAGCGAAGTACCGTAAACATTAATGGCAAATAATTGAAGGGGATAATAAATTGTCTGGTGGAACATATCCGTTTCACTGGTAAAAATAGGAGCGATCACATTTACCAACTGGGCCATGTTGGCCATTTTTACAACATCTGCATTACGCACAAAAGCATTTAAAAAGCCAGCTATTACCAGGGCATCTTCTAAATTATATTTTTCTTCTAATGCTCTTTTTCCAATACGGGCTGCACCACTTCTCGCCCTGTACCAAACATTGTACTCATCCCATGCAATATAGACAGGATCACGGTTTGGCCTTATGGCGGTTTGCATTGCCTGGCTTATCATACCTTTTACAATTTTGGTGCGTTGCTCAAGAATAAGTGGCGTAGAAACAAAGTTATAATAATTGCTGTCAGGATTTCCTACATACATATGCAGGG
>JBDSFG010000311.1:0-9205 GCA_039919615.1 Ginsengibacter sp. | reverse complement strand
GTCATCGCCGGCAGTTACCCTGCTTTTTATTTATCCGGTTTTAAACCGGTATCTATTTTAAAAGGAAAACTAACAACCAGCCTGGGTGAATCACTAATTCGAAAAGGCCTCGTGGTTTTCCAATTTACTATTTCTGTTATATTGATTGTGGCGGTGATCGTTGTGTATCAGCAAATGAAATTGATTCAGGTAACAAATCTTGGTTATAACAAAGACAATATTATTCGCTTTTCAAATGATGGTAATCTTCCAAAAAATTACCCGGCATTTATTGCTGAGATAAAAAATATTCCCGGTGTGGTGAATGCATCTGGTGTGGATGGAGATTTAATGGGCAATTATGCTCATGCCGGTGGCGGCATTGACTGGAGCGGCAAAGATCCAAATCTTCACATAGAATATTATGGTAATGCTGCAGATGATGATTTTTTTGAAACGATGAATTTGAAGATGGCTGAAGGCAGGGATTTTTCAAAAAAATTTGCCGACAGTTCCAGTGTAATTTTTAACCAGTCCGCAATTGCTGCGATGGGTTTAAAAGATCCCGTTGGCAAAACAGTTTCGATGTGGGGCGAAAAGAAACAAATAATTGGCGTTGTAAAAGATTATCATTTTCAATCACTATATAATAAAATTGGCCCGGCGTTTTTTACTTTCTCAAATAATAATCCTATTACGGTTGTAAAAATCAAAGCCGGTAATGAACAACAAACTATTGCCCGCATAAAAGATTTATATAGCCGGTATAATGCGGGTCTCGATTTTAGTTATGCCTTTCTCGATGATGATTACGATAAACTTTATGCATCCGAACAAAGAGTGGCAGCATTATCAAAATATTTTGCGGCCATTACCATTCTTATTTCATGCCTTGGCTTATTTGGTCTCGCTGCATTTACAGCACAAAAACGGCAAAAAGAAATTGGCATCAGGAAGGTGATTGGTGCATCTGTAAGCAGTGTCGTGGCAATGCTTTCAAAAGATTTTTTGGTATTGATTTCTTTGGCGTTGCTAATTGCAATTCCTGTATCATGGTGGGGTGCAAATGAATGGCTGCAGCACTTCGCATACCGGGTTAATCTAAGTCCGCTTGTATTTGTAATTACAACTGTATTGGTGATTGTGATCACATTAATCACCATCAGCTTTCAATCGATCAAAGCAGCAATAGCAAATCCTGTAAAGAGTTTGAGAACAGAATGAGAAAGGTGAATGTTGAATCGTAAATAAAAGAATAAATCATACATCATAAATAAAATCTCATGTTTAAAAATTATTTTAAAACCGCCTGGAGAAACTTAATTAAAAATAAAGTTTCATCCTTCATCAACATTGTTGGGCTCGCAACCGGTATGGCTGTGGCTATAATTATTGGCTTATGGATCTGGGATGAATTGTCGTTTGATACCTACAACAAAAACTATGACACAATCGCCCAGGTTGCAAGAAAAGAAATTACGAATGGCGAAGCTTATGTTTCAAGTGGAAGCAATCATTTTCCTATACCGCTGGCAGGCGAGTTAAGAACGAACTACAATAATTTATTTAGGCATGTAGCCCTTACTACGGAAAGCGGAAAACACATCATTGATTTCAATGGAAATAAATTTTCTGAGCAGGGAATGTACGTGGAAAAAAGTTTCACTGACATCTTTACTTTGAAAATGGTAGCAGGAACTACTGCTGATTTTTCCAATCCTAATTCTATTCTCCTCGGTAAATCTGCAGCGCAGGCACTTTTTGGCAAAGCTGATGCTATAGGAAAAATTGTAAAATTGGATAATGCACAACCATTAAAAGTAAGCGGCGTATTTGAAGACCTGCCTCACAACAGCAGGTTTGCAGAGATTAACTTTTTTTGCCCGTGGAGCCTGCTTGTAACTACCAATAAAGGAGTAAAAGATAACCTGGACAATTGGGATAACAGTTCCTTTTACGTTTTTACGGAAACCCAGCCTGGTATTTCAATGCAAAAAATATCAGGTGTTATTAAAGATGTTTATTGGTCGAAAATTAAAGACAAGCAGGTACAGACTGCCGGCAACAGGGTTGATCTTTTCATGAACCCGATGAAAGATTGGCACCTGCGTTCTGAATGGAAAAATGGCGTACAGGCAGGCGGGCAAATTCAAATCGTTTGGCTGTTTGGTTTAATAGGCATATTTGTATTGTTGCTGGCTTGCATCAATTTCATGAACCTAAGCACGGCACGTTCAGAAAAAAGAGCGAAAGAAGTAGGTGTGCGCAAAGCAATAGGTTCTTTACGAAGCCAATTGGTAAAACAGTTTTTGAGCGAATCGCTGTTATTTGTTGTGCTTGCTTTCTTAATAAGCTTATGCGTAGTATTAATAAGCCTCAACTGGTTTAATGAAATAGCCGATAAGAAAATATCTTTCCCTTTTTCAAATGCGCCGTTCTGGATTTTTTCTGTGGTGTTCATTTTAATTACTGCATTTGTTGCTGGTAGTTATCCTGCACTATATCTTTCATCGTTCAAGCCCGTAAAGGTTTTAAAAGGAACCTTTAAAGCAGGCAGGTTTACAGCTTCTTCCCGTAAAGTACTGGTAACAGTACAGTTTACCGTTTCTATTATCTTAATTATAGGAACCATTGTTGTATATCGCCAAATCCAGTTTGCACAAAATCGCCCCGTTGGTTATGACAGAAATGGATTGATTCGTATCACCATGGATACGCCTGACCTCTATGGAAAATATGATGTTCTTCAAAAAGAATTACTATCATCGGGTGGCGCCATTGGTTTTGCACAGTCTACCAGCGCCGCTACGGAAAACAATTATTTTGATGACCGGTTTGAATGGGATGGCAAAAATCCCAACCAGGTTCAACAGTCATTTGCAGTAACGGCTGTTACTTATGACTATGGCAAAACAGTCGGTTGGCAATTCCAGGAAGGTCGCGATTTTTCAAGAAATTTTTCTACCGATAGCTCTGCCGTTATCTTAAATGAAGCTGCAGTAAAATATATGCAGCTAAAAGATCCTGTTGGCAAAACAATTAAGGGGTTCAAACCATACACTGTTATTGGAGTAATAAAAGATATGGTAAAAGAATCTCCTTACAAACCTGCTCAGCAAAGCATGTTTTTTATGTTTCCTGGTGTTGGTCCTGATATCACCGTGAGGCTAAACCCGCAATTAAGCGGTTCGCAGGCGATAAGTAAAATTGAACCCATTTTCAGAAAACTGAACCCTTCATCTCCTTTTGAATATTCATTTGTTGATGAAGAGTATGCCCGCAAGTTTGCGGCTGAACAGCGTATTGGTACATTGTCAACCATCTTTGCAATACTTGCCATTCTTATTTCATGCCTTGGCATTTTTGGGCTGGCATCTTTTGTGGCTGAACAACGTATAAAAGAAATTGGCGTGAGAAAAATATTGGGCGCATCTGTATTCAGCTTATGGAAATTGCTTAGTAAGGATTTTGTAATGCTCGTTTTTATTTCACTGCTGATTGCAACACCGGTGGCATTTTATTTTATGCACAACTGGCTGCAAAATTATGAGTATCGCACAGAACTATCGTGGTGGATGTTTGCCGCTGCGGGTGCAGGCACATTAGTAATCACTTTACTAACGGTGAGTTACCAGGCAATAAAAGCAGCCATAGTAAATCCGGTGAAGTGTTTGAGAACTGAATAAAAATGTCTAAACCATGATTAATCTGATTTTCAAGATTAACATGATTCAGAAAAAAATAAATAAAGAAAATCATTTAATCATTTAAATACGGTACAGACATGTTTAAAAATTATTTCAAAACAGCCATCCGAAATCTAAAGCGCAACAAAAGTTATGCGATCATTAACTCATTGGGACTGGCTGTAGGTATTGCCGCGTGCCTGCTGATATTTTTGGTGGCACAATTTGAAACCAGCTTTGATAATTTTCATTCAAAGAAAGAGAGCATTTACCGCATAGGCTCAGCACTGCATAGCGAGGACGGAGTGAATTATTCTAAAGGCGTAGGCTTTCCCGTTGCAAATGGAATTCGTTTAGATTTCCCGCAGATTAAAGAAGTGGCTTCTATTTTTAAAAGTGAGGAACAGGTAACCATTGAGGAGGCAGGCCAACCTGCGAAGAAATTTAATGAACCGAATTTCTATTTTGCTGAGCCGCAATTCTTCAACATGTTCAGTTTTGGCTGGCTCGCCGGCAGTCCGGCTACATCTTTAAAAGATCCTACCAGCGCTGTTCTTACAAGGGCTACTGCCGAAAAGTTTTTCGGTGATTGGAAATCTGCTATTGGAAAAACTTTTAAGCGCCACAACGATGAATTATATACGGTTACCGGTATTCTGCAAAACGTGCCGGTAAATAGTGACTTTCCCTTGAACGTAGTGGTCCCGTATGCGGCATCGCGACAAATGAAAGATAACATAGGAGATTGGGTCAGTACAATGGGAGAGCTAAATACATTTGTTGTGTTGCCACAGGATTTACCTGTTGCAAAATTTAATGCTGAATTAAAAACCTTCGCAAAAAAACATAAACCTGCGGAATATGCAAAAGACGCATACGTCGCACAGCTATTATCTGAAATACATTATGATGATCGCTTCGGAAATTTCCGCGAATATACTTTTAGTCATTCTCTTGTAACTGCGTTATTGCTTATCGGCCTGTTTCTTATCGTGGTCGCCTGTGTAAATTTTATAAATCTTGCTACCGCACAGGCGGTGAAGAGGTCAAAAGAAGTGGGTGTACGAAAAGTGCTGGGAAGTCTCAGAGGCCAGCTCGCTATTCAATTTATGGGTGAGACGGCTTTACTTGTAAGTATTGCGATGATTGCTTCTGTTCTCGTTGCATATTTCTCTTTGCCTTACCTCAACAAACTTTTGGAAGTTCAGATATCGCTGAATTTTTTTACTAATCCCACACTGTTGTTGTTTATTGGAATAACGTGGATTGTTGTCACTCTGCTGTCAGGTCTTTATCCTGCCATTATTTTATCAGGCTTCAATCCTATCACTGCTTTAAAGAGTAAGATGACACCTAAACTTGTTGGAGGAATTTCCTTAAGAAGGGGGTTAGTTGTTTTGCAATTTGCAATTGCCCATGTGCTGATCATAAGTATGATCATTGTGGTAAGCCAGATGAATTTGTTCAGGAGTTCTTCTCTTGGTTTCAACAAGGCTTCCATCATTAATGTCCCGTTGCCCGGGGGTAGTCTTAATCATTCTAAAATTAATTACCTGCGTGACAAATTAATTTCGAACCCGGCTATTCAAAATGTGAGCTTCAGCTTTGGAAGCCCTGCTTCCGAAGATAATTGGCGCAGCGATTTTAAATTCGATCATGCTGTTAAGGCGACCAATTTCGATGCGAATCTGAAATGGGCAGATGCCGAATATTTTAAAACCTTCAACCTGGAGTTTATTGCCGGGCGTCCCTACAGTGCCGGTGATACGGTGAGAGAATTTGTGGTAAATGAAACCCTGCTTCGAAAAGTAGGAGTTACCAATCCAAAGGACGCAATCGGAAAAGAAATCAATTTTTGGGATGGCGCTAAAGTTGCCAATATTGTTGGCGTTGTGAGGGACTTTAATGTGTATTCATTGAAGGAACCAATGTCGCCGGTTGTGTTAAGTACCTGGAAAGACCGGTATCAAACGATAAACATAAAATTAAAGCCTGGTTCAGAAAAATCATCGCTGTCGGTGATAGAAAAATTGTGGAACGAAACTTATCCTGAAAGTGTGTACGCCTATAGTTTCCTGGATGAGAGCATCAGGAATTTTTACAAACAGGAAGAACAACTTGCGCAATTGTATAAAATTTTTGCAGGAATCGCCATCTTTATCAGTTGCCTTGGTCTGTATGGTCTTGTGTCATTTATGGCTGTACAACGTACGAAAGAAATGGGCATTCGCAAAGTGCTCGGCGCCTCTGCCGGTAATATTGTGTACCTGCTTTCGAAAGAATTTACGGTACTGATCGTGTTGGCATTTGTGATAGCAGCGCCGGTAGCCTGGTATTTTATGCATGCATGGCTGCAGAATTACACATACCGTATTCCACTAACAGCATCCATTTTCATTCTCGCTATTCTCAGTTCCATTATCATCTCGTGGATAACGGTAGCGCAAAAGGCTATCAAGGCAGCGATAGCTAACCCGGTAAAGAGTTTGAGAACGGAATAAGAACCCCCTATCCCCCTAAAGGGGAGAAAAGGAGAAGATGCAAAAAAATTATGCAAATCATTTAATCATAAAATCATAATTCAGACAATGTTTAAAAATTATTTTAAAACAACCCTCCGCAATCTTTGGAAAAATAAAGGTTACAGTTTCCTCAACATATTTGGTCTTGCAATAGGTATCGCTTGTGCAGCGTTGATTTTTTTATGGGTGGAAGATGAAGTGAATTGGGATAGCTTTAATGCAAAGAAGGACCGGTTATATTACGTACGTGAGAACCAAAAGTACGAGACTTATACAGCAACTTTTAGTTCAACGCCCGGTTTGTTGGGCCCTGCGATGGAAGCAGAAATCCCCGGCGTTGCAAATACTTGCCGTGTAACAGAAGGAAATGCGCAATTACTTTTTAGTGTAGGCGATAAGTCAGTTTACTCAGGTGGCAGATATGCTGAAGCCTCATTGTTTCACATGTTTACCTTGCCGTTTATACAGGGCAATGCCAACAGCGCTTTCAAGCAGTTGCATTCTATCGTAATAACTGAAAAGGCGGCAAAAAAATTTTTTGGTAACGATAAAAATATTCTTGGTAAAACCCTTAGAGTTGATAATAAGCAGGATTATGTGGTTACCGGCGTATTGAAAGATATACCAGAGAATTCTTCTTTGCAATTTGAGTGGGTGGCGCCTTTTGAAATTTGGTTTCAGCAAAGTGAGTGGGCGCATAGATGGGGGAGTAATTGCCTCAGCACCTATGTGGAACTAAAGCCAGGTGTTCAGCAGACCTCTGTTAATAAGATACTATACAATTTCATTCAGCAAAAATTTGAAAAAGCTGGTGCGCCCCCTGAAGCCATAAAGTCGGCTGCCCGTCCATTTTTATTTAGCATGAATGACTGGCGCTTGTATGATGATTTTGACAATGGCAAACAAACAGGAGGTGGTCGCATAGAATACGTAAGATTATTTTCAATCATCGCATGGATCATCTTGTTGATTGCATGTATCAACTTTATGAACCTCTCTACTGCAAGGAGTGAAAAGCGTGCAAGAGAAGTAGGCGTAAGAAAAGTATTGGGTGCAGGGAAGAAAAGATTAGTAATGCAATTTATTGGTGAGGCGTTGTTCATGTCCGTGATTGCAGCAATCACCGCCGTTACAATTGTATCGCTTACGCTTCCAGCCTTTAACACACTGGTGCAAAAACAACTTGTATCAGGCTTTGGCAATCCATTGCATATATCCGCCTTGCTGCTCATCACGCTGATATGCGGTTTGGTCGCAGGCAGTTATCCCTCTTTATATCTATCATCATTTAACCCCGTATTTGTTTTAAAGGGAATTAAGTTAAAAACCGGCAGCGCCGCATTGATAAGAAAAGGATTAGTAGTTGCACAGTTTTCAATTTCTATTATTCTCATCATCAGCACTATTATTATCTATCAGCAAATACAGCATGTTAAAGACAGGCAGTTAGGTTTTAATAAAAATAATTTGCTGCAGATAGATATGTCTGGCGATATGGCTAAAAATTATACACCCATAAAACAAGATCTTTTAAATACAGGATTTGTTAAGAACGTGGCACTATCTGATTATGTAACTATTTATAATGGCAATAATACAGGAGAACTGATATGGGAAGGAAAGACTTCATCAGCTCAGGTATTAATTTCTCAGCGCTATGTAAGTCCTGGTTTTTTTAATACATCAGGAATAACAATTTTAGAGGGAAGAGATATTACAGAAACAGACAGTGCAATGTTTAATAAAACGGTCAATATCGTTATTACGCGGTCATTAGAAAAACTGATGGGAAGAGGAAGTGCTCTGGGAAAAACGTTTCATTATGAAGGCGATACCGACGACACAATAATGCAAGTTGTGGGTGTGGTGAATGATTATGTTTATGGGGATATGTATGGCAAACCAGACCCTGTAATGTTCTTTTACAGCAAACCTCAAAATACCACCGAAATGTATGTGCGTTTAAAACAAAGTGCAAATACAGAAGCATCTTTAACCGCTATACAAAATATACTAAAGAAAAATAATCCGGCTTATCCTGTCAGCTATGTGTTTGTTGACGACCAGTTCAACAGCATGTTTACAAATGAAATGCTGATGAGTAAATTGTCACGTGTGTTTGCAGCGTTGGCCATCATAATTTCATGCCTTGGTTTATTTGGACTTGCAGCATACACTGCCGAGCGCAGAACAAAAGAAATCGGAATCCGCAAAGTACTTGGTGCAAGTGTTTCGGGCATTACCGGTTTATTATCAAAAGATTTTTTGAAGCTGGTATTTATCTCCTGCTTCATTGCATTTCCATTTGCCTGGTGGATGATGCATAACTGGCTGCAGGATTATCAATATAGAATTGAAATAAGCTGGTGGATATTTTTTATTGCAGGAGCAGTTGCAATAATAATCGCACTATTAACCGTCAGCTTCCAGGCAATAAAAGCAGCGGTTGCAAATCCGGTGAAGAGTTTGAGAACGGAATAAGAACCCCCTATCCCCCTAAAGGGGAGAAAAGGAGAAGAGACAAAAAAATTATGCGAATCATTTAATCATAAAATCATAATTCAGACAATGTTCAAAAATTATTTTAAAACCGCCTGGCGTAATATCACAAGAACCATTGGATATAGTACGCTGAACATACTGGGCCTTGCAACAGGAATGGCAGTAGCATTGCTTATCGGGTTATGGGTCTATGACCAGTATTCTTATGATAAATTTCTACCGGAATACCAATCTGTTTACCGGGTGCAACGTAACTATAACAGCAATGGTGATACGCTCACTTTTCAAACAACATCTTTTAGGTTAGCTGATGCACTGCGTATCGAGGTTCCTGAAATACAATACGCATCTGAATGTGACTGGATAGGTGAACATGGCTTAATGACCGGTGACAAAAAATTGTACACCCGTGGTGCAATAGCGGGCAGTGATTTTCTTAAAATTTTTCAATACCCTTTTATAAAAGGAAATGCTAAGGCAGCTTTCACAGATGCTTATTCAATTGTGCTTACGCAA
>JBDSFG010000279.1:0-3787 GCA_039919615.1 Ginsengibacter sp. | reverse complement strand
CACTCATTAAAAAAAATATCAAGCAACAGCCGGATGTAAAGCCAATTTTGGTTCACGTAAAAGATAGTGAAGCAGCACAGATCATTGCATGTGGAAGAGAGATATTGGTTCGCCATATCCGTGAACTTGATCCTGTAACTTATACTGACGTAAAACTTGTTTCTTACTACTGCTTGCCACGGGGTCTTTCGGTTGCATTGATGGGTATGGTTCCTGAAAGAAGACATCCTATTGATAGTTATATTGCCTACGTGGTTTTTAAAAACGGATGGCCAATATCCTACGGAGGCTCCTGGATAATGTTTGACAGCGGAAGGATCGCTCTAAATATTTTTTCTGCTTACCGCGGGGGTGAGTCACAATACATTTTTGAACAGTTGCTAAAGCTGCACAGCAGGGTCTACAAACTAAACCGTTTTAGTGTTGACCCTTACCAGGTAGGAAAAGATAATAGCGAGGGTATAAACTCCGGTTCGTTCTGGACTTTTTATCATGCAGGGTTTCGCCCCATCGGTAACGAACAGAAAAAACTCGCCGAAGCAGAAACGCTGAAGATAAAAGCCGCCGCAGGATATAGAAGTTCCGCTTCAGTTTTAAAGAACCTGGCAGGTTCACGGCTTGAGTTAGTACTCCAAAAAAGTGCGGTAAGGTTTGATGCAACTGACTTAAGCAGGGCCTATTCCAACATCCTTATAAATCATTACAACAATAACCGGAAAGTTGCTGAAGAGTTGACGTTTGGCAAACTCATTAATATACTGCAGGTAAAAAATTATCATGAAGAGAAACTCAAATTCGTTTTAAAAAACTGGTGCGTTCTCCTTCTTACTAATGAAAATGAACTGCGCCGCAACAGCGGTTTAAAAAAGATACTAAAGAAACTTTTTGAACTAAAAGCAAGTGGCAGTGAAGAAGATTACATAGCTGAATTGCAGCGTGCAAAGGAACTAAGAAAAATTATTGAAAGAATTTTAAAAGAAAATGCCGGTTAAATTTCGGGGTTACCTATGAGTCAAACAAAAGAGGATCTCCTAAGCCAAAGTACGCCAGATTTACCAGGAATGGAAAATAGTGAGAATAGTCTCCGCAATCTTAACGACAACATATCGAAAAAAAAGTTGCCCGAAAAAATTGTTGAATCCAAAGGTGTAAAGAAGTAAGTTGTACTTCAGATTCAGGTTATCGTGTAAAGCATTTCGAGATGGACGATTTAAAAGCCTGTAAAGAATAAATTTAAATTATGCTTCTAAACATTTTTACATCTCCCTGGCCCTGGTACGTAGCAGGCCCGTTGATTGGGTTAATGGTTCCAACTTTGTTAATCATTGGCAATAAATCGTTCGGTATTTCCTCTTCGCTGCGCCACGTGTGTGCCGCTTGCTTTCCAGCCAATATTTCATTCTTCAGTTACAATTGGAAACGGGAAGCGTGGAATTTATTTTTTGTTAGTGGTATTTTGATTGGCGCTTTCCTGGTAACCCATTTTTTCAGCGATCCAAACCCTGTGCAAATAAACCCGAAGTTAACAACTGAATTAACGGGTTATGGTATTACTAGTTACGAAGGGCTTATTCCAAAAGACCTGTTCTCCTGGCAAAGCCTCTTTACAATTAAAGGATTTATTCTAATTGTGATTGGAGGATTTTTAGCAGGCTTTGGAACCCGGTATGCAGGAGGTTGCACGAGTGGCCATTCTATCATGGGGCTTAGCAGTTTTCAATGGCCTTCATTGGCAGCAACTATGAGTTTTATGGCGGGAGGTTTTATTATGGCTAATCTTATTCTGCCATACATTCTTAAACTTTTTTAATTGATCATCCAGTGGATACAAAAGAAATTTTTTCGGAAAAAAAACATCACCGGTTTATAACAGAGAATACCGACTTTGAAGTTCGTTCCCTTGATACCATGGGTATTAATGAAAGCGAACTAAAACATCCATGGTGGTACAATTTAAAATATATGGCAGCAGGGGCTTTTTTCGGAATCATATTAGTAAAAGCGGAAGTGATATCATGGTTTCGCATACAGGAAATGTTTCGCCTGCAGAGTTTTCATATGTACGGAGTAATAGGATCAGCGGTAATAACAGGCATGATGAGTGTTTTGCTCATTAAGAAATTCAAAATAAAAACTATATATGGTGAGCCAATAGAATTTCCTGAAAAAAAATTCAACAAGGGACAGATTTATGGGGGATTGATTTTCGGCTTTGGTTGGGCGCTAACCGGCGCTTGCCCGGGTCCTTTGTTCGCACAAGTAGGAACAGGCGCAACGGTTATAATTGTCAGTTTATTCAGCGCCATTGCGGGCACATGGATATACGGTAAGTTTAGGGAGAAGTTACCGCATTAAAAATTTAAAAACATAGCACAGAAGATTTACAACCGATTAGCGGCAGTATTGTCAGGTGGTTTTGCAGTCCTTCTTACCATAGCGAAACCAGCCCTCATGAACAGGGAACTACTGTCAATGCGGAGGTCATGGTAGTTTAAACTTTAAAGTTTAAAGAACTATCGTGAAATCCCGATGCCGCAAATAACATGTGGTTATTCTTCTGCGGATCTTAATTTTATGATGCCCGCTGCTAATTTGCAAGATGATAATAAATAATAAAAAATGACAGATTGTGTGAATTCTGAATACAAAAGAAAAGGGTATTTTAGCATTTTTTTTAATACCCAATTTTATCAGGCTATGGCCATCGCGATATTCTTTTATGTTTGTATAAACAGGCACATGCTTTTTTAGATCTGTACCGGGTAAAAGTAAAAGACCCAGAAGACTTACGCTCAATCATCCGGTAATAATGAAAAATTCCAGAATCTCCATTAACCCTCATAAATATTACTAAAAGATCTGTTATGAAAAAACAATTCGCTTATTTATTATGGATTTGCCTGTTGCCTTCTGCGGTGCTCTTTGCACAAAAAACGAAAATGTATCAGGTTAAGTCGCCGGATGGCAGCATCACTTTAGAAGCAGAAGCTGGCAGCAAACTTCAGTGGTCATTGCAGCACAAAGGCCAGCAGATCATTGCGCCTTCTGTGATCTCTCTTCAATTAACTGATGCTGTGCTTGGTGAAAATGCAGTGGTCACTTCGGCGCCAATAAAAAAAGTAAATGCAGTTATCAATGCCATTAATTATAAAAAGGCAATAATCCCTGACGAATATAACGAGCTTACATTAAATTGTAAAGGTGATTTTGGTGTGGTTTTCCGTGTATATAATGATGCAGCGGCGTACCGCTTTTTTACCAAAAAGAAAGGTGAAATAATTGTAAAAAATGAAGAAGCAAACTTTAATTTTTCAGATGATTACAATGCCTTTATTCCCATCCAGTGGGATTACCGCGATGGCAAGATATTCAATTCATCTTTTGAAGCGCTTTACCACGAGATAAAACTTTCTCAATTTCCCAAAGATTCGCTGGCCTTTCTTCCCTTATTAGTAGAAGCCGGGCAGAAAAAAGTTGTTGTGCTGGAAGCTGACCTGGAAGATTATCCGGGGATGTACCTTGATTTAAACAGCACCGGCAAGGGATTGAAAGGTGTGTATGCACCGTATCCAACAGAGGCGCATATAGTGGCACAAAATTATATTCCAACAAAAAGAGAAGATTATATTGCAAAAACAACCGGCACCCGCAGCTTTCCGTGGCGTGCAGTTGTTATCAGTGAGCAGGACAAAGATTTATTGAATCAGGATATTGTGCAAAAGCTGGCAGCTCCTCCGCGTCTCACAGATATCTCATGGATAAAAGTGGGACAAGTTGCCTGGGATTG
>JBDSFG010000258.1:0-7069 GCA_039919615.1 Ginsengibacter sp. | reverse complement strand
GGTACTGTTAAGTATAATGGGAACGCAGGCCAGCGCAATAACTTTTTTAAGCGCGCCGGGGCAGGCCTATACCGATGGAATGCGTTTTGTTCAGTATTATTTTGGGTTACCGCTCGCAATGATAGTTATATGTGTGGTGTTCGTTCCGATTTTTCGTCACCTTAAAGTGTATACCGCTTACGAATTTTTAGAAGAGCGCTTTGATCTTAAAACAAGAACCTTTACATCGTTTTTATTCCAGGTGTCAAGAGCGCTTTCTACGGGCATAAGTATTTATGCTCCTTCTCTTATTTTAAGCTCATTACTTAACTGGAACATTTACCGTACAAATATCATCATGGGCGGGCTGCTTATTATTTATACAATGATAGGCGGCGCTAAAGCAGTAGCCTATACGCAAAAGCTGCAATTGATAATTATTATTGCAGGTATGGTAGTGGCCGGATATATGTTAGTGCATTTAATGCCTCCGGATATTGGATTTATTGATGCTTTAAATTTAGGAGGTAAAAATGGAAAGATAAATGTGATAACCAGTGGAGTTAACGATAAAGGGTTTGACTGGAAAGATAAGTACAACATCTGGAGTGGCGTAATTGGCGGGTTTTTTTTAGCTTTATCCTATTTCGGAACAGATCAGAGCCAGGTAGGCAGATATCTTACCGCAAAAGGAAACAGGGAGAGCAAAATAGGATTGCTGATGAACGGGCTGGTAAAAGTGCCTATGCAATTTTTAATATTACTAGTGGGAGTGTTGGTGTTTTCGTTTTATCAATACAATAAAGCCCCGATCTTTTTTAATGAAGCCCAGGTTGCCGGGGCAAAACAAACCGGTTATAAAGATTCACTAATCTATCTTGAAAAACAATATGCCCTTGTAAATGCAAAGAATGATGCGATAAAAATAGCTGAGATAAAAACACATTATAAAAATGTTTTAAAGAAGGCATTGCCTGCAGAAGATGTAAATGATACCAACTATATTTTTTTGCGCTTTGTTATAGATTATTTACCTAAAGGGATAATCGGCCTGTTAATAGCAGTGATATTTCTGGCGGCGTGGGGAAGTATTGCCGCTGCACTAAATGCACTGGCATCTTGTACGGTAGTTGATATCCATAAAAAGTTTATTCATAAAGAACTTACACACAAAATGGATTATCGTATTTCCCAGATGTACACTTTGTTCTGGGGAATATTTTGTATTGCCGTAGCGCAGTTTGCAAGTAACGTTGGTAACAGCCTTATTGAAACAGTAAATATTTTAGGCTCATTATTCTATGGTGTTATACTTGGGATTTTTTTAATTGCCTTTTGGATCAAAAAAATAAAAGGCAATGCAACTTTCTTTGGAGCGTTGGTGGCTGAACTTTTGGTGATTTTAATTTATACTTTAGATATTGTTTCTTTTTTGTGGTTAAATGTAATAGGAGCGCTGCTTGTTATTATTATTGCATCCATGCTCCAGTTCTTTTTACCAACTGGACTTTCTAACGCAAAAGCGTCTCCCACCCTGTAGGAGACGCTTTTATTCGCAAGAAAAATTTATTTTAACCCTGCTATTAGTTTTTCATTCAATGCAACGTAATCATCGTTCTTTTGTTCCCTGGCAAGGTCCATCGATTTTTGCGCAACGGCTTTTGCTTCATCCTTTTTTCCCAGCTTAACTAATGTGTTGGCTTTTTGATAATACATATAATAAGCTTTCGGATTGTCTTCAATTGCCTTATCAAACCATTTTACTGCCTGGTTAAGGTCTTTCCCGTTATCTGAATAATATAAAGCGGCCTGGTAATATGGACGATTATCCTTATTCATAAGATCATTTATCTGTCCCATTACTTTAGTGTCTATATCGGTTGTAATAGTAATAGGTACAACAGTTTTATCCCACCTGAGATGCAGATCAACACTTGTGGCACCAACGTTTGCAAATTGCATTGTAAAGGTTTCAGCAGGCACAGGCATTGTAATTGGTTTTACTTTAAAACGAACTACATCTTCTTCTGTTTTATACCCGCTTAACCCGCCATTAGTTACGCCTTTGTTTAAAATAATCTCCCACTCATCAGCATTGGGAATAGTGTATAAAGCATACTCACCTGCTTTTACAGCCTGCCCTCCCACCGTTACATCATCACCAAATTTAATTCGGGTGGCACCATTAGCACCGGTACGCCACATCTTTCCATAAGGCACCAGGTCACCAAAAATTTTTCTACCCTTCATATTAGGCCTTGAATAAGTTAGTTCAATATTTGACAACCCAAAGTCTTGTTTAATAGTTTGTGTAGTTGATGGAGCAGGCGTTTTAATTTGTGCCGGGGAGGATAAAGCAATAAAACAAAGAACAGCAAGCAATATTTTTTTCATGATGAGAATTTTTTAAAAAATTAAATGATAGATTGGCCATGTAAATAGCTTTTTGAACTCCAAATGTACACCTTTAGAAAAATACGCTAATCCATAATAGTTTAACCTGGCGGCTATAAACATTTTTTTTAAGTCAATAATGTTTTCCATTTAGCAGTTTCAGCAAATTCTTTTATGATATTGTTTCTGTGAACGAGCAATTTCGTTAAATAATTAGTAAGCACAATTTTGTCAAACAATTTCCCAACATACCCGAAAGGTGATTGAAATTTAAAAGTATCTTTCATTATCACCATACCATCCTGAGTTTCAAAATTATGATCATGAATGATAAATTTGAATGCGCCTTTTAGCTGTTCATCTCTAAAATAAAATGGCTTATTAAATGCGGTGATTTTTGATGTTAGCTTTTGAGTAATTCCAAAGTGTGTAGCCTGCCAGGTTACAAATTCACCAAGTGTTATCAACCCATTCATTCTTCCGCCAATTGCTTTTTCATTAGTTTTTGCTGTTGAAATTTGGTGTAAGTCAATACTTCTTGATAAATCAAAACAAGTTTCAATGTCAGCTTTAATTTGTGTTTTCAATTCAATTGTTGGCATTAGCTTTTAAACTGTTACTCGCTTCTAATAAATAATTATTCAAAATAAATTCTAATAGTTTGATATAGCAGCCGGTTTTGCAAATACTGGCTTTGAGTAGTTAATTTTTCAGAATAGCCCTGGAGCCCGAACAAGCCGGCGGCATTTCCCTTGTTGATAGCAATTTCCAAATAGCCTGCAGAATTAAATAAAGCCAGCTTTTCGCTTTCAGGCACAGCTGAATAAGTGTCGCTGATCTTGTCAATTACCTCATCTCTTTTAAAAACAATTTTAAAATTTCTCCCCCGCCGTTGCTCTTCAAATTCTTCTTTTGTAATATTGATGATCACATTTTCAAAATTGTCAATAAAGATTATTTGTCCTTCTATCCAGTTATTATCAAGCAGTGGCCTTAAATGATTTTTTACCTGGATAGATACATTTATATCTCCAATTTCAGCTAAAGATTTTCCGGAAAGTATAGCACTAAAGGCATTGGCAAACACCGAAGCATAATACAAAGTATTTTTTTGTGAGGAGATACTTAATGGCAGTGCCACATATTCCGAAGGAAGTTCTTCCAGTATCATTGTAATTAGCCCATTATCTGCACAGCCGATATATTGTTTATTGTGTTTAATCAGCAATAAATGTTCGTGCCTGTTATCAAATAAATTGGTGAGTACTATATGAAAAGTTTGCTCAGGGAAATTTTTAATAGCATTTCTGCAAACGTAGGCTGCCTGCGGATAGTTAAACGGAGACAGGCTGTGAGTGATATCTGCAATAGTAAAGTTTGGATTAACCTGTAACAACTGCCCCTTTATTGCTCCCACTAAAAAATCCTGCTGACCAATATCAGATGTAAGTGTTATGATAGGCATCAATAAATAATATTTAGCATAAAATATAAACGGGAACTATAAAACTACAATCATGCCTTCAATAAATAAACGGGTAAAAAATTATTTTATAAGCTCATCGTTTTTAAAAAAATATTTTCTCACAAACTTATCCGCCCATGCAGGAAAAAATTTATTCATGAATATTGTTTGTTTGCCTGTAAAGGTTAATACCAAAGTACGTTTTCTTTTTTCAATCGCCTTGATAATATGGCGGGCACATTCTTCGGCACTCATAAGTTTTTTTTCGTCTAAAGGCGACTCTCCCTGTGGCTTTGCATCTTTGTCAAGCGCCGCATTTCGTATATTAGAAGTGGTAAAGCCGGGGCATACCCACATTACATGCACCCCCACATCCATTACTTCCGTCCGCAAAGCTTCCAGCCAGCCATTAACTGCGTGCTTGCTTGCGCTATAACCACTTCTTCCCGGTAAACCACGGTAGCCTGCTACTGATGAAACGCCTACTATTACGCCCCTTGTTTTAATAATTGATGGCAGCGCAAATTTTGTACAGTAAACGGTTCCCCAAAAATTTATATCCATTACCTTTTTTAGGGTAGATAGGTCAGTATCAGTTACCAAAG
The DNA here is from genome assembly GCA_039919615.1 of Ginsengibacter sp. Taxonomy (GTDB): domain Bacteria; phylum Bacteroidota; class Bacteroidia; order Chitinophagales; family Chitinophagaceae; genus Ginsengibacter. The sequence goes on along the minus strand of JBDSFG010000258.1, from coordinate 2,626 downwards.
CTCTCATTGAAATACCTGCATTATTGATGAGGATATCAATATCTCCAAAAGTATTTATAGCGGATTCAATAAATTTTTCACAATCATTTTCATTGCTTACGTCCGCCACAACCGTGTGCACAAAACTATTAGCGTGCAAGATCTTAAGCTGGTATAATTTATCAGCACTTCTGCCGCAGGTAGCAACTTTTGCACCCTGTGCAATAAACATATTTACAATAGCTTTACCAATTCCCTCACTACCCCCTGTGATAGCTATTACTTTATCTTTAAACATTATAGATATTTAAAAAAATCAACAAAAATAACGCAATGATTTATGGTAAACAGAATCATTTGTTTATGGCACAAAGTATGATTTATCTTTTTTAATTAATTTGTTTCAGAACGTTTTTAGCTTATTTTTGCACACCTAAAAAAAGGGTAAAAAAATTAGATTTGGTAGCTCAGTTGGTAGAGCAATACACTTTTAATGTATGGGTCCTGGGTTCGAGTCCCAGCCAGATCACCACCGCTAAACTGATAATTTAAGAAAAGCTTTTAAACTTCGTTGTTTAGAAGCTTTTTATTTTTTAAACCTGCAAATCAAGAAAATTTCTATAAATATTGTGGTGAACTTTTTGGTAACAATAACCCTTCTATAGAAATGGTTGTCCTCCTTCTATCCAATATCCATAGAACAAATAAATCTCAATTTTATCCTTTTGCAAATTAATTTAAGACATTTAAACTCATATCTTTCCATAATTGAGACTTAAATTATAATCGTTTTTTTTACCTCAATTTTCCGCAACATATAATATTATGCATAGAACATCTTTCCTTTTCTTTATTATTTCTGCCTTTAGTTTTATTACACAGGCGCAATCGAAAGTTGATAAATTAATTTTTATTGATACTCACAATGATGTGATTTCAAAGCAAATGATTACAGGGGCTGATCTTGCAAAAGAACAACCTGAAACTGATCTTGATCTGCCAAAAGCAAAAAGAGGGATGCTTGCAGCCCAGGTATTTTCAATATGGTGTGACGAGACTTATGGAAATGGCAGAGCATACGCATGGGCAAATCGTGAAATAGATTCTTTAAATGCCCTGATAAAAAGAAATCCTGAAAAGATGGCATTGGTTACTGATTACAAAGGCCTGCGAAAAGCGATAAAAAAAAATAAACTGGCAGCCTTAATTGGTGTTGAAGGGGGCCATATGATAGAAGACCGGATTGATTATATTGACAGTCTTTATAAACGAGGGATGCGTTATTTAACGCTGACATGGAACAATAGCACAACATGGGCAACCTCAGCAAAGGATGAGGTAACAAAAAAAGATTCTCTGCCTTTTACCGGACTTACTGCAAAGGGAAAACAAATTGTATCTCACCTGAATGAGCTGGGGGTAATGGTTGATATTTCACACGTTGGGGAAAAAACTTTTTACGATGTACTGTCCGTTGCTGCAAAACCGGTAATTGCCAGCCACAGTTGTGCATATGCTTTGTGTGCCCACAGGAGAAACCTGAAAGACGATCAGCTTAAGGCTGTTGCAAAAAACGGAGGAGTGGTTTTTGTAAATTTTTACAGCCAGTTTTTGGATAGCAGTTATGAGAAAAAAGTTATGCCATTTTTAACGGCTCATAAACATGAAACAGACTCTCTTATAATAATTTTTAAAGATCCTGATCTTGCTACGATTCATTTATTCCATTTATACCAAAAAGAAACGGATGCTTTTCGGCCGCCATTAAGTTTACTGATAAAACATATTGACTACATGGTAAAACTAATGGGTATTGATCATGTTGGAATTGGTTCTGATTTTGATGGCGCAGAATCCTTTCCATTACAATTGAATGATGTAAGCAATTATCCTTTGATAACAACTGCATTACAAAAGCTTGGCTATACAATACCTGATATTAAAAAAATTACCAGCGAAAATTTTATCCGGGTATTAAAGGCGAATGAAAAGAAATTGTAAATACAAAAATCAGGACACAAGTATCTTAGTGGAATGGGTGGAATAATAAAACCTAAATAACCTTTCCGTCATCATCATTGTGATTTAGGTAATTAGCAACAGCCCTCCCAAATACATCTTGTTTATCAGCTAAAATAATACGAATAAGATCATGTATAGTAACCACACCTTTAAAATTTCCATCTACATTAAAACAAACAAGGTAACGGGTTTTAGTGCTGCTTAATATGTTCATGCAATGTTCCGCGGTTTGCGATGGCAGTACAGTTGGCAGATCAGTTGCCATTACCTCCCCTACGGTAGTAGTATTACTGGAACGGCCCTTTAAAACAACATTTCTACTGTAATCCCTTTCGCTAAAAATACCTCTGTATTTATCACCTTCTATCACAATGAGGTAACTGAGATTTATGTCGATCATGATCTTTAAAGCATCAATAACCAGCGTTTGCGGTTGAACTGTATTGGGAACTTTGATCTTCTGATCTATAATATTTTTAACTGTTCTCATCTGTAGATTTTATTTTAATTCATACTAAATATAATACTCTTTAAAGAATCTTAAAAAGTAATAATGATATCCTTTAATTTTTATGTTTAGTAGTGCAAAACTTTACAGCAAGGTATTTTTCGGTTCATTATTTTA
>JBDSFG010000256.1:0-3595 GCA_039919615.1 Ginsengibacter sp. | reverse complement strand
ATAAAATCGAATAAATGCAATGACTCTGCATTTTTATCAACCACAGTAACAGTTTTGCCTTTGCCTGATGTTACCGTAAAAAAATCAAATGATATTGACTGCTCCATAGGGTTTAGCCAGTTGAATGCATTTGGAGCACGCAGGTTTTTATGGCTGCCCGCATTATACCTGAACAATAACACCATTGCCAACCCTGTTGCCACACCCCCCATTACCACCCAATACCTGGTAAAAGGCATTGACGATAACGGGTGTGAAAATACTGGCACTGTAACAATAATAGTTGCGCTCAATGTTTCATCTCTTTACCTTATGCCTACCTCATTTACACCAAATAATGATGGGCTTAATGATTGCTTTGGACCGAAATATTGGGGAACAATTGAAGAGCTTGATTTTAATATTTATAACCGTTTTGGAGAAAAGGTTTTTCACACGAACAAGCCGGCCGTATGCTGGGATGGAAAATATAAAGGAACGATGCAGGATTCAAATGTATTTATATATACGATTAAGGCCAAAACCGCCTGTGGAGCTGTTAACAAAAAAGGGTCTGTTGTTTTATTAAAATGAACTTGCAGAAGCAGACTTTAAAGCACCCTGATCCCTAACTACAGAAAATAAATTTGACCAACTCCCGTCTTCGGAAAGGTCATGCTGATAAATGAAGCCGCATTTTGTAAGTACATTTTTTGAATTGGCATTTCGCTGATGCGTCAAGGCATATACCATATTAATAAGTGGAAATCCAAAAGCATATTCAACTCCTTTTTTTACGATCTCGGTTGCATAACCTTTGCCCCAATCCTGCTTTCTGAAAGAATACCCGATCTCTACCCCTTCCTTATCTTCATTCTTTCGCAGCATAAAAAGGCCTACGAAAGTATCCGACTTTTTTTCAACTATCATGTATCTGCCTAACTGAGGTTGCAAACTATATTGCGAAAGCTGTTCTTCAAAAATCTTTTTTGTTTCTTCTTTAGTGAGCGGTGGCCGGATAAACTCCATAATTGCGGGGTCGCTATATAATACATGCAAAGCATCAAGATCTTCTTTTTTCAGGTGCCTTACATACAGTCTTTCAGTTTCAAAAATCATTCTTAAGTTATAAGTAGTAAGTAATAAGTTTTAAGTTCAAATAAAAAATAAAATCAAGGATCAATTGTGCAGCAACTATCAACTGTCAACTATCAACTGTAAACTATTTATGTATTTCCGAAGTAAAATGAAACTCAATATCCGGGTTGTTTGTTCTTTCCGTGTTTAAGAACCATTCGCTTTGTGCAAGGTAAACAAGGTGCCCGTCTTTATCTTCAGCAATGTTGGCCTGTTTAAAACGGGTAAAATCGTCAAGTTTCTTTTTGTCCTTACTGGTTATCCAGCAGGCTTTATAAAATGGAAGATTATTCAACTGCACACTTGCACCATACTCATGCAGCAAACGATATTGAATAACCTCAAACTGCAATTCACCAACACAGCCAATGATCTTTTTATTACCTCCAAACTGTGTGAACAATTGAGCTACGCCTTCATCCGTTAATTGTGATAACCCTTTTTCCAATTGCTTTGTTTTCATCGGGTCTTTATTTTGAACCTCTTTAAATATCTCCGGCGAGAAAGAAGGTATACCTGTAAAATAAAAATCTTCTCCTTCGGTTAAAGTATCCCCTATTTTAAAATTGCCTGTATCAAACAGGCCAACAACATCACCAGGGTATGCGGATTCTATTACGTCTTTATCTCTTGCCAGAAAAGTATAGGGATTACTAAACCTTACATCTTTATGAAGGCGAACATGATGAAAGTATTTGTTTCTTTCAAACTTGCCGGCACACACTCTTAAGAAAGCAATCCTGTCACGGTGTTTGGGGTCAAGGTTGGCATGTATCTTAAAAATAAAACCGCTGAATTTATCTTCAGCAGGCTCCACAATTCTCGTGGTTACTGCTCTGTGTTGGGGTAATGGTGCTATCTGTATAAAAGTTTCAAGTAACTCCTTTACCCCAAAATTATTGATGGCGCTTCCAAAAAATACCGGGGCAATTTTTCCTTCGAGATAAGGCTGGCTAATAAACTTACCATAAACGCCCTCTATCAATTCAACATCTTCCCTCAATTGTGCAGCATCTTTTTCACCAATTCTTTTTTCTAAAATTTCATCCTTAAAATTATCCAATGGCAAATAATCTTCTTCTGTAGCCTTTTGATTTGGATTAAATAACAACAGGCTTTTATCATATAAATTATACACGCCTTTAAAATCCCTGCCCATATTTATCGGCCAGCTTAAGGGATGCAGTTTTATCCTCAATTCATTCTCTATTTCATCCAAAAGATCAAAAGGGTTTTTACCATCACGATCAAGCTTGTTTACAAAAACAATTACAGGAGTATCTCTCATGCGGCATACTTCCATCAGCCGCTTTGTTTGTTCTTCAACTCCTTTTACACAATCAATTACCAATACCACGCTGTCTACGGCAGTAAGAGTGCGGTAAGTATCTTCAGCAAAGTCTTTGTGGCCGGGTGTATCCAGCAGGTTTACCAAAGTGTTCTTATATTCAAAGCTCATTACTGATGTTGCTACAGAAATACCCCGTTGCCTTTCTATCTCCATAAAATCGCTTGTGGCATGTTTTTTTATCTTGTTGCTTTTAACCGCACCGGCAGTTTGTATGGCGCCGCCAAATAATAAAAACTTTTCAGTGAGAGTGGTTTTTCCGGCATCAGGGTGAGAGATAATTGCAAATGTTCTGCGCTTTTTTATTTCATTAAGATACTTCATAAAGGGCGCAAAGATAGTTATTGAGTTTATGCATAATGAAAATTAGAGCTAATTCTTATTTTGAGGGCTATTGGGAAATAGCCCTATCGGGACGATATTTTGGTAACAGATATCTACCTTGATAACATATTGAAGCCCCATCGGGGCGACATTTTATATGGCAAATACTTATTCACAAATTACTATTCATGCTGTTTTTACGGTCACGTATAGAGAAAATTTTATCCTTAGAGATTGGCGGGATAGTTTGCATCAATATATTTCGGGTATTATAGCACGCCCCGATGGGGCTTAGCCCTCAGCGTTCTTGAATTGTTACCAAAATTTCAGCCTTACAGGCTTTAAGAATTATCAAGATCGGTACACATTATCACCTGATAAAATTTTCATAGCGCCTCAAAATAAGAATTAGCGGAAATTTGTACTTCTATTGAACAGCCTGCTTAAAAGTGTATGAGTTTTTCTGAATCTAGACACAACTGAATGTAATTTTCTCTAATTAAATTAGCGGCTTTAAAATAGTAAGGGCTAAAAGTATTTTTTTTTTTATCAGACCTTATCTGTGAGTACATTTTATCAAAAGAAAGTACAGATTCGTTCATTCTGTTTTTACCCCCCCCCCGCGTTTTCTGCTTTAAAGTGAATAGTAAACTTGGTGCCTTTGCCGGGTGCACTTTCCACTGTAATATGTCCACCTGCGGCATCTACTATTTTTTTTGTAAGAAACAAACCCATGCCTTGCCCTTCTATATCCTGGTGAAGCCTGCCATGCATGTCGAAAATGGTTTTTAACCCATCCACGGGTAT
>JBDSFG010000241.1:0-7407 GCA_039919615.1 Ginsengibacter sp. | reverse complement strand
ATGGAATAAATATCGGAATGCTTATATTTTATTGCCACCTTGTTAAGTTAAGATGAAACGCTATCTATGATTTAGAGACCCTGCATGCATCGGGGTTTCATTTCCGATCGTTTATAATTTTGAATGTGATTTATGGAAATGAAAACCCCGATGAGACAGAAATATAGGATTACATTATTGAAGAAATACATCATTGTGAATTTTTAAAAACTCTTTAGATGGCAAAAACTTTTTTGGTAGGTTTATTTTTTTGCCTTCGTATTGAAGAAAAAGCTTTTTAATTTCTGAATTATTAGTATTTGATTTGAATGTAGAGGAAATCATGATTGTGTAATCATCTGCGGAGATTGTCAATAGTTTATTATCAAAAGCTTTATCATGCAAAGCATTCAAACAAACTCCATTCATTGGATTTAATCTATTGTTTTCAAATTTACTCCATGAGGTAATATGGCTGGCAACAAGTAGTTCGGGTTGTTGAATCCCTGTTATGCAACATGTGAAATTATAATTTGTCATTACCAACTCTCTAAACCGATATTGGTTAACTCTTGTGTTAACTATTCTTTTTTTGTTTAACCCCTTCTCTGGTATATCTGAAATGTCAACGTGATAAAGTTGTTCAATGGTTGTGTGTTTACGCTCTGCCATAAGATTTTCGCTCTCTTCAAAAGCAATATCCCAATTATTATAAAACTCCAACCAAATTTCTTCAGTTAAGTTACCTGCATTTTTTGCACCTGCAATTCCACGCTGTTTTAAATTCGGATCAAGACTTGCAAAATTTACCAGTTTGAATGCAACTGACCCCGGTGTTCTGTTAATCAATTTTGCTAACTCAATAACCTTTGGATTTCTGCTATGCATTTTTCCAAATTCTATTTTGGAATATAAATTAATAGCGAGAATAAGTTCGTCTCTTGTCCAGAGTCTTTGACCTTCTTTCATTTGTTACGCCATTGGTTTATTTTAAACAAAGTAAAATAATCAATTGATTCGATATAGTCCAATGGCGAGTTGATTCCCCATTTGATATGTTTATGTAAGTATTCGAATTCTTTTGCCCATTCAATAAATTGACCAACCATCTCTCTACTGTCTTGTGTTCTATAATTTTCTTTTGCTGCGATGTAACTAATATCAGCAACAGCTTCACACAAGGAATAAACTTTAGCTTTTTTCATCGGGTGCAATTTAATCATGTATCAGATAAAAATTGGTAGCTTTTAAGTCACCATTAGAACCTCAATAAGAAGTTGTCAGGAAAGTTTTTTGAGAAGCTATATTGAGACTTAATATCTATGGCTTCGTTTTATTATTTTATAAATTACATTTGTACAATAATTTTCGATATTGTTTGTTTAAAACTTATGACAGCAAAAATCCACAAAACATCCGCTCTCAGGGCTATTAAATTATTACGCAAAAAAAAATTTAGCCAGGGCTTGCCTTTCATGATTAATTCAGACCTCTTACCATCTGAGCAGTGTTATTTAGAATATCCCGATGGCTCAATCAAATTAGTGGAAGCTGATTCTGAGGGATTTGATTTTAAAGTACTCGAAGAACTTGATCATCATAATATAAAGTTGCTTAAAAGAACACTGAAACTAGCTAAGTGAAGCCTGTTCTCTTCATAATTACCGGCTCAAACGGCGCAGGCAAGTCAGCAGTAGGATCAACTTACCTGCCTTTGGAAATTCAAAAAAATTATATTGTTTTTGATGGCGATAAATTGGCATTGCAAAAAAGGAAAGAATTGTTTCCCGCCCATATAAAATCTTTAAAAGAAGCAAGAAAATCCGCTGATGAATGGATGTATAAGCAATTTGCAGATCAGGTTAAGCATGCTATTAAATCAAGTGATCACTTCGCATATGAAGGGCATTTCAGAGATAAGAGCACGTTACAAACTCCACGCAAGTTTAAGAAAAGGGGATATGCTCTAAGTATTATTTTTATGGGATTAGCAGATCCTCATCAGTCAGAACTCAGAGTAATTGATAGAGCGAAACAGGGAGGTCATTTTGTACCATTATATGAAATTGAATCTAACTTTTATGGAAACCTTATTATGCTTAATAAGAATTATAAGCTGTTTGATGAGATAATTATAATTGACACCTCCAAAAGTTTGCAACACAAAATTTTATTACACCTGAGGAATTCTGAAATTTTGTTTTATACTCCACTTACAAATCAACCTATTTGGTTCACTAAGTTCCTGGCAAACCTTGCAGAACTTATTAAGGAAGAAGAAAATTCTAAAAAATAATTCTGGCTCCAAACTCCATTAGGCATCAAAGTAGCAATGTCACTTTACCTAAATCATCAGCTTTTAAGTCATGGTATATGATCCTTAAAAATGTCAGGAAAGTTTTTTGAGAAGTGTTTGAAGCGTTTTAGTAATCTTAAAAGGTCTAAGATTATTTATCACCTGCTTTGGAATTCAGGTCTTTAAAAGCGAATATTAATTCAGAAAGGTGTGGGTTATTAGTATGAACGAGCAGCGAGTTTATGATTTCCATATTTCCTGCCATTGCTATTCCATCTTCTTTAACAATAGAGCCATCATTATATTTCCAAAACCAAAAATCAAATTTTCTTTTTCTTGCCATATGGCGCTCATCAGCATTATCACAAACATACACTGCAACATTTTCGATACGCTTAAAAAATGTTTTAAAAACCTCTACTATTGTTACCCCGATTCTTTCATCAAATGATGCGATGTTGTTATCACCTTCCGGCACATAAATATTAAAAGAATAAATGTTACCGGCAATGCGGGGATAATCCGCAAACATGTAACTATAGTCCAGGAAAAATATGTGATACTCTATTTGCTGACCGGTAGTAAAAAGGTAGGACAGATCGTCCGCCTCAGTTAGTGGATAAGGGTTTAACAAATTTGTATTTGTTTTTTAAGTCAGATAGTTTGCGGCCTTTTTTTAAATGTTGTTCAATAGCCTTTTTATCATCAAGCATCTTTTTAAAAATAGCGCCTCCTTTTGAATTGAATATCTTTTTTATGGTTTGTCTTTTTTCCATCGGTAAATAAATTTACAAAATTGTCAGGAAAGTTTTCTGAGAAGTGTTTGAAGCGCTTTGGTAATCTTCGAAGGTTTAAGATCACACTCCAATAAATTAATAATTTTCCAACCTTCTTTCTTTAAAGCTTTAATTGCTTTTGTATCATTTGTAATATTGCTATTAATTTTATTCAGCCACCAGTCAGTTCTAGTTTTTGGTACAACATAATATTTGCATCCTTCATGCCCATGCCAAAAACATCCATGCACAAAAATTACAGTTTTGTATTTTGGTAAAACAATATCAGGCTTACCGGGCAGGCTTTTATCATGCAGCTTATAACGAAATCCATTGGCATGTAAAAATCTTCGTACCAAAATTTCAGGCTTTGTATTCTTGCCTTTAATTGCTGCCATATTTTTACTTCTTATTTCTTTGGTGTGTACATCTGCCATAAGGCAAAGTTAGTTACGTAGTAATGGTTAAGAACAATCGTAAAAATTCAGTTACTTTGCGTTATGCTCACCCTTCAACATATATTACAAACCCTACGTAGTCATATGCCGGAACTACAAAAAAAATATCCCATTGGAAGGCTGGGGGTATTTGGCTCATATGCAAGAGGTGAGGCAACTGAAAAAAGTGATATAGATATTGCGGTAGAGATGACAGGCCCCATGGGATTAAGTTTTGTTGCCATGGCTGATGAAATTGAAGACCTGTTTGGAAAAAAAACAGATGTAGTGCCTCTGCGTTCCATTAAGCCGCAGTATTTGCAATTTGTTCAAAAGGATATTATATATGCCTGAACGAAAACCTTCTGCAATTATAAAAGGCGTACTTAATTGTATTGATCATATTCAGTGTTATACAGCCGATCTTACATTTGACGAGTTCTCAAAAAATTTTATGGCAGTTGAAGCTTGCCTGATAATATTCAAATAATCGGTGAAGCTGTTTCTCATTTACCTGATGAAGTAAAGGAAAAAGAAACACAAGTTCCATGGCTTCTGATTAAAGGCATGCGCAACAGGTTAATCCATGAATATTTTGGAACAGATCTGTCTCTTGTTTGGGATACAATAAAAAATGACTTGCCTATACTTAAAACAAAACTGGAAAAAATTCAAACAGAGCTTTTGATAACAGGTAAGTAACTGTCGCAGTCCGCTTATAACGAAATCCGTTGTCATGTAAAAATCTTCGCACCAGTATTTCAGTTTTGTATTCTTGCCTTTAATTGCTGCCATATTCTTGCTTCTTATTTCTTTGGTGTATACATCTGCCATTATGTAAAGCTAAAAAAGGAGCTACTTATCATTTACTACTTAAAAGACTTGTGGCTTGTAAACCGTATTGAATTTTTAATACTTAATAAGCATTGATCAGAGATTCAGCAGGGATTTTTAATTTCTTATGAAGCGCCCGAATCATATTTAGTGATAATTTTCTTTTGCCACTAAGTATCTCAGATTTTCGGCTGCGTCCACCCAATAGTTTGGTTAACTCTTTATCGTTAATTGTTCCCTGTTCTATCCGGAATTTTATGGCCTCAATAGGATGAGGGGATGGTATGGGATAGTGTTTATTTTCATATCCTTCTATTAAAATAGATAGTATCTCAAGCTCGTCAGAAAGTTTGCTGCCTTCTTTTACATCTTTCTGCATTAGCTCATAAGCCCGGGCTAACGCGTCTTCGTAATCTTTTTTTGTTTTAATTGGCTTTAGCATACGTTATAGTTTTTGCGTCAATATTGTCATATTCTTTATGAGTACCTATCCACACAATAAAAATTATCTGTAACCGGTATTCAATATCCACGATCAACCTGTATTTACTCCCGTGAATATTAAACACAACCCGCTTATCTCCGATAATGGAAGCATTTACGATCTGTGCTTTTAATTCATTATGATTCTTCCAGGCAGCCTTACAAGCCTTTTCGTACCATACAAGTAATGACTGCTCCGCTTCAATTTTCCTCTTTGCATAAAGTTTTAATGTTTTTACAGCAATTATTCTCATACCCGTTTACAAATATACAATATGTTACCAAATTGGGAGCAGTTGCTTCTTAATAGCTTTACACATTGGCAATGTTGGCGTTGATTTTATTCAGCCACCAGGCAGTTATTATTTTTGGTACAACAAAATATTTGCAGTGGCGGCTCGCTGCCACACCTGCTGAATACAAATACAGCAGTGCGTCATTTTATGATGATGGAAAAGATGACTTTGGTCTATTACGGAATTATGTTGAATAGAGTTTGTTGGTCAGCGACCAACAAAGGAAAAAGTTCATCGGTACTGTGGCTTCGTCCGGCACTTCATGTTGCTTCTGCCAAAATACCTGCAATTGAGTGGTAGTATGAACTGTAAAATATTTATTGAACAGTCCCCGGATCTGCAGAATTCCTGCCAAGCCTTGCAGCACATCATCTTTTCAGATACCTTTTGCCTAAACGTTCAGTACCTTACTTTTGTATAAAGCACCTTTAGTGGTTTGCATACCTTGTCTGTACAAACGTATGCGACAGATCTGCTATCATCTTTTATGCAACATTGAAAAGAGCTATCCACGCTTCTCATTCGTGACACCCCCTGCCGGGACGGAGATGAAGAGAAAAACGTTTTTGTTTAAGCGTAAATAGTTCGATCACGTTCTAACATAATAATTATTGAATAACCTGTACTTTTATAAAGAAATTCAGTTGATATGCGCTTACTGTTAGCATTGATTATAACCTTTGTTTTTACTTCTTTAAATGCCCAGACAATTTTCCCGGGCTTTCAAAGTGGTATTTTTTCCGGTACGCCTTACCAGGATCATGACTTACATGATAGTAGCGCTCAAAAGAAATGGTTTGTCAGCAGGGCTGTTGGTGTTACGGCAGGGTATAGTTTTTTTAAAGGAGGAAATGCCCGCATTCTTTCGGTGCCTTTAAGTGTACAGTTAAACCGCAGGCTAAACAATAACCTGTATGCTTTTGCCAACGTATCTGTAGCGCCATCCTACATAAGTTTCAGCAATGCATTTAGTAATGCCTATCCCCTTAAAGCAAATAACAATAATAATTTTTTTAAAACAGGGAATATGGGTGGTTATTCAAGTGCCGCACTCGGGCTTATGTATATAAATGATAATAGAACTTTCTCTATTTCCGGCAGTATCGGCATTGAAAAAAATAATTACCCTGTATATTATTACAACCCGGCAAATACAACAAGGCCAAACAATAATCCGCCTGCTCAAAGGTAAAAGATAGATATGCCTTTCGTAGCTTCGGGTTTTCACAGGAATAGCTATAAAAAAAATCTTTACGTGAAAACCCCGCTGGCCCGGTAATTTGCTCATCCATAGATCGGGCTTCCCGAATTCTTATCAGCTTTTGTTGGTAACTTCATCAATAAATTTTAAATCAGGGACAGTTCCGGGGAAGACGTTAAATGAACATTCTGTCTTCAGCAATACCTGGCGATAATACCACCCTTTAACAATATGAAAAAGTTTTATTTTATTCTGATAACCCTTGTTACTTTATCCGCCTGTAGTAAAAAGTTAGGGCCTGCCGGTTCTAAAGCCAGTTCAAAAACAGTTGCGCCTGCTGATCCAAATGCTACCAGGGAAACAGTTGCGCTGTTTCGCTCAATTTGGCATCTTCAGCAAAAAGGAATTATGTATGGACACCAGGATGATCTGATGTATGGGCGTACATGGTGGTATGAAAAGGATAGATCGGACACAAAAGATTTTACCGGCGATTACCCTGCTATTGCAGGGTTTGAATTGGGTGATATTGAACTGGACAAGCCACGCAGCCTGGACTCAGTTGATTTTACACAGATCGCAGAACAAATAAAAGCGCAGTATAAAAGAGGTGGCATAATAACTTTGAGCTGGCATTTAAATAATCCATTAACCATTCAAACACCAGCGGAAAGCCGTAAGGGCAAGCCAACGGCATGGGATGTATCATCCGATAAAGTTGTAGGCTCAATACTTCCGGCGGGTGAAAATCATGCACTCTATAATTCCTGGCTGGATAAACTTTCTTCATTTTTTGCAGGCTTAAGGGATGAAAAAGGCACACCGATTCCATTTATCTTCCGGCCTTATCATGAACATTCAGGAAACTTTTTCTGGTGGGGTACACCGCTCGCCACAGATGAGCAATACGCTGCATTGTGGCGTTATACCGTAGAATATCTGCGTGATAAAAAAGGCCTTCATAATATTCTTTATGCTTACAACACTGACCGCACTACCAGTCTTCAACAATATTTAAAAGGTTATCCCGGAGATGATATAATTGATATGCTTTCTTTTGATATGTACGACCGCGGACCGCAGTTCAATGCAGAACTAGATAGTG
>JBDSFG010000225.1:0-9833 GCA_039919615.1 Ginsengibacter sp. | reverse complement strand
TGTGGAAAATTGAAAAAGCATTCCGCATATCAAAAACAGATTTGCGCATACGCCCCATCTATCACAGGCTCCGCCATCGCATTGAAGCACACATCTGCATTGCCTTTTGCGCTTATAAAATATATAAAGAACTTGAAAGACAGTTATCTGAAAAAGACGCAACGTTAACGCCTGAAAAAGCCATAAATATTGCCAATACGATATTTAAAATAAGCATCCTCACACCCATATCAAAAACAAAAGAATCAAGATTGCATTTACCTAATGAAGAACAAAAATATTTACTGAAATTGTTTAAAATTTAATCGGGTGTCCCAGTGCGGAAAACAGGGGTTTAAAATATCCATCATTTATTTTTTCCACTAACATATTTATTGCCGCGAATATAAAAGCGATAGGGCAGAAGACTATCGGGGCCTGCACTTTCAACACCAATTCTTTTACTAATACCAATTTGTTCTTCGCTTAAAACACTTCCATCATCCAGTAAATAAATCTCATCATCTAATAAATGTAAGCCTGAATGTTTTTTAAAAATGCCCAAAGCCTTTCCCACATTTCCAGGGCCTTTGGTTAAAGAAAAATCTGCTTTCAATTTGCCGGTCCGCTGCAGCATTATTTCAATTCCCTGCAAAGGTTCAATACTTCTTATGAGTACTGCATCAGGAATTTCTTTTTCGTTGGTAACAATATTAAACATCTGGTGCATGCCATAGCAGATGTACACATACGCCGTTCCCGATGCCGCGTACATGTGCTCATTTTTACTCGTACGCCTGCCTCCAAAAGAATGTGAAGCTTTGTCTGTTAAAGCAACATAGGCTTCGGTTTCAGTAATTTTGCCCGAAGTAATACTGCCATCAAAATTAGTTACTAAAACTTTTCCTATTAATTCTCGGGCTATTGTTACAACATCATTACGGCTATAAAAACTTTTCGGCAATTTTTTCATCAAATAAATTTTAAGTTGACAGTGACTTTAGTGAATGGTCAGATTTATAAAACCGGTACACTTAATTCAGCTGATATCGTTTACCATAATTAAATTTAGTGCCAAATGTTTTATCAACTAAAACCAATTTATAATTTTATGTTTATAATCTGTAATGATTATTACCTTAAGTAAAAACTATTGCTAAAAGAAATTGTCATATCTGTTGAAGCATATTTTAAAGCGCACCGCTTTATTGTAAAAAACAAGTTATGGAAGTGGATAATTATTCCGGGAATCATTTACACTGTTTTATTTATTGCAGGAATATATTTTTTCTGGCAATCATCAGGAGATGCCATTAACTACTTTCTTTCAAAAACAGGTATAAAAATATGGATGCAGAAGGAACAAGATAGCTGGCTGCGTTTTATTTTTATTTTTGGCCAGCTGATACTTCATCTCATTCTCATGTTCATTTATTTTTCCTGGTTTAAATATCTTTTTCTTATTATCGGCTCACCCGTATTTGCTTATTTGAGCGAAAAGACTGACGCTCTTATTGAGGGAAAAAATTATCCATTTGAATCATTGCAGTTTTTTAAAGATATTTTCAGGGGAATTGGTATAGCTATTCGTAATACACTTTGGCAAACGGTATATACAATCTCCATTCTATTCATATCGCTTATCCCCGTTATTGGATGGGCTACGCCAGTGCTGGTGCTTTTTATAGAGTGTTACTACTTTGGTTTTTCCATGTTAGATTACAGCAGCGAACGAAACAAATTATCTGTAACACATAGTATTGAATTCATTAATCACCATAAAGGACTGGCTATTGGTAACGGAATGGTATTTTATTTAATGCATGGCTTACCAATATTAGGATGGATATTTGCTCCAAGTTATGCAGTAATAGCAGCAACATTAAGCCTGCACAGTTTAAAAAATCCACAGTAAATACCAGTATATATTAATGATCTCAAAAAGCATAGTCTATTTAATCCCTTCTGTTTTAGCTGACACAGCTATTGAAACCATCCCGGCTTATGTTATTGGAGCGATAAAAAATTGCCAGGTAATTTTTGCAGAAAATGAAAGAACAGTGCGTCGCTTTTTAAAAAGCATTTATAAAGAAGTTGTTATTGATGATTACGAATGGTTTACTATACATAAAACAGAAACAGCGCAACTTGCTGTATTTAAACAAAAAATAAAGGAAGAAAAAAATATTGCTATTATTAGTGAGGCCGGATGCCCGGGCATAGCAGACCCTGGTCAACTACTGGTTCATTCGGCTCAGCAAATGAATGTAACTCTAAAACCTCTTGTAGGGCCAAACTCAATATTGTTAGCGTTAATGGCAAGCGGCCTTAATGGCCAGCAGTTTCAGTTTACCGGTTATCTGCCTATAGAATCAACTGATAGAAAAAATAAATTAAAAGAGCTGGAAGAGGAATCAGCCAAAAAACATTGTACCCAAATATTTATTGAAACTCCATACCGGAATAATCAAATTATAGAGGAAGTATTAAAGACCTGTAAACCAGCGACTCAATTTTGTATTGCCGCTGAGCTTACCTCTGGTAATGAATTTATAAAAACAAAATCAATTGAACAGTGGAGGAAAGAAAAAATTGATATGCATAAAAAGCCTGCTATATTTTTATTGCTGGCGTAAGTTATTACAAAACCTGCTTTCTCAAAAGATCTTCAAACACATCTCTTCTTCTTATTAACTGCGCTCTTCCCTCTTTCATTAAAACCTCGGCAGGTTTAAATCGTGAATTGAAATTTGATGACATTTCAAAACCATAAGCGCCGGCATTATAAAAAACAAGGTAATCATCTTCATTTACTTCGTTCAATTGCCTGTTCCATGCAAAAGTATCCGTCTCGCAAATATTGCCGGTAATGGCATACCTTTTTTCTGTTCCTGAAGGATTAGTGAGGTTTTCAATGTAGTGATAAGAATCATAAAACATCGGTCGGATCAGGTGATTAAACCCGCTATCTACTCCAGCAAAAGTAAGGTCAGTATTTTCCTTGATCACGTTTACCTGCGTAATAAAATAGCCTGCTGCGCTAACCAAAAATTTACCTGGCTCAAACCAAACTTGTAAATGCCTGCCATCAGGATTTGGATGATTATTGAATGACTCGTTTACTTTTTTTGCCAGCAAAGGAATGTCTGTTTCAATATCATTCAACTTGTAAGGCACTTTAAAACCTCCGCCCAAATCAATAAACGCCAGTTCTTTAAATTTGGGGATAATATCAAACAGCACTTCAATGCCTTTTACAAATACATCAACATCCGTAATATCACTGCCGGTATGTATGTGTAATCCTTGTATAAAAAGGTTATGCTCTTCGATCAGTTTTACAAGCAAATCAATTTGATCAACGGGTATTCCAAACTTACTTTTATCATGGCCTGTAGATATTTTAATATTTCCGCCGCCCATTATGTTAGGCCGCAATCTTACCCCTACAGGATAGCTGTGACCATATTTCTTACCAAATTTTTCAAGATTGGAAAGGCTGTCAATATTGATATGCACATTTAAACTTTGCGCTTCCTCTATTTCATCAAAGGCAATTCCGTTTGAAGTGTACAAAACGTTCCTTGGTTCAAAGCCAGCCAGTAAAGCAAGTTTTACTTCATTGACAGAGCTGCAATCAATGTTGGCTCCGAGGCTCTTTACATGCTTTAAAATATTGATATTGGTAAGCGCTTTGCAGGCATAAAAAAAAAGCACATCGCTGTGTGCAAAAGCCTCTTGAAGCTTACTATATTGTTCCGAAATTCTTTCCGCATGGTAAACATACACAGGCGTGCCAAATTCTTCCGCTATGTTAATCAACTGTTCCTTTGATAATATTTGTGCCATGTTGCGAATTTATGAAACGGTATGCACCTCACCTAAATCATCCGGCCGTTATGTTGGTTGAAGATAAATACTACGTAGCAAAAGCTTTAATATCCTTACACTTTGCTTCAGTTGAGTATAAAGTTTTGGGGAGAGTAATTGCTATACAGGGCTAACGTTAACAGCAAATTTTTCATATAAGAGCTCGTATTGAGGCACAATAATATTTATATCAAACTTTAATGCCTGCTGAAGGGCATTTTTTTTGACCTCCATAAATTTCTCTCCATCTGTCAAGAGGGATAAGCTGTTTTTACACATGCTTTCTACGTCACCCACAGGGCTTAAAAAACCAGAATAGCCATTTATATTTATTTCCGGCAAACCACCTGCATCGGTTGAGATAACCGGTACTGATGCAGCCATAGCTTCCAGGGCGGCAAGGCCAAAACTTTCGTATTCACTGGGTAATAAAAATAGATCAGACACTGCCAGTATATCTTCAACCTGTTCCTGCTTTCCTAAAAAACGAATATCATTATGCGCAGGGCTCTCCCTGCAAAGTCTTTCAATAGAAGTACGCTCAGGGCCGTCGCCTACTAATAATAATTTTGATGGGATTTCCTGGTTTATTTTTATAAAAGTTTTGACCACATCATCAACCCGTTTTACTTTTCTGAAATTAGAAGCATGCAATAGAATTTTTTCACCATTCGGGGCAATAACCTTTTTAAAAGGTTCAATGGGCTTTCTGTTAAATCGTGTTACATCAACAAAATTATAGATCACCTGTATATCTTTCTCCATTTTAAAATTCCGGAAAGTTTCATCCCGTAAATTTTGCGACACAGCAGTGATGGCGTCACTTTCATTCATTGAAAAAGTAACCACCGGCGAATATGTTTTATCTTTTCCCACAAGGGTTATGTCGGTACCATGCAATGTAGTAATCACAGGGATGCTAATGCCTTGCTTGGCCAGTATCTGCTTAGCCATAAAAGCAGCAGAGGCGTGCGGTATTGCATAATGAACATGCAATAGCTGAACATCGTTATTAATGATCACATCAACCATAGTGCTGGCCAAAGCTGTTTCGTATGGAGGGTAGTCAAATAACGGATAGGTAGGTACCCGAACCTCGTGATAAAAAATATTTGCATGAAATCCACTTAACCTTACAGGTTGCTGGTAGGTTATAAAATGAATGTTATGTCCTTTATCAGCCAGCGCTTTTCCCAGTTCAGTTGCCAATACACCGCTGCCGCCAAACGTGGGATAACATACAATTCCTATATTCATAATTCCTGATTTAAAAATATCTTAACCAATCAACTTTTGGGCGTGCAAAATACAAATTCTTAATATACCAAAGGGGGTTTGCTTCTAACAACATTTTATATTATTGTCTATGTTTGACTTAACAAACGTGGTATGTAAAATTCCTCTTGTGTTCATTACACAAAAAAAATTAATACATTTCCATGTCGTGACGCTTGAAAGTATATTATTGATAAGATAGATAAAATAAGATGACTCCACATAATACCCGCAAAAAAAATCTAATGAAAATAATTTCGCTGATAATCATCCTGTGCCTAAAGTCTTTTATCACGTTCTGTCAATCAGACGATTCAATAGCGATTAAAAAAATTGTTGATGAAACGATGACCAATAGTACAGCCTATGAAAATTTGCGCCTGTTGTGTAAGCAGGTAGGGGCAAGGCTCTCAGGTTCTCCTCAATATTTGAAAGCCGTAAAGCTCACTGCAAAAATGATGAAAGCTGCTGGCGCTGATACTGTTTACCTGCAGCAATGCATGGTTCCACATTGGGTAAGAGGGGAAAAAGAAACAGGACAAATAATTCTGCCCGGCGGAAAAAAATACCAGCTTAAATTATGTGCATTGGGAAATTCAGAAGGCACAGGTGCAAATGGCATTACTGCGCCTGTGATAGAAATAAATAGTTTACAACAACTTGACAGTGCAGGCACAAAAAATATAAAAGGAAAAATTGTGTTTTTTAACTTCCCAATGAATCCCACTTACATCAGAACTTTTAATGCATATGCAGAGAGTGGCCAGTCCAGGGGCCATGGTCCGGCATTGGCGGCAAAATACGGTGCTGTTGGCGCTATAGTAAGATCATTGGCAAGCAACCCCGATGATTATCCCCACACAGGCGTAACTATTTACAACGATTCATTTCCTAAAATACCGGCAGTAGCCATAAGCACTAACGATGCAAATTATTTTAGTAAACGCCTACAAACAAGTAATAAAATCCGGGCTTATTTTAGAACAACATGTAAGATGTTGCCTGACGTGCCAGGCTATAATGTTATAGGCGAGATAAAGGGCGCACAATTTCCAAATGAAATTATTACAGTTTGCGGTCATTTAGATAGCTGGGACCTTGCAGAAGGCGCTAATGATGATGGTACAGGAGTAGTACAAAGTATGGAAATATTAAGAGTTATCAAAGCCTTGACAATTCAACCTAAGAGAACCATCAGAGCAGTTTTATTTGTTAATGAAGAGAATGGAGGGAAGGGTTCTGAAAAATATCTTGCCGAAGCAAAAGCTAAAAATGAGCAGCACATCTTTGCATTAGAAAGCGATGCAGGAGGTTTTACGCCACGTGGTTTTGGATTAGAAATGACTGAAGAAAAGATGAATAAAATTTTACAATGGAAAGATCTTTTTTATCCTTATGGAATATTTGAAATTGGTAAGGGACACAGTGGTTCTGATATAGAGCCTTTAAAAGATATCGGAACTCCTTTAGCCGGGTTAAATCCTGATAGCCAGCGCTATTTCGATATTCATCACGCAGCAACTGATGTTTTTGAGAATGTAAGCAGACGGGAACTGCACTTTGGCGCTGCAGTTATGGCTGCACTTATTTACCTTGTAAGTGAGCATGGATTGTAAGGTGAATCGTTATTGCTAACAGGATTATGAAAAGCGTGATATTTTCTCCACCATGCACAACTCACCACTCACAAATCATTATCTTTAAACACTCTCAAACTTATTTTAGCTAATGCAGATATTGAGTGTAGAAAATCTTTGTAAAAAATATGGTGCTATACAGGCATTAAAAAATGTAAGCTTTACAGTGCCAAAGGGAACCGTGTTTGGAATATTAGGCCCGAATGGTAGTGGTAAAACAACCTTACTTGGAATTATAGTTGACATTCTTAAAGCCACCAGCGGATCATTTCGTTTATTTGATGAAAAGCCAACTCAACAGCATCGCAGGCGAATAGGAACGTTATTGGAAACACCTAATTTTTATCATTACCTCTCTGGTAAAAAAAATCTTGTAATTGCCGCAGCAATCAAGCAACGTGGAGAAGAAGATATACCTGGGGTATTAAAACTGGTAGATCTTACACAAAGGGAGGATTCAAAATTCAGCACCTATTCTTTGGGCATGAAACAAAGACTGGCAATAGCTTCCTGCCTTTTGGGAAATCCTGAAGTGCTGATTTTTGATGAACCTACCAATGGCCTTGATCCTGTAGGTATTGCTGAAATAAGAGACCTTATAAAAAGATTAAGCCATGAAGGCAAAACCATAATTATGGCTAGTCATCTTTTGGATGAAGTGGAAAAAGTTTGTACACATGTTGCCATTTTAAAAAAGGGAGAATTATTAGCAACGGGTGATGTAAATGAAATTCTTGTTAACGAAGATACCATAGAGATTGGCGCTGAAGATATAAATAAGCTGACGGCTGTAATTAAACAAATGGATCAATATAAAACAGTAAAAGAAGAGGGCAAATTCTTGCAACTTTTATGCCCGCCCGGTAAAGCAAATCTGGAGGAAATAAATAATTACTGTTTTAACAATGGAGTGATTTTAAATCATCTTCAGTTAAAAAAGAAAAGCCTTGAAGCAAAATTTTTTGAACTTACCAATAAATAAAAATGATAAGCCTTTTAAAGATAGAATGGCTCAAAGTAAAGAATTATAAGGCCTTCTGGATATTTTCCATACTTTATTTTATTTCTATATTAGGCATTAATTATTCAGGGTATTATGTTAATGAACTGGCCATCAAAAATATGCCGGCAAGTACTCTTTTATTGGGAACCCCGTACAGTTTTCCAAAGGTGTGGCAAACAGTAGGGTGGATGAGCAGCTGGCTTTTATATTTCCCCGGCATATTATTTATAATGATGTTGACTAATGAATTCAATTTTAAAACACATCGCCAGAATATAATTGACGGATGGACACGCTTTCAGTTTATAACCGTAAAAATAATATTTGCACTTATTTTTTGTGTGTTGGCAACGTTCATTAATTTCCTGGTTGCCTTATTTTTTGGTTTTTTAAGCACAGGCTCAGAGTTTAGCCTGGAGGGTTTGCAAAACGTGGGGTATATCTTTATACAAACAGTTGCTTACATAACTTTTGCTATGTTTCTCGCAATTTTATTCAGAAGGAGCGGTGTGGCCATTGCTGTTTTTTTTATGTATGGGCTGATCTTCGAAATGCTTTTTATGGTGGTTATGCACGAGGTATTAAAATTAAGCCCGGCCGGATATTTTTTACCATTGCAGGCAACTGATGTTATGTTACCTATACCTTTTGGTAATAAAATACTTTATAGCAATGCGCCGGCAAAGTATGTATTAGTAATAACAAGTATTTTGTATATAGCGGGGTATTATTTTTTTGCACTAAAGAAGTTTGAGGGAGATGATTTGTAGAAGAAGATCTGGATCGACCAATCTAAAGATGTATTTTTTAAACATTCATAACAACCCTTGTTGGAGTGTTGTTATTAATACCGCTCATCTTAAATAGCTTACCTGGAGCGTTCATTGTAAAATTAATATCGTTGAAACCTTTAGTATTTTTTTTATTTGGCAATAGCTTTCTTCCTGATATCAGGCCAGCCTTTGCCTATTGAATTGGGAACAGAGATCAATTTTGGGTGATAAGGCGAAAATTAAAATTCCAAAAAGCTTTTTTGTGATGAGTGAAGATGTCCTTAAGTTAAAATATTCATCTCAAAAGCTACCAACGTTAGTTTACCCTGGTAAGACTTTTGGGGTAAATGAATAAACAAATTTTTTCTGTCACAAAAACTAATAATTACAAAGACAAACCAATGAAAATTTATACTTCGCAAATTCACCGCTTTAAAAGCCAGCATTTAACTGTTGGTGAAATAATTCATAATCTTTCACCCGAACGCATGCTCATCAGGCCTGCGCCAGACAAATGGAATATTCACGACAACATTGCCCATCTTGCCAAATCTCAAATTACCTTCCGTGAAAGGATAAGTAAAATATTGAGTGAGGATGCGCCTCATTTTGAACGATACAAACCAGAAGATGACCCGGAATTTGAGGCTTTTACAAAACGAAGCGTTGATGATTTATTAAAATACCTGGATGAGGAAAGAATAAAGTTTGCTGCACTGATATATAGTTTATCAGAAAAGGAGTTAGAAAGAGTTGGCGTTCATAAAAAATACGGCCAATTAAATATCGTTCAATGGATCGAATTTTTTCTTCTCCATGAAGCACATCATATATTTACCATTTTTCAGTTGACAAATGATACTGACTTAATTCAGGAAAGGTTAGCAATAAATAGTTGAATTGTTTAAATGACCAAACGGTTTTACCCACGGATGAAGATATTTCAACAAACGCTTTTACTCACAGAAAAGAGAAGAGGTTTTCACCTGATAACCTCAGAAGTAATGCAAAGCATGCCTCGTATTAGTGAAATAAAAACAGGCATGTGCCAGGTATTTATTCAGCATACTTCAGCGTCACTTACATTAAATGAGAATGCTGACTCAACGGTTAGAAAAGATTTTGAGACGTTTTTCAACAAAGCTGTTCCTGAAAATGACCCGGATTATTTGCACGATACGGAAGGCTCTGATGATATGCCTGCACATTTGAAAGCTGCCCTGCTGGGCAATTCTGTAATGATCCCCATTGCGGATGGTGAATTAGCATTAGGCACCTGGCAGGGGATTTATCTGT
>JBDSFG010000207.1:0-7031 GCA_039919615.1 Ginsengibacter sp. | reverse complement strand
AAATCCGATTTGCGCAAGAGGCTTCATGCCGCGTTTAATATAGGTATCAAAAATGCTGTCGGTGATCTTCCAGTTGTAAAGAGGATTACCATTTGCGTCTTCAGTGTAAGCATTAGTTGATCCCCATTTTAAAGCAGGTGTTCCATCACCGGATGTAAGCAAATTGTGCACACGCATATATACCGGAACCGGGCTTAAGGCAGCTAATTCAGAAAGTAGCTTTTTGCCATCTTTCATATAGGTGTAGTTTGGTTCATCATGGCCAAACCATGCCCATACGGGTTTCATTGTTCCTGTAGGTTTAGCCAGGTCAACAAAAATAGCCGGAGCGGCATTTGATTGCGCTTTTAAAAAAGAAGTAAATAGACTTACTGATGTTATTAATAAAATATGTTTGGTTATTTGTTTAATTGTATGAAAAGAGTAATTTTTTTTCATAAGCCGAGGTTTTATATAACCAAACAAAGGTGAAAGTTTTCTTTTACATTCTTATGCTGTTAATCTTTAATTATTTCTTTCAGGAGATACCTCATCAGGAATATCAATAATTTCTTTTTTCCTTATCCCGAAATTATAGCGGATATTAAGTCCGGCCCGGCGTGTATCTGCCCTGCGAAAACCATTGGCATTCACGCTTCCCTGGTTTATTACAAAATCATTCCGGTTGGTAAGAAATATATCGTTTATGCTGGCGCTGATGACGAGCTTCCTCTTTAATAACTGCCGGTTAACTGAAAAATTTAAAGAGCCGAATGAGCCTAACTCATAAAATTGTAACTGGCCGTTAAAGCGTGCAAAACCATTTAAAGTAAGCCGGGTGGTTGAAGTTAGTTTCAGCGTTTGATAAGTAAATACTGACCAGCTTGCCTTTTTAAATAACAGTGGTTTGCCCTCGTAAAGGCCCTGGTAAAAATTACGGTTATACTGCAGGCCTGCAACAATAAAATATTTTTTTCCCGGAGGCAAAGCGCCTAATGCCCGAAAATAAATTTCTTTATTACTGCCCAGGTTGTCATATGTTCTGTACGCCACGCTGCGGCTGCTGTCTGCCTGGTAAATCACATTAGTAAAAATATCTTTGGTATCATTTACACCTATGGCAATAACGGGCCGCTCATCAACTGAAACATTAGCCTCATAATTTTGTGTAAACTGCGGACGCAAAAATGGATTGCCTGTTTCAAAAAGATATTGATCAACATAACGCTGGGATGGGTTAAGCAACTGGTAGCCAGGCCTGCTGATAGTACGCCGGTAAACGAGATAAGCTTTTAGATCATAACTCATTATTTTAAATAAATTCCGGCTGATATAAATGTAGGGAAACAGATCTGTACGATTTATGCTGAAAGACGTATCCGTTGGTATAACCTGCTTACCTTTCATATTAGTGCTTTCCAGGCGGGCGCCCATTTTTATAGTAATGCCATTAATATTTTTTGATGCCTGCAGATAAGCAGCGTTGATATTTTCCTGGTAGTTATAGGCGCTTGTACGTCCAATATCTTTTACCATGCCATTGTTGGTTTGCTTAAAGTAATTTGTCGTGTTGCTAAAACCGGTTATTGAAGTTTTTACGCCTGCTTCTACAGTAAGTTTTTTAGGGAGCTTAAATAACAGATTACTTTGAATATCAGTAAAATTCAGTTGAGCTTTAATTTTACCGTTGCCGCCGCTTACACCAAACACTGGCATATAAAATGTATTGACAAACGCCTGATTGGAAACATTAGGTGAATAATTATAAGAAATATCCGTGTTCCATTCTGAACCAAGACTATCCATTTTATATTTTGCTGATAATCCCTGGCTGAAGTTGAAGTTGTTGCCCTTGTTATCTACATCGGAATTAATTTTAGCAATAAGTTCATCATTGCTTACCTTCTTTATCTGCGAAAAATTATCGGTGGTATTAATAAAATCGCTGTAATTAATTTTTCCATCATAGCTAAGCTCCCACTTTTTATTTACAGGAAAATTTAATCCGAAGCCGAGGTAATAATTAGTGGTGGGATATAAGGAAAAGGCATCCTGGCTTAACAGGGAATCGGGTGCAAATATGCGGTTGGTTTTTGTTTCTTCATAGTTATTTCGCCTGCTGTATTGGATGTTGACATAGGCAGATGTTTTACCATTGTTGTTATTAATATTGATACCTGCAAAACGGTTTCCATATTTACCCTGGTTACCTCCAAAAGTAACGCTGCCGGTAAGGCCGATCTTAACGCCTTTTTTCAACACTACATTTACAATTCCACCACTCCCTGATGCATCATATTTTGCGGAAGGAGTTCGCAATATTTCAATTGAAGCAATAGCATTAGGCGGAAGATTCTTCAACATTGTGGCAATATCTGATGTGCTCATTTTTTGCTCACGGCCATTGATATAAACGATGGCAGGCGTTGTACTATTCAGGTAAATATTTCCATCCTGATCAACAAATAAGCCCGGTGTTTTTTCTAATATCTCATAAGCATTTGTAGAACTTGCCGCAAGGTTTTCGGGATCAACAATTGTTTTATCATCTTCCTGCCGCATTACGGGCCGTGGGGCAGTTACTACCACTTCCTTTAACGATGTTGAAGGCGGGGCAGTAAGTATAAAAACAGGGAGATCTCTTTTTACAGTAATACCTTTTTTAAACGGCATATAATTTACAGATGATACAGCAATAGTATATTGGCCGTAAACAATATCCATCACAGCAATACCACTGCTATCAGTGATTTTATTAAAAGATTGAGTGCTGTCATTAACTGGTATCACTTTAAGGGCAGCAAAAGGAATGACTTCTTTTTTAGCATCTGCAATTTTTATGGTAACCTTTGTTTGCTGTGCCTGCACAATATTTACAATGAATGTGAAACCAAAGAAAATTAATATGAAAAAAACAGGCCTGCAAAATACAGTGTAGCTAACGATAATATTCATTAAATGAGGTATGATAAATAACAACGAAGATAATTGGGGAGGTATGATTTATTATTTCCTGTAAGGTTAAACATGTTACAAATTTGTTAGTGGGTATGCAAATTCCAAAAGTTATAAAATTGCTTTTTTTGCTGCCGCAATTACCATTTCATAAAGAAAATTTTCTTTATCCATCAATCTTCGCAGGAGCGATAGCTGATTTTGTGCTCTTACATAATTTTGCCCGTTGTATGCTGCACCATAATAAATGTCGTCATTCAAATAATCGGCGAGAAAACGCAGTGCCTGCATGTAGATCATGAACATACCGCTATAAACAAAATAACGGGTTTCTTTAGCGGTTAACTCATCTGCCATTTCATAAAGATAACCCTGCAGTATAGCTTCAAAGTATTCATCTCTAATGATAATTTTAGTAAAATCTTTCTCCTCTTCACTTGCCGGTGAAAGATAAGTTCTTAGCATATCTCCGACATCGCTTATAAAATAACCCGGCATAACCGTATCAAGATCTATCACGCAAATACCCTTATTTTTTTCATCAAACAAAACATTACTGATCTTGGTATCATGGTGGGTTACACGCAATTTAAAATCCGGCGAGTTTTTAATTTCATTAAATGTTGAAACAATATGCCGGTGCGTTTGCAGAAATTGAATTTCACTTTGTGCTTCCTTTATCCGGGAGGGATTACCTTCTGCACAAGCTCTTAGGAATTGACTATACCTCATTGATAAATTATGGAAATCAGGCAAGGTGATCTTTAAAGTTTCTACAGGCAGAGATTTGAGCATTTTCGTAAATAACCCAAATTGCCGTGCAGCTTCGTAAGCCTGCTGCGGCGTTTCGGCTACATTAACCGTATGCGAATTTTTTACAAAAGGGAAAAGCCTGAAATAACCCTCATTCTCCTTATATACAATTGTTTTGCCCTCAATAGTTTTAATGGGTGTTACAAAAAAATAGCCGGGTTGTTCTTTGTTTAAATGACAGGATATGGTTTCAATATTATCTGCAATATTCCAAGGTTCTTTAAATACATCATTGTTGATTTTTTGAAATATATAGTTGCCGGACAAATCCATCACCTTCCAGGTATTATTTATTAATCCGCTGCCATGCGGTTGAATAATGGCTGCGGGGGATATTCCATAGCTGGATAAAATTTTTGTTAGCATATATTTTTGAAGATATTAGTTGGGATAATAAAAAATAACTGAATATTAAATATAGCAGTTTACTCAACCTTTGTATAAGTTAGCTGTGAAAACCTTCTTTAATTTGTTATATGCTGCAGACAACAATAGTTACCAAAGAGGACGAGTTGATTCAAATACATCGCCTTAACCAGCAAAATCTTAGACAATATCTTTCTGCTGAAGAAAAACAACAGGAAGGATTTGTAAGCTGGCTTTACTCAATGGAGTTATTACAGGAAATGCACAACCTTGCTCCTTCCATTATCGTAAAAGATATGGATGCAGTTATAGGTTACGCTTTGGTTACTCTTAAAGAAGCAGCCACTTTTCATCGTGATCTTCAAATAATGATAGACAATCTTCACGCTCTTTCTTACCATGATAAACCACTATATTCTTATGATTTTTATTGCATGGGACAGGTTTGCATTCATAAAGATTATCGCGGCAAAGGGGTATTTAATATGCTGTATCAGAAGCACAGAGAAATTTATAGCAGCAGGTTTCAACTGCTTGTTACAGAAATATCAGCCTCAAATCTTCGTTCTCAAAAAGCGCATGAAAATGTTGGATTTAAAACAATGCATACATATCACGACGAAATGGATGAATGGAATGTTGTGGTGTGGGACTGGAGATAATACTGTCACTAAAACTATTTAAGAAGAGTGTTCTCATGTCTCCTAATTTGGATTGGCTTGTACAATAGATTATTTTAGAGTAACGCTACTGGCAATTAGTGTTTTATAAAATTTTGAATAAGAAAAAATATGGACAATAACTCGAATAAAAGGATCAGGGCAATTATTACCGGAGCCACCGGGATGGTTGGAGAAGGAGTATTAAATGAATGTTTGCAACATACAGATGTTGAGCAGGTATTAGTGATCAATAGAAAACCGTGTGGAATAAAGCACTCAAAATTAATAGAAATTATACATGCTGATTTCAATAATTTCTCTTCAATTGAGAGCCAGCTTATGGGTTATGATGCCTGTTTTTTTTGTCTCGGTGTTTCATCATTGGGAATGAAAGAAAAAGAATTTTATGAGTTAACTTATGTTTTAACTATACATGTGGCGCAAACACTTGCCAGGCTTAATACCCAAATGATATTTTGTTATATCTCAGGCGCAGGAACAGATGGTACTGAAAAAGGGAAAATAATGTGGGCAAGAGTGAAGGGCAAAACTGAAAATGATCTGATGAAACTTTCATTTAAAAAAGTATATAATTTCCGCCCGGCAATTTTGCAACCGGCAAAGGGCTTAAAAAATACTTTAGCTTTTTATAAATATTTAGGATGGTTACTGCCACTAATAAGAATGGTTGCGCCAAAATATATTTGCTCTTTAAAAGAATTAGGAACAGCAATGATAAATTCCGCAACCAAAGGATATGAAAAACAAATTCTTGAGGTGAAAGATATTCTTGCCTTGTCCAAAAAATAAAAATTGATTTTTAAAAAAGGCCTGCTTGCATTTATTTAAGTGAAATATCTCAACAATAAAATATAGTACTGCGAAAGCATATTAGTTGTTGTAAAAACATGATCATGGTAAATTGTTATGCATATACTTATAGCACCAAATGCTTTTAAAAATAGTCTCAATGCCTCAGCCGTTGCAAAGGCTATAGGAGAAGGATTGCTGCAAAGTAAACTGGATTGCAGTTTCGAATATTTTCCTATCGGGGATGGCGGCGATGGAACTGCGGAATTAATAATTCAAAAACATAATGGCACTGTAATCAATGTTGAAGTAAATGATGCTTTGGGAAGAAAAATAAATGCCTCATTTGGTTTAACAGGCGAAGGGAAAACTGCAGTTATCGAACTGGCGAAAGCATCAGGTATACAGTTGTTGCAGCCGTTTGAATTGAACCCCTTACACGCAACAACATACGGAACAGGTGAGTTGATAAACCATGCGTTAAATATTGGCGTGAATAAGATCATCATGTGTATCGGAGGCAGCGCTACGGTTGATGGCGGAACAGGTATTTTACAGGCATTGGGTGCCCATTTCATTAACCATGAAAATGAAATTTTAACAGGCCTGCCTGCAGACCTGGAGAACCTTGCTGCAATTGATCTTTCCGGTTTCGACAAAAGAATGTTGAATTGTGAACTTATTATTCTTTGTGATGTGGAAAATAAATTGTTGGGAGAAACCGGTTCAGCTAAAATATTCGGGCCACAGAAAGGAGCAACTGCAGATGATGTGAAAAAACTGGAATCTGCCCTTACAAAATTTCGTGATATAGCTTTACATGAAACGGGAACAGATATGGCAACCATTAAATATGGGGGAGCCGCCGGGGGCGTTGCCGCAGGGTTGTCTTTATTTTGTAATGCAAGCCTTGTAAATGGCATCGACCATTTTCTCACCATAACAGCATTTGATGAAGCATTACAAAAAGCCGATCTTGTTATCACAGGGGAGGGAGCCATAGATGCCCAAACCCTTCATGGCAAAGGTCCGTACGGTGTTGCATTAAGAGCAAAAGAAAAAAATATCCCGGTGATTGGCATAGCAGGTAAAGTTCCTTTTGAAACAGATAGTAATTTGCAAAAATATTTTAATGTGCTAATTGCAATTAATCACGAGCCTTTTGAAATATCGGTGGCTATAAAAAACACTAAGGAAAATTTGACAAGGACTGTTAAAACTATCGGGGATCTGCTGGCTTTGAATACAAAGGCAGCACCCTCGTAGCGTGATTTGATTCACTTATTTTATTGAACATATTATTACTACTACCTTCTTCTTGGCGGGTGTCCTTTAGATTTGTATTCTTACTTATTTAAACATATTATTATTACTACTACTTTTCTTTTTTTGGTTCTTTTTTTCTTTTGAAAATTCACTATTTTATGTGGATAACACTAACCATCA
>JBDSFG010000142.1:0-10612 GCA_039919615.1 Ginsengibacter sp. | reverse complement strand
GATGTATTAAGCAGCATTTCTGATAAGTACGGCGTTATTTATCCTTTACAAAGTTTAAATAAGACTTCAAATGATTACCCCGAAATACCTTTATTAATTGATGGGAGTTCAAGTGAAATACTTATTTATCTTCAAACATTTGCAGAAACTCTTTCTTCCCAGGTTTCAATTGTAAATGATGCAGACAGGTTAAAGTTTCATATTGCCGCTGTTTTTGTAAATAATTTTACCAATCATTTGTACGCCATGGCTGATGATTTTTGCAGCCAGGAAAATATTGATTTTGTAAAATTATACCCGCTTATTGATGAAACAACAAGAAGAATTAAAAAACAGTCTCCTAAGGAAGTGCAGACCGGCCCTGCTATAAGGCAGGATCTTTATACATTAGGTAAACATTTAAAAATGCTTTCTGCTGATCCTGATCTAAAATATATTTATCTTAAGCTTTCTGAAAGTATTTTAAAACTTCACCAGGTTAAATAATGGCCTTTCGCTTGATTAAAAAGCAAATATGGGCTGGTAATCCTTAGGCTAATAAAGACTAATTTTGCGGCGGCAAAGCAAAAAGATTCACACAGATTTTGCTGTGGTTTTTTAACTTTTTCGGCCACAAATTCAAACTAGATATCACTATGAATATTCTTTCGCGGTTTAAATCAATTAAAACATTTGTATTTGATATTGATGGGGTACTTACGGACGGTAACCTTGCAGTGCTAAACGACGGTCAGATGGCCCGCCATATGAACATTAAAGATGGCTATGCTTTGCAGCTTGCAATTAAAAAAGGCTATCGGGTTATGGTTATATCAGGAGGAAACTCTGAAGCATTAAAGGAAAGGCTGTATAAGTTAAAAATAACAAATGTATTTATGCAGGTTGAAAATAAAGAGCAATTATTAATGGATTATGTAATCAAAAATAATTTACCATGGGGTGAAATACTTTTTATGGGTGATGATTTGCCTGATTATAAATGTATGCAACTTGTGGCATTAGCTTGTTGCCCTGCCGATTCAGTAACTGAAATAAAGGGTTTATCTAAGTATATATCGCCATATAAAGGAGGACAGGGATGTGCAAGGGATGTGATTGAAAAAGTTTTAAAGCTTAATGGAAACTGGGACTTTGGTGAAGCACCAGCTGTTATTTAATTATGAAAGGATATTTCAATTTTTAACCTTGCTCTTCAAACTTAAACATGAATTTGTTTGCTGCTTTTTTTAGATTGGTGAGGTGGCTGAACCTTGTTTTTATTTTACTTACCCAAATTTTATTTTATTACTTTATTATACCTTTTGTATACAGAAGTAAATATTTTGAAGAAGCCCATACTTTTTCACCCTTTCATTTTTTTTTGCTTTCGGGGGCTTCTGTTTGCATAGCCGCCGCAGGTTATATCATTAATGACTATTTTGATCTTAATATAGATATTGTAAACAAGCCGGGTAAAATAATTATTGAAAAATATATAAAAAGAAGATGGGCTATTGTTTTGCACATTCTTTTTTCATCAATAGGATTTTTTCTCAGCTTGTATGTTGGTTATAAGATCGCAAATTTTTATATTCCTTTTTTTAATCTTTTGGCTATTGCTGCATTGTGGATTTACTCTACTACCTTAAAAAAGAAATTACTGATAGGTAATATTATCATTTCGTTATTAACAGCATGGGTTATATTGGTTATAGCCATGGCAGAGTATAACACCACGTATTTAACTGGTTCAATAAATAATTATATAAGTACAAGGTTAATGAAGCTTTCATTTTTATACGCCGGCTTTGCCTTTATTATTTCGCTTGTAAGAGAAGTAATTAAAGATATTGAGGATATCAAAGGCGACCTTAAAAACGACTGCAAAACGATGCCAATTGTTTGGGGAGTACCAGTAGCAAAAGTATTTACCGGAGTATGGCTGGTTGTGTTGATGGCAACAATATGCATTCTTCAATTTTATGTGATCCACTTTGGATGGTGGCTCTCGGCAATTTACAGCATCATACTTATTATCTTTCCTCTCATATGGATTCTTAAAAAATTGTATACTGCGCAAACAAAACTGCATTAT
This sequence comes from Ginsengibacter sp., assembly GCA_039919615.1. Classification (GTDB taxonomy): domain Bacteria; phylum Bacteroidota; class Bacteroidia; order Chitinophagales; family Chitinophagaceae; genus Ginsengibacter. The sequence continues at coordinate 8,538 of JBDSFG010000142.1, read as the reverse complement.
CACCGGTTAAGCTCTTTGGTAAAATTGGTAATGTTTACAGGAATTTTATCAATGATATTTTTCAGGATATATTTATAGTATTAGTAATTGTTGTTATGCAAAAAATAATACTGGCATCTGGCTCGCCACGGCGTAAGGAAATATTACAATTGGCTAACATTCCGTTTGAAGTAATCATAGCTGAAACCGATGAAAGCCATCCTCCCGGTTTATCGCCTCAGCAGGTTGCTGTGCATATAGCACAAAATAAAGCAAGAGCTGCAGATGAAATATTATCTGATAAGAATATTATATCCAAAACATTAAACCTTCCTGTATTATCTGCTGATACTATTGTTTTACTTGGTAATGAGATTATCGGCAAACCTGCTGATAGAAATGATGCCATTAAAATTCTGCAAAAGCTTTCAGGAAAAAAACATAAGGTGATAACAGGTGTAGTGATCCTGCATAATAAGAGTGAGATTGCATTTGCAGATACGACTGAAGTTGAATTCCACAAACTAACTATTAAGCAAATAAAATATTACGTTGATAATTATAAGCCATTTGATAAGGCGGGAGCGTATGCAATTCAGGAGTGGATTGGTGTTGTTGGAATAAAAAATATCAATGGCGATTTTTATAATGTAATGGGTTTACCTGTAAGCCGAGTACTTATTGAACTAAAGAAATTAAAATATTAAATTATTTTTTCTATTTTTCTCCTCAAACTAATTTATGAAGGAGAGACTTTTACAATATATATGGCAGTTTCAATATTTTAATAAAAGTGCACTTACAACTTTTGCAGGCGAGCCGTTGCAGGTAATTTCTCCAGGAAGTTTTAACACCAACCAGGGGCCTGATTTTTTATCAGCAAAAATAAAAACGGGCGCAACTACATGGGCAGGTAATGTTGAGTTACATATTAATTCCTCTGACTGGAACCTGCACAAACATTCAACTGATACTAATTATCATAACATAATACTTCATGTTGTGTGGCTGCATGACAGAGAAATTAAAGATGGCGCCGGAAATATTATACCCACGCTGGAATTACAAAGCAGGGTATCAAACTTATTGCTTTCCCGGTACAAAGAATTAATGCATGGTTCTCTTTTTATACCTTGCGAAAAACAAATTAGCCAGGTTAGCGAATTAACTTTTAGTAACTGGAAGCAAAGGTTACTCATAGAAAGGCTACAAAAAAAGTCTGCCATTATTTTTAATCTCCTTGGGCAAAATAATTTTCATTGGGAGGAAACATTTTGGTGGATGCTTGCCAAAAGTTTTGGAACAAAAATTAATAGTGTAGCATTTGAGGGCATTGCACGTTCTATCCCGCTAAATATTCTTGCAAGGCATAAAAATCAAATTCACCAGTTAGAAGCAATACTGTTTGGCCAGGCAGGTTTGTTAGATAAAAAATATGAAGATGACTACCCGTTGATGTTACAAAAGGAGTTTATGTTTTTTACAAAAAAATATAAGCTTGCCCCACCAAAAGCCACGGTATTTTTTTTACGCATGAGGCCTGCCAATTTCCCAACGGTGCGCCTGGCGCAATTAGCTATGCTGGTTCACAACAGCCATCACCTGTTTTCTTTAATAAAAGAAGCAGATAAGTTAGGTGAAATAAAAAAGCTGCTGAATGTTACCGCAAACGATTATTGGCATTATCATTATAGGTTTGATGAGCAAGCTCTATTTAAGAAGAAGAATATTGGTGACCAGATGATTGATAATATTCTTATAAATACTATCGTACCCGTACTTTTTTCCTATGGGCAACATCAAAATGAGCAGGCCTTCAAGGATAAAGCCCTAATCTGGCTTGAAAAAATTTCAGCAGAAAGGAATGTAATTACAAAAGGCTTTGAAGCATTGAATTTATCTCATAAAAGCTCCTTCGATTCACAGGCCTTTATTGAATTGAAAAATGAATATTGCAATAAAAAACGTTGCCTTGAGTGTGCAGCAGGCAATGCAATTCTTAAATCTTAGGTTTCTTAAACCCCTGGCATTTGGAGAGGGGTTAAGGTGAGGTTCCACTCATACACAATATTTACCTTAATATCAGGATGAATACTTTTAGCGACCGGGCAATTATTACCTGTTGCTTCTAAAAACATTTTATCATTTTCATTCACAAAAAGGCTTGTTAAAAATTTTACGTTTACATCAACCTGTCCAACTCTTCTGGGGTCGCTTAACATGTGCTTGGTAACCTGTACGGTGGTATCTTTTATGTCAATATTACGGTCGCCGGACTTTATCGCAATAGTAGTTATCATGCAGGTTCCCAGGGAAACGCAAAGCAAATCAGTGGGCGAAAATTTTTCTCCCTTTCCGCGATTATCAGTGGGTGCATCGGTTTCAATTACAGTTCCGCTTTGCACGTGAGTGGCAACACATCGCAAATTACCCTCGTATATTATTGAAGCAGTCATATGCGTTTTTGCCCTAAATTTACACAAGTAAACATCAATATATCTCCATGAGAAAGTTATTTTTGATCACTATCTGTTTTATCATCACCATTTCAGCTTTTACTCAAAATAAAAAAGAGAGAAGAGAAGTAAACAGAAAACGTATTAACGCATTGGTAAAACAGGAAGAAGAGGGGGTTATCGCTTATGAAAAAAGTACTGTTTTTGGAGCTAAACTTATTAATGATGGATATGGGATCTTTTTTGAAATGGGAAGAGCTAAATCAGTTAAAAATGGAGTGCTTTTTCAGCTTGAGTTATCAGAGCGTAAGCATCCAAAAGAAGAAAAGCTAAGCAATCTGAATAATTTTTATGGCACCCCTTTTATTTTTGGAAAACAAAACTTTTTTTATCCTGCTAAACTTGGCATTCAAATGCAATCATTATATGGTAACAAGTCAAATAAAAACGGAGTTAGTATAACCTACAATTATGGTGGCGGGGTAAGTCTGGGATTACTTAGGCCATATTATGTGCAACTTACTACCACAGGAGATTATGTAAAGTTTGAATCTGCAGATAGTACCAAGTTCCTGAGTGGATCTATAGGTGCAGGCCCGGGGTTTGGTAAAGGATGGAGTGAAATAAAAGTTACCCCTGGCCTCTATGCTAAAACAGCGCTCCGTTTTGATTATGGAAGTTACAACGAAGTAATTTCGGCTCTTGAGATAGGTATAACCGGCGAATATTATACAAAGGCCGTACCCATAATGGTTCACCTTGAACCAAAAAAATTCTTTTTTTCAGGTTACGTAGCCATTATATTCGGCAAAAGAAAATGACCTTGATCGGCACATCGAACTACATGCAAAACATCATTAAATGATTGAATTACCTGCAACAGGAGAAGTTATAGAAAGTAAACCAAAAAAACCGAATTGGCTGAGAGTTAAGTTGCCCATAGGTGAAGAATACAAGCACGTAAGAAATTTAGTTGATAAGCATCACCTTCATACAATTTGTGAAAGCGGTAATTGCCCGAACATGGGTGAGTGCTGGGGAGAAGGAACAGCAACTTTTATGATACTTGGAAATATTTGCACCAGGAGCTGTGGCTTTTGTGCAGTATCTACCGGCAGGCCATTGCCCGTTGATTGGGATGAACCACAAAGAGTAGCTGAAGCAATCCATTTGATGAAGGTTAAACATGCTGTAATTACATCAGTGGACAGGGATGAATTAAAAGATGGCGGGTCTGTAATTTGGTACAACACTATTAAAGCCGTAAAGGCATTGAATCCGGGAACTACACTGGAAACACTTATACCTGATTTTAAAGGGGAAAAAGAAAATATACACCGTATAACAGAAGCGGCCCCTGAAGTTGTTAGCCATAATATTGAAACGGTTGAACGCTTAACAAGGAAAGTAAGAATACAGGCGAAATACTGGCGGAGCATGCAAACATTGCGTATGTTAAAAGAAGCCGGTATGCGTACCAAAAGCGGTATTATGCTTGGCCTGGGTGAAACGATAGTGGAGGTAGTGCAAACATTGAAAGATCTTAAAGAAAGTAACGTTGACGTAATAACCATCGGGCAATATTTACAGCCTTCAAAAAACCACCTGGCTGTTGAGCGTTTTATTCACCCGGATGAATTTGCGGAATTACGTGAAATTGGATACGGCCTTGGATTTGATTATGTTGAAAGCGGGCCGCTTGTACGCTCATCCTATCACTCCGACAAGCATGTAATTGCAGGTTGGGGAAGAGATAAATGGCTTCATGAAAAACAGGAAAAAACTTTTCTCAATTAATACTTTTTATTAAAGAATATAAACCTAAGCCAGGTGAATGAGAAGATTATAAAAGCCGGGCTACACGTTTATTTTAATTCTTTTATCTCCATATTTCTGTAATAAATTTCAGCATATTCTGATTGCAATAATATATATCCGTCTTTTGTATTGCCCAGCCTGCCTGTATTTACCGTTTCCCCATTAAGTATTTGAGTGATATTACCATCCTGAACTATTACTTCTGCCTTGTTCCATTCTCCTTTAGGTTTTTCGGCATCTTTTAGCTTTACAACACGAAGCCAGTTTTTTGGCTGTGTTAGCGTGTCATTATTTATAATTGTTGTGCTGTCAGTCATCCAGAAGTCTCCACAATCACCTTCCTGTATTTGATATTCAAGTGACCTCGGCCATATTTTATCACCGCTGTAAAAGTCAGTATGATATAAAATACCTGCATCTCTTTTTTCTTTTTCACGTGGCGGATATCTTTTTTCACCCCACTTAAATTCCACTGTAAAATGAAAACTGCCATACTTTTTTTTAGTAGCCATATAACCTACATCCTCGCCGGAGACATGCAAAACATTTTCCTCAAATTGAAATACTTTTTGAGGATCATCATTTTTTCCTGTCTTTGACAAATAGGTATTCCACTCACTTTTATTATCCGGGGTAAAAATTTTCATCTGTGCAGGCAACAAGCTACAAAGCAGCATAGATGCTGGTAATAATAAGATAGAAGGCAGAATAGATTTTTTCATTGATTTATTAAATCGTTAGGGTTAAAAATTCTTTACATATCAATAGAATCATACACTGTTACTTTTTTCAAAAACGAGATCTTTATTTTTAAGTTTAATAATACCGTCCTATGAATTTATTTTCCACAATTGTCTTTTTCATTTCCGCAACATCAATGGTACCCTGTTTGCCATAAACTATTTTTCCACCCGGTTCTACTAATATGCTGTAAGGTAAAGCGCCCTGCCATTTGGGGTCAACGGCTTCAATAAGTTTGTATTTGTCATCCAGGCTAAAAAGATAGTTTTTGTTGGAAGCCTGTTTTTGTTTTAAAAATTTCAGCACTTTTTCTTTATTGGCCGGATCATCAGCGCTAATGCTTATAAACTCAAACTCCCGCCTGGGATTGTACATCCTGTTGATTGTAATAAAATCAGGGAACTCGGTAACACAGGGGCCGCACCATGTAGCCCATACATTTATTAAACGAAGTTTATCAGAATTATTTTTCAGCAAATCCCTTATTCCTTCTTCATCTATTAGTTCAACATTTACTGGTTCTTTTGCCCATTTATCTTTGTATTCAGTAACCCAGTCACTTTTGCTTGCCCATTTTATTGAGCAGCCAAATACTTTTGTAGTTTGTACAGGGGGGTCGCTATTGGCTAATAAAGCATCAAGCGCATTGCGGGTATCAAAAGTATTGGGGGTTTTGGTTGGTTTCTCTACATCATCAATTCTGCCCTGGTAGCGGAGCTTTCTTTCTTTATCAAAAATAAAAACATGTGGTGTAGCAACAGGGCCATAAGCTTTAGCCACACTTTGCGTTTTACCATCGTACAAATAAGGGAAATTATATTTCTTTTGCTTTACCCGAAGTTTCATTTCGTCATAAGTGTCGCCCATATCTGTCCATCCAAGCTCATCCAAACGTACTGCGGTAGGGTCATTGGGCATAATGGCCACTACGGCTACTCCTTTGCTGATGTAGTCTTTTGTCAATTGAATGATCCGGTCTTCATAAGCCTGGGCAGTGGGGCAATGATTGCAGGTAAAAACAAGCATCAATACTTTGGCTTTACTGAAAGAGGCAAGGGTATATGTCTTTCCATCCACACCGGGTAATTTAAAATCAGGGGCTTTGGCGCCAATTGCAAGTGTAGGAACATCTTCGGAACGAGAATGGTATTTAAACGATAATAACACCATTGCCAGTACGATAGCTGCAGCAATCATTAATTTCATCGTGTCAACTTTTGTGAAAAGATACAATTTTACTATTTCAATTGAGAATGTCTTAAGTCTTTTAGCAATAGTTGAAGCTTCTTGCTTATCGTTAATTATGAGCTTACAAAACCCCTGAGCATCGATTAAACGAGTCTGCCAGCGCAATCAGAGCCGGCGCTTCGGTAAGGTGTGTATTGGTTTCAATCCAGTCTTTTTTCTTCAATACTGGTTTCTGTTCTTAAATGAATTACATCCTGCTTGTTGCGCAATAATCCGCCGGGTTTAACAGAAAGCACTGCTTTTATTTCAGCAATAATACTTAGTCCAATTTCTTCTGCTGTTTCAGCGCCTACCTCCAAACCTGCAGGTCCATAAATCCTGTTCAGTTGTTCCAGCCCTATCTTAATTCCTTCATTGCGGATATCATTTAACATTCTGTCGAGTTTCTTTTTAGGGCCAAGCACACCAATATATTTTATTTTTAACGGCAGTAATGCCTTCAGCATCCCCAGGTCGTAATTGTAATTGTGTGTCATCAACACAAACACGGTCTGCTCATCAATGGTTATTTGCTCCAGTACTTTTTCCGGCTTACTTACCAAAATCTGGCAGGCACTTACAAAACGTTCGGGCGTTGCATGTGTGCTGCGGCCATCTATAATCCTTACATCCCACCCAATCATATCGGCAATTTGCATCATAGGTATGGCGTCGTTGCCTGCCCCAACCACTATCAAAGAAACCGGGGGTTGCAAGTATTCTATAAAAGCTATGACTGAAATATTTTTCGCTTTATAATTTTTAAAAGACGATAATTGTTGCTGCATAACTTCCCGGGCATCTTCAATAATAACATCGTGCAATTCAGGATATGGAAGTGCTCCGGAAATATTTCCATTCTCTTCCATCAACAGGCAGGTTCCGGGTTGTTCATTTCTTTTATCTTCCAGTGAGAATAATGTTACCAGTACTGATTTCTGTCGCAACCCAACAGCCCTGCGTAACAACCTTATTGGGCTATTTTCATCATTCGGATTAATAGGTTCAAACAATACCTGCACAGTACCTGCACAACCCAGTTGTATACCGATGGTTGCATCATCTTCATCAGTAGTATCGTAAGTTACCAGCTTTGATCGTTGCTGTGATAAAACCATCATTGCTTTACGCAGGGCATCTCCCTCCAGGCAGCCACCGCTGATTGCGCCGGTGAGTTCCCCATCATCTGTCACTAACATGCGTGCACCAGGGCGACGATAAGATGAACCATTTAAATGCACAACAGCTGCTATTGCTGATTTTTTACCGGCACGAACTGCGGCATCGTATGCTTTTATTATTTCACGAATTTCTTTCATGTCACCAGCTTACAAAAAAAGGTTAATCATGTTTTTTTAGCTCCAACAAAATTACATAATCGCTTCCTTTAACAGCGACTGCCAAGTCTTAACTAAAGAAGAAATTTTACAGAATAGTATAATATTTTACCACAACCGGGTAAACAAATTTGTCGTTATAACGAGAGAATTGCAATGTACTATCATCGTTACGTCACTGAAACTAACAATAAAATATAGTGCCCGAAAGATAGAACGGATACTTATGAGGATTTCAAATAAACAGCTATCTGGCGACGATTTTTGCGAAGAAGAAAAATTGATAACAGATGTGGGATTCAAAAGTTCGTTAATGATTGATCATAATAACATCAATCCTGCAAATTGAACGGCGATACAAATAAGACGTAATTAGTTTAAATTTCTAATCCGCCATTGATTATTATATTTTGACGCTCATATCTCGGTAAACTTTTATACCATGAATTAATCAGGGGAATATTTTCGTTAACCTCAACTTTTGATAAATAATTTTCTAAACTAATCATCATCTCCTGTTGAAAATTATAAGTAACTCTATTTTCTCTAATTTGATAAAGGCCGGTATTTGAATTAATTTCCAGCCCTGGAATTTTTTCTTCCTGGTTGTTCATGCGATACGGATTTGGAGAATAGAACGAAAATATTTCCCTTTTTAGTATTCAAGATTGTATTAATATTTTTTATACTTTTTAGATAGCCTTAAATTTCTATGCCATGATCAATAAGAAGCCCGGAATCTACATTCCGGGCTTCTATTGGTTTATTGGCTATCTGGCGGAGAGAGAGGGTGTAACCTCAATCTTGATATGCATTGGAAATCAATATTATAAAGAAGTTTGAGTTTACCTACTCAGTAGACGGGAATTTTTTTTGAGGCTTGAGCTTTTTAAAAAAGGTGATTAAAAGATTCTTACAAGTTCGAAAAGGGATGATTGTATTTTACTTTCATTTCAAAGTTGCATCAACAAGGCCTTGCG
>JBDSFG010000118.1:0-2550 GCA_039919615.1 Ginsengibacter sp. | reverse complement strand
GATATTGATTTCATCAATTTTGTAACTAACGGAAATATCCAGGAAAAGATCAGGGAAAATAATTTTGAAGGAAAAGATTTGTCGCTGATCAATAAGTTTCCTGAAATAAAATTGCCAAATAAATTTTTTAAAAATGATGGCACTTTATCTTTTATTGACGAAGCAGCATTGATCGCCGGAAATATACCTACATTCTCCAACGGTTCTGTATATGCTGACTTCGATAATGATGGAGATATGGATATTATAGTAAATAATATTGATGCACCTTCATTATTGTACGAAAACATGAATAGCCAGGTGAACAAAAAATCTTCATTGCAAATTAATCTAAGAGGGCCGCTTAACAATGTCAATGCTATCGGGTCAAAAATTATTGTTTATACTAATAATGAAATCAGAACCTATGAAAAATATCCTGTGAAAGGGTTTATGTCAAGTATGGAAATTCCAATACAAATAGGCTTAAATAAAACTAAGATAGACTCAATAATAGTAGTATGGCCTGATAACACTTACCAGAACGTACCCTTCTCTGGTAAACCAGGGGTTAGTATTACGTATAGCAAAAATCTTCCCGCCTTCGACTACAAAACAATTACGGGGTCTCGTAAAAATTTTTCAAAACCAATGGTTGATATCACAAAAGAGGTTAATCTTAATTACCTGCATGAAGAAAATCAGTTTGTTGAATTTGACAGGGAGGTTTTGATTCCACATATGGTATCAACAGAAGGACCCGCGCTTACAGTTGCTGATATTAATAATGACGGGCTTGACGATGTATTTTTTGGTTCAGCCGAAAATAAAAAGAGTGCAATTTTTTTGCAACAGCCAACAGGGAAATTCATAAAAAAAGAAGAACCTGCGCTGGATGAAGACAGCGCCTATGAAAACACGGATGCCTGTTTTGCAGATGTAAACAATGACGGGGCTATTGACTTAATTGTTGCCAGCGGGGGAAATGAATATTACGGCAAAGATGAACACAATAAGCCACGTGTATATTTAAATGATGGCCAGGCTAATTTCAAAAAGCTTGAAAACGCATTTAGTAATATTTATTTAACCGCATCAACAGTGGTGGCCGCAGATTTTAATGGGGATGGTTATATGGATTTATTTATCGGTGGCAGAACAACACCGGGTGAATATGGAAAACTTCCTGAATCATATCTTTTGCAAAATGATAAAACCGGTAAGTTTACAAATGTTACTTCCAGGTACTCAGGTGAGTTATCAAATGTAGGCTTTGTTACACAGGCTTTGTGGTTCGATATTGATAAAGACGGGGATAAGGATTTATTGTTATCACTTGAATGGGGAAATATTGTGGCCTTTATAAATGACAACGGCAGGTTTACTAAAAAATTATTAACAGATAAGAAAGGTTGGTGGAATTTTATTTTGCCATGCGATATAGATAAAGACGGTGATATAGATTTAATAGCCGGCAATCTGGGATTAAACAGCAGGTTAAAAGCATCAGAAAAAGAACCTGTCCGTTTGTATTACAACGACTTTGACGACAATGGCAAAAAGGAACAGGTGTTAACCTATTATTTAGGTGGCAAAGAAATTCCATTTGATAATAAAGCGGAACTTGAAAAGCAAATTCCTTTGCTTAAAAAGAAATTTTTATATGCAGAAGATTTTTCGAAAGCAACTCTTCCTGAACTTTTTACTTCGCAGAAACTAAGCCTTGCATCGGTGTTGACAACAAATTATTTTGCAAATGCTCTTCTAATAAATAACGGCAACCTTACGTTTACAACCAGTCAGTTGCCGATGGAAGCACAGTTAACTTCTTTTAAAGATGCCGTAATCATAAATGCAAATAATGATAGCTTGCCTGACATTTTAATGATGGGCAACTATTATGATAATAATATTGAAATGGGGCGATACGATGCAGATTTTGGTACAATACTTATTAATAAAAACAAAGGGGTGTTTGCTTGCGAAACTATAAATGGCCTGGCAATAAAGGGCCAAGTGAGACATATAAAACCTGTTAACATCGGCAGGCAACAGGCTTTTATTCTAGCCTGTAATAATGATAGTGCAAAAGTGATAAAGTTTGCAGCATCAAAAAATAAATAAATAATTCAAATTTTATGTCCTTAAAATATTAAAGTGAATAAAATAAATTCAGCCTGGACTTTTTTTTAAATGCATATTAACCGATTGCTCTTATTGATTATTTTTAACCGCACCTTTTTCTAAAACTACCTTTTAATTTAATTGCTCAAGCCGGGGCGCAGCTAATCCATATTTTGCTACAGGCGCCGGCGGAATTATTCCAGGTGTACCAAAGGATTTTGAACTATGAAAATTACATCAAGGGAATTATGCGTGTAAATTAAAGCTTCCGGTTGCATGGAAATCTGTAAATATAACTGGCGCATGACCGCAAAAGAAAACATCTATTGTAAAGTAATTATTACTTTTTGAGTTGCATCTATGGAATTTTTCTTAAATTGCCTTTCATAAATGCCAACGGTTGTGAGAAAACTTACGTCAACTATATTAATTTTCATACTTTTTTTC
>JBDSFG010000079.1:0-3298 GCA_039919615.1 Ginsengibacter sp. | reverse complement strand
TTACCGGCAATCCTCTTTTGGTAAGATCAGGAAATTCTCCGAGGGGCACACGCCACAAATAATCGCCTGTGTTAAGATCAATAGCATTGAGAGTTCCCCACGGTGGCTTAATTGCACTCATTCCATTTTGATCGCTGAATCGTTGCCAGATATTAAGTGTGTAATTCGGGTCATAAGGAAAGTCGGGCTTCATTGCAGTATCAGCATTTTTCTTTTCATCAGCCCTCGGCAGCCTGTACTCTTTGTTCAGTAAAAAACCAATAATTGCTTTCCTGTCATCATCTGATAAATAAGGAAAGGCAGGCATTCTACCATTACCGGTTTTTATAATTGTATTGATCTCCTCAGGAGAACGCCTTTTTCCAACTTCAGTAAGATTTGGAATAATACTACTACTACTACCTTTTCTGTCTTCACCATGGCAGCTTGAGCAGTTTCTTGCATACAATGCATTGCCCATAGATAACGTGGCAATTTCTTTATCCCTGGTTTTTTTATCTATCATCTTTAACTCCCAGGGAGCAACGTTAGCATTCTGATAAAGTATGCCCTCAGGGTCTACTGCATTGCCGCCCCATTCCGCCCCGCCACTATAACCAAAAAGCAAAGTCCCCTCTACGGATGGAGGTTGAAACCTGTTACTGGTTTTTGGAAATTCCTTAAACCTTTTCAGTACAAAATCATGTGACTCGGGAGAGATGTTTGTTAGATCGTTCTCCGTAATTATTTGTCTCGATAAAGACGCTGGTTTACTTACAACCTTCTGGGTTGGATAGGGATGTTCTCCCGGCAATCCGTTTGAAGGAACAGGTTGTTCTTCGATAGGAAATATAGAGGCGCCGCTTTCACGATTTAAAACATACACAAATCCATCTTTACCAGCCTGCACTACTACATCAGTTTTCACTCCATTGCGGGTGATGGTTGCCAGGTTGGGAGGACACGGAAAATCACGGTCCCACAAATCATGGTGTATAGCCTGAAAGTACCATTTCATTTTACCAGTTTCTGCATTTAACGCCACAACACAATTTGCAAAAAGGTTTGCGCCCTCACGATCTCCTCCGAAGAAATCAGATGATGGAGAACCTGTGCCAAAAAAAACCAAACCACGTTTTTCATCTACCGACATGCCGCCCCAGCTATTTGCACCACCAAATTTTTTGTAGGCGTCTTTTGGCCATGTATCATAGCCCAATTCGCCTGGCTGTGGAATTGTGCGGAACACCCATTTTAATTTACCTGTTACCACATCAAATGCACGTATGTGGCCCGGAGCAGCATCGCCTCTTTCGGATACACTCGAACCGATAACCAGGCTGTTTTTATAAATAACACCGGGTGTGGTTGCCGTTACACTTAAATTTTCAACATCATGCCCGAGGTTAGCTGCAAGACCCTGGTGCAGGTCTACTTTTCCACTGTCACCAAAGGTCATAATTGATTTACCCGTTATAGCATTTACTGCATAAAGAAATGCACTGGCGGTGTAAAAAATACGTTTATCATCACCATTTTCCCAATACATAACTCCCCTGTTGGTATTGAATTGCTGCCTGTCTTTGGGAGGTTCAAATTTCCATATTTGCTCACCCGTACCTGCCTTTAATGCAAACAGGTTAAGTTCCGCAGAGGTGCCGTAAAGAATTCCATTTACCACAATTGGCTGGCATTGTGTCTCTCTTGCTCTTCCGAAATTTTTATTATTCGTGTCTGGTTTATCATTGGCAAAATAACTCCACGCAACCTGCAGGTTTTTTACATTGTCAGCATTTATCTGTGTTAAAGGGGAATAGCGGTTACCAGCTTTATTTCCGCCATATACGGGATAATCCTTTCCGGTTTCCATTGACACAGGACCTTTATTCTCATCAGCATTTTTACAACTTCCAAAAAGCAAAAGCCCAAAAGCCAAATGCACTAACTTAATCTTCATTTGTTTATTTTAATTTTTAATATCGCAAATATAGAATTGGTAATTTATGTTCCACTTAAATGTTTCGCCTGAATTGATCTTTATATGAATATACGGCTCGGGGCACAAGGTTTTTGGTGCAGACCAAAAGACTAATTTAGAAAGAGGCTGATCACTTGTAATCCTTACTGCTGCTCCTGTTTTATGATTTTCGATGCTTATATCATAATCTTTTGCATCATCGCTGTAACCTTGCAAAGAGTGATAATAAAGGTGTTGATTTTTTGATAACTCCTTTTGATACATAATACTATTATCCTGAAGCTTGCCAAAATTATCTGTGCCCTGTACTTCTCCCGTAAGATTAAAAGGAAACTTAACAATATAATGCGGACCTATAGGTGTATTGTCCATCATAAAAAAATTATGATCGTATACGTTCGTCTCAATTATTTTCTTTCCTGTATTTTTTAATGCATGAGACAAAACCATTTCAGGTTTGCCTTTTACGAGTTGTACTTTTTTACTGTAAACGTAGGAGTATTCTTTAGCTGTAAGTGTCTGGGTAAATTCCACATGATCGTTTTTTTTCTTAATCTTCCATGTACCTCCGTTTACTAATTGATATGGAGTGGCGATGAAATATTTTGGTTCCTGCGGTTTAGTAACCATGCCTATCCCAATTTTAAGAAAAGGCTCACCAACTTTCGCTTCATCATATCCCACAGGTAAAAAATCTTCTACCGGCCCCATAATAGCATCATGAAGAGTTGGGCTGTACTTTTCAAACCATTGACCAAAATAAGAATGGCCCTGGTATTCCAGTTCAGGCATTACACCAGACCAGTCAAACCTGGAACCGCGGTAATATCCATTTGCGGTATCGGGCAGATAAAGGCTTGCATGTATCAATCCATTAGTTATCTGAGCCTGGGGAAATTGATGCGGAAGCTTTGCTCCTATCATAAAAGCGGAAAATAGAATACCAATAATATAGATTTTTTTCATAGGGTTTATCACTTTCTATAGCTTATTGAAATGAGCAAATAAAACAATCATGAATTAAGCGGCAGTTTTGATTTTAAAAAGCTATAATTACACAAACAGAAAAATACTGGTTCCGGTTCTTGAAATATTCGGAATATAAGAAATTAGAATTCTTTAAAGCCGATTAACTCAGGCCAAATTTATATATAAAAAATGATGAATCGCTGATAGCTTTTTATAGGGGTGCATTCCAAATTGTCGCGGCACCAAATGGTGTGTGGGGACACAAACCACGGCCCGGCCTCGGTCGGTGTCCTTCACCGACCGAAATCTTGAGCGACAATTTGGAATGCACCCCTGTCAATCACCTGTATAGTTACCAAATGTAAAATCATT
>JBDSFG010000074.1:0-4102 GCA_039919615.1 Ginsengibacter sp. | reverse complement strand
TCTCAAACATTTATTTGCAAAACGGTAGACGTAATTTTCGAACATAATCTTCCCAACGAAACTGAAGCAAGAAATATGGCAAATGCAATTTCAACTGCCGGAGTTGCCCGCCCTGCATAATCCGCAGGAAAATATTTTATGGAATGTTTTTAATAACAGTATCCTCTTTCATATATTTTAAAGGCCCCATTCCTGCCTTTTTAAGTTGCTGCATACCGGTACTAAGCATGTCCTGATTCCAATGCAACAAAAACTTATTGTGACGGGCTACGAGCTGAGAATGAGGTACTCCTTTCTTTATGTCGTGTAAAACTGTATCAGCACCATCAAGATACCATTTTCGCCAGGCGAGGCCTTTAAGTGTATTATGAAAAAGCAACGAAAGCATTGTAAAGAATAAACCCCACTGAATTATTTTTGTTAAGACAGGCACTCCATAAATTTGCCAACTGCCATAACAAACTATCAGTAACGGAACGGCAAGCAATACATAACGCATTGGCAACCCTAATGTGGGAAACATTGTAGCACGCCCATAACCCAAAGCCAAAGCAAATGCTACGTTGCCGCCCAAAAAAAACAGTAAGCCCAGCACTCTCCGAAATTCTGTACCGCGAGATTTTAATAGCGTAAAAAAAAGTAAACAGGTTGTGGAGATCACTAATAGCATTATAAAAAAACCAGATAAGCCCCATGATGCTTCAGCGATTGGGCCAAAGGCAAGAGACATAAACCTTATACTTGTTTTTAAAGTAATAAAAATGCTGGGGCTGGGTGGATACCATGAAGGACGTTCATAGCCAACAAAATAACAAATTATAATTAAAATGGTTAAGGCCATAGCAGTAATTAAAATAACGCCGACTTTCCGATTTGTTCCTGGCTCTTTCAATTTGAAATGGATGTATGCTTCAAAAGCCAACAATGGCATTACAGGCAACAAACACAGTAAACCATTGGCACCGCACAAAGGCAGGAATAACATACATGCTGAAGCAACAATTGCTTCCCTGATTTGCATGGGGCTTTTATATTTAATAACCATCCCTATTAAAATACATGTCAGTATGGTTGAAAGTACAAAGGTGAATTCCCAGCTCCAGAAAAAATTTTCCCAGTTTCCCAGGTGAAGTAATGTAAGAGGTAAAAAAGCATCCTGATAAAGGGTTTTGCCCCCACGCAAATCATAAAAAACTTTGACTAAGTAGGCCGTAAGTAGGCCCATGCAAAGGACGGTTAAAACCATTCCTGCCCGGAAATCTCCATTTGTAATTTTTAATATACCCAGCAGCACCAGTTTGGGCAAAGGAATCCGGTGTTCATTGTTTTGTGCCCACAACCAGTTTGCAAGATGAGGCTCATCCCCAGTTAAAGGGGCAACCATATGCCAGTCTTCTGCAAGAGGAACGTTACGGCCGTAAATGAAAACACATGCCATTGCAATTAAAAACATTACTGCCCAAACGGTCCATACAAAACTTTCAGGACCTCTTGCTCCGGTGTATTTTTTAATAAGCATTTTTAATTTCAGGATTATCTGATTGCATTTAATAACTTGGAGGTGATTAATCAAAAATAATAGAATAAACTTAATTACGTTATCTAAATATGAAAACCAACAACGGTAAAGACGGTTATATTCAGATACTATCCCGCAGGGAACAGTTTAGAGATAAATATTGGCGCAACAGGGATCCAATAGTTAAAGACAGGCTGCTTTGGAGAGCTCAAACATTCCGTCATTTGGTGCACCTTTTGCCCAACCAATCTATTTTAGAGCTGGGATGTGCCGGCGGGCTTTTTACCGAACAACTACATAAAGTTACCCGTGGTGAAAATTTAATTACTTCAGTCACTTTTGCAGAAGAAATTCCTGTATTAAAAAAAGAAACCCTGGCTATAGAGTTTTTAAGTCTTTCCTCGCTTCCGGGTGAGTTAGAAGGAAGGACTTTTGATTTTGTTATTGCTATGGATTTACTGGACAAATCAAATAATGCATGGTTCTTAAAAAGGGTTTTTACCCTGCTTAAGCCCGGCGGGCAAATTATTTTCTATGAAAGCAATCCATGGAATGTAATGTTACAGTTCAATCGCTTTTTCCGTAAACTTTTTGGCCAGGTTGATCAAAGGCAACTGGGTAATCGTTCGCAGTTGTACGAACTTATTTCGCAGTTAGGCTTTATTAAAATATCTGCCGTTTACAATGATTTTGTATATGCCCCGCTCACCTACAGAGGTATTTGGTTACTTAAAAACCTTTCTATTCTTTTTGAAAATCTGCCCTTCGTCAGAACACTTGCAGGTTCAATTCTTATTCATGCCCAAAAGCCTCCGCAATATCTTCCTTCTCCTGAAATTTCTTTATCTTATCATGAACAATTAAAAGGAAAAATATCAGTAGTTGTTCCCTGCCATAATGAGGAAATGAATGTTATTCCACTTGTCACACAATTGTTGAAATTCTATGATGATTATTTATATGAAATCGTTCTTGTTGATGATAACAGCAGGGATAATACAAAGGAAGTAATAACTGAACTGGCAAAAAAGCATCCAAAAATAACACCGGTTTTCAGAACGCCCCCTAATGGTGTAGGCAGGGCCATTAGAGATGGCTATAAGGCAGCAACAGGAGAATATATTTTATCAATGGACTGCGATTTTCAACATCTTCTACCTGAAATCAGGGACTTGTTTGATACAATAGTTAAAGGTTATGATGTTGTGATTGGAAGCCGTTTTTCAAGGCATAGTGTATTGCTTAACTATCCATTTCAGAAAATTGTAGCCAACCGGGCATTTCATTCACTTGCACGCATTCTATTCTTCAGAAAATTCAGGGATTTGACCAATAATTTAAAATTGATGAAACGTGAGGTTGTAGACAGTCTTGAATTAAAGGAGGCTGGTTTTGCAATAAATGCTGAAACGGGTCTTCAACCTATTTTAATGGGCTTTAAGGTTGCGGAAGTACCCATTTCATGGATCAACCGCACCCCTGAAATGGGAATATCTTCCTTTAAGTTACTAAAGGTTGGAGGTGGATACTGGGACGTATTATTCCGGCTTTGGGTAAAATTTGTAGTAAAAAAAAGGAGTGTTACCCCTAAATTAATTTCCGGGAAATGTTGAGAAAATGTTGAACAGGGCTTTTTTCTGATATCACTAATTACAAATTATTAAGGATTTTTTCCTGTTTATATTTGACTGCTATAAATTGTTTATGCCTAACCGTAGCTTTGTGGCTGATCCGGTTATACCATCACTGCCGCGCCGGGGGAAATAATTTTGTATTTCAGATGAATCTGATTTAATTAACTGCAGAGCGTTTTGTAAAAGACAAAAACATTTCCTTTAAAGTATCTTCAATATTGTATGTATAATTCCACGCAGGATAGTGAGTTTTAAATTTTGAAACATCACTGATATACCAGATATGATCGCCTATACGATTATCGTCAGAGTAAGAAAAATTTAATTTGTTGCCGGTAATTACTTCACAATAACTTATTGCTTCCAGCATTGAACAGTTTGCAAAACGGCCGCCGCCGGCATTATAAACCTCGCCGCTTTTCGGATCATTATAAAAATGCCAGAACATGTTTACAAGGTCATAACTATGGATGTTGTCTCTTACCTGTTTTCCCTTGTAACCAAATATTGTATAATGCTGATGATTAATTGCACATTTCATCAGGTAGGCAAGAAACCCGTGTAATTGGGCTCCTGAGTGATTTGGCCCGGTTAAACAGCCTCCGCGAAACACGGCTGTTTTCATCCCAAAATAACGTCCATACTCCTGAACCATCACATCAGCAGCAACTTTTGATGCACCAAAAACTGAATGTTTACAATTGTCTATACTCATCAATTCATCAATACCTTGTTTATAATAAGGATGACTTTTTTCAATTTCCCAACGAAGCTCTTTTTCAACAAGCGGTAAAAAATTGGGATTGTCACCGTAAACTTTATTGGTAGAGGTAAAAATGAAAGTCGCTTGTGGGCAGTTCAGTCTTGTCGCCTCAAGCAAATTCAACGTTCCGTTGGCATTGACCGTAAAATCAACTAATGGTGCTGACGCCGCCCAATCGTGGCTTGG
>JBDSFG010000058.1:0-7055 GCA_039919615.1 Ginsengibacter sp. | reverse complement strand
CACGTATGTGGATACATTTCCATCGCATTCCCCTCAAGGCCATGATCGCCTATAAAAACAAAAATAGTATTGTTGAAATACGATTGTTGTTTGGCAGCTTCTATAAAATTCTTAAAACAGTAATCCGTGTAACAAAAAGATTGAAATTCATCCAACGATTCAAAGCCGTATTTCTTTAGTGTATCCGCCGGAAAAACCCTTCTTTCAAAATCTTTATCATCTTCAGGGATTGTAAAAGGGCGATGATTATCCGACGTTTGAATAATGGCAAAAAATGGTTTAGCCTGCTTTTTGAATTCATCATTGGCCGCCAGAAAAAGGTTTTTATCACTAATGCCCCATACATTCAATTGGGGAGATTTATATGAACCTTCCTGGTAGATATTTACGCCATCAATATTTTTTATAAGGCCAGCAAAATTATTAAAGCTGCTGCTGCCCCCGAGAAAATAAAATTTGGAATACTCTTCAAAACTATTAATGATAGTATGCTGGTTAAGTGCCTCCGGATTTCGGGTGGAAAATTTTGACAGCTGCACATCCGGGGTGCCGGTTATTATAGCAAAAACGCCACGGGCCGTACCAAAGGTTGCACTGAAACACCTGTCAAAATAAATTCCATCATGTGCAATTTTATTAAAGTACGGAGTAGTATTTAATGGATTACCGCTCATACTGCTTTTATACATGCTAAAGCTTTCGCAGATTACCAGCACCACATTGGGCCTGCTTTCCAGCGCCTTGTTGCCAGGCTCGGTAATACGTCCGTATGTTTTTGATGAAAGATTTGTATTATCCAGGCCTAAAAAATTTGCTACCACGGGAAAATATTTTTTAGCTTCTTCATCTTCAAACGATGGCTTACGAAACTTGAGAGTAGAAAAGAAATTTTGCAAAGGATTAAGCGCCAGGTACGACCTGAAATTATCATTAAATTTAAAAGCCTGGCTCCATTTTAACGGTGTTAAAGAAAAAATTCCATACAGGCACCATGCAAAAAATACTATAATACCTGCATGCCATACCTTGTTGTAAATAGGGTTTTGAAGAATATTTCTTTTTAAAGTGTTAACGTGTATTTTTTTAAAGAGCTTTACCAAAAGCGCCGCGGCAAGTATGAGCCCTGAAAATATCCATACTACCGGGTACGTTTGCCAGATCATTTTATAGGAGATAACAAAATCCTCCGAGAAATTTAGTACGCTTGCATTTACCCTTGTGTGGTTGTAGCTAAAAGTTGCAAAATCAGCCCCAAAAAAAACCAGTATAAGAAATGTAAAAACAGCGAGGTAGTACGACCAGAGATGTTTATTTATCCTGGAATAAAAAGGAGAGAATTTTTTATAAACAGATAGAAGCGCAATAGGCAAAAGAATAACTGCAATCCATTTTACATCATATTTAAAGCCCAATAAAAATGAAGGTACCAAAGACCTAAGCGGAATATTAACCGGTCTGAAAAGAAAAAGCGTTACTACTCTAAAGCAGGTAAAAATGAGGAAGTAAACTATCCACAGCTCAAATATCCATTGTACCGTAACAGGAATTGTTTTGGAAATCTTAATCTTGGCAATCATTAAAGTGAATAAAATAAACCGTAAAGATAGAAATTGTTTAATACTGCTTAAAACCTTCGGAGTGAATATAATTAAGAATGAATTGAACTCAATGTTTATTTTTGCTGTTTAGCCCTAAAAGCAGCCGAATAAATGAGCTTGTTGGACAAGATAAAGGATGTGGATTACATGATCTTTTCCAAAATAAACGGGGAATGGCACAACGCTTTTTTTGACACATTCCTGCTATTTCTGCGCCAGGCATATTTATGGATCCCGCTTTATTTGTTCCTGGTAATATTTGCCGCTTTAAATTTTAAAAAAAAAGGATGGTATTGGTCATTAGGTTTTATTTTAACGGCCATAGCAAGTGATTACATCAGCAGTACTTTAATTAAAGGATCGGTTTTGCGATTAAGGCCCTGTCAGGATCCTTTGTTTATTCAGCATATTCGTCTGCTGGCTAATTTTTGCCCGGGTAATTCTTCTTTCACATCATCCCATGCAGCTAATCACTTTGCGGCAGCAATGTATATATTTACAACTTTTAAAAAAACGGTAAGTAAATGGTGGGCGGTTTTATTTTTATGGGCATTGCTTATTTCTTACACGCAGGTGTATGTGGGAGTTCATTTTCCTGCTGATGTAGTTTGCGGCGCTATTGCAGGATTAATAATCGGATATTTGCCGGCGAAAATATTCAATAAAAAAATTGGGTTGGAAATTGAGTTAAAGTAAATAATTATGGCGGGCATTTTATTTTTATTAGCATTAATAATACTAAATGGGTTGGTAGTACTGAGTGAGATCGCTCTTATTTCGGCAAAAAAATCCAGGTTGGATTTACGTGCTGCAAGAGGTGATGAAAACGCAAAAACTGCGCTCAGGTTACAGGAGCGCCCGGAGGTTTTTTTATCAACAGCGCAAATTTTTATTACCGTTATCGCAATACTTGAAGGCGTTTACAGTGCAGAACGATTCAATAAGTATCTTACTCCAACTATAGAAAAAATAAGCTTTCTTAAGTCGTATGCCACTCCCATAGCAACGGTAATCATCGTAATCATTGTTACTTTTCTTTCCATCATTTTTGGAGAATTACTGCCAAAAAGAATTGCTATGATCAAGTCTGAAAAAATTGCAAGAGGCAGTGCAAAGCCGATGTATTTTCTTAGCAGGCTTACTCATCCGATAGTTTGGTTGCTTACAAAAGTTACCAATCTCATTTTTAAAATTTTTAATATTAAACAGGCAGAGGATAATAAAGTTACTGAAGAAGAAATAAAGGCAATGGTATCGGAGGGAAGCGAGCATGGGGCAATAGAGGAAGAAGAGAAGGAAATTATTGAAAGAGTATTTCACCTTGGGGATAGAAATATAACTTCTCTGATGACGCACAGAACTGATATAGTATGGTTTGATGTTAATGAAAGGTCTGAGTCAATTAAAGAAAAAATCCAGGAATACCTTCATTCAGTTTATCCGCTTTGTGATGGTGATATTGACAGCATAAAAGGAGTAGTATATATTAAAGATATGTACCTGCAGCCTGATGCACCTTTAATAACCCATTTAAAAAAGGCTTTGTTTGTTCCGGAAAATAATTCTGCTTACCAGGTGCTTGAAAAATTTAAACAAACAAAAATTCACTATGCCTTTATTGTAGATGAATACGGAACTATGCATGGGATGATAACTATAAATGATATTTTAAAAGCAATTGTAGGCGAGATGCCTGAAGATGAAGATGATGATTATTCCATAGTAGAAAGAACAGATGGAAGTTATATTATTGATGCCCAGATTCAGTTCTATGATTTTTTAACGAGGTTTGATAAAACTGACTGGATGAATAATGGCGAGCAGGAATTTGATACGCTGGCCGGATTTATTTTACATGAACTAAAACACATTCCTTCAACCGGGGAGTCTTTTGACTGGCGTGGATTTACATTTGAAATAGTAGATATGGACGGACACCGGATTGATAAAATAATAGTAACAATTTCAAAAGAACTAAAAGAAGAAATAGAAGCTAACTCCTGACCTGCTATCTAATTAAAAGAAGAATATTTAAACCTGTTTGGCTCTCCCTGAACTTAACTTTTTTCTTCCAGCTATTCCTAAAAAGAAAAACGCATCTGCATTTGTACCCCATTACAATCTTTTCCAACTACATCTAAAATCTGTAGTATATCTGTTCTCAGTGTTCCCTAAAAATTGGTAATTTCTATTTAGGAATAAGTTTTGTAATTAAGTTCTTTGGTAATCATATTGATAATATATTTTTTAAGTACAATTAGTTTTAAACAACACTTGCGTTCATTAAAAGGTTTTATAAATTAATCATGTATCATGGCCAAAATAAGTTCTTCAATAAAAAAACTTCTGCAATCGGGGAATAAAATTGCTTTTCCTGAAGATGTAAAACCTATGTTAGCTACGCTTGCGGATAAGCCATTTGATGAACCCGGCTGGCTTTATGAAGTAAAGTGGGATGGCTATCGCTCCATTATCTATCTAAATAATGGCAAGGCAGATATGCGATCAAGAAATAATAAAGATTTTAATGAAAAATTTTATTCAGTGCACAACGCCTTAAAAAAATGGAAAATAAACGCCGTGCTTGATGGAGAGATTATGGTGTTGAATGAGGCGGGAATTTCAAATTTTGGTAATCTGCAGAATTGGAGAAGCGAGGCTGACGGGCAACTGATTTTATATCTCTTTGATGTGCTATGGCTGGAGGGATATAACCTTACAAACATGCAGCTTACCCAACGCAGAGAAATACTTAAGAGCATTATTCCATCTATAGAAAATATAAGATTAAGTGAAACCTTCGATGCAGGCGCCCTGGAATTTTTTGAAGTTGCAAAAGAAATAAACCTTGAAGGCATCATTGCTAAAAAAGCTAATAGTATATACCTGCCGGGTAACCGCTCTAAAGAGTGGCTTAAAATAAAAACAGGAAAACGCCAGGAAGTTATTATTGGTGGTTATACTAACAATGAAGGAAGCAATAAACCTTTCAGTGCATTGCTGGTTGGGGTATTCGAGGCAGGCAAACTTCAATATACCGGCAAAATAGGAACAGGATTTTCCATAAAATTGCAACAGGGAATGCTGGAACAATTTAAACTATTAGAAACAAAACAATGTCCTTTTAATTTTGAACCGGATATAAATAAGCCATCGAGATTTAGACCCAATCCCCCAAAAGCAAGGGCCACATGGCTGCAGCCTGAATTAGTTTGCGAAGTAACTTATGCTGAAATTACTTCAGATGGTGTAATGCGCCACCCAAGTTTTGAAGGTATGCGCATAGATAAAGATGCAAAGAATGTACATGCCGAAACTCGAACATCGGTTGAAGCAATAATTGATATTCCTGTTAAAAAGGGTAAACAAAAAACATCTGCAACAAAGACTATAACTGAAAACGCTGCACTCAGGGAAAAGCTTTTAAAAGGAATTACTCATGGTGAACGAAAATCCTTGCTGAATCCAACAGAAAAATCGCAGGTAAAAACTATAGATGGTAAAGACATTCCTTTCAACAATCTTCAAAAAATTTATTATCCCAAAAAGAAAGTAACCAAACGGGATGTGATCAATTATTATTACCAGGTAGCTCCATACATGTTGCCCTACATGAAAGACCGCCCACAAACACTTATACGTTACCCTAATGGTATTGAAGGCAAAAGCTTTTATCAAAAAGATGTTACTGGTAAAGTGCCTGATTGGGTGGAACAGTTTCCCTACAGCAGTGAGGCGGGCGGTAATAGAAATTTTTTAGTTTGTGATAGTGGAGCAAGCCTGTTGCTTATTGCATCTATGGGCGGTATTGAAATGCACCCATGGAGCAGCCGTGTACAAAAGCCAGATCACCCTGACTGGTGCATTATTGATCTTGACCCAACGGATACAAATACATTTGAACAGGTAATAACAGCAGCGCAGGTTACCAAACAATTACTGGATGATATATATGTGTCCGCCTATCCTAAAACATCCGGTTCTACTGGCATGCACATCTACATTCCATTGGGCGCTAAATATACTTATGAGCAAAGCAAAGAATTTGGCAGGGTGCTGGTGAAGATCATTCACAGTCAACTACCAGGCTTTACCAGTGTGGAAAGGCTTACCGAAAAAAGGCGGGGTTGTATTTATCTCGATTTTTTACAAAACAGGCCACAGGCTACACTTGCAGCGCCATACTCACTTAGGCCAAAGCCTGATGCTACTGTGAGTATGCCCTTGCAGTGGAGTGAAGTAAAGAAGGGATTAAAAATGCAGCAATTCACTATTTTCAATGCCATGGAAAGGATAAAAGACACCGGTGATATTTTTACGGGTGTACTGGGAACCGGCATAAATATGAAACAGGCTTTACAAACATTGGAAAAGAAATTTGGTAAGCAGGAAATGCATAAATCAATAGTTGGCTTACGCAAATGAGCAGGCAACTTAAATTGTTTATGTAACAATTCTTATTGGCAAAGATTTTGAAATTTCTACTTAAAAAAAATTATGGCAAAATCAACTAACAGTTCCGGCAAGCGCACCTTAATAGCGCCTAAAGGAGATAAACGATATATTAAAAGAGATGAAAAAGGGCGTATTAAAGAAAGCGATGACCAGGGTAAATCTTTAAGCCAGGATGTAAAGCAAACTGCAAAAAATAAAGTAAAGCCTGGTTATGGCGATCAGGGCGATCAGCCAAAGAAGAAAGCTGCATCAAAAAAGAAGAACTAAAATTGTTGCTGGTAATATTCAATGGTGATAGATTGGGCTAAGAAAACCTTGGCACCTATGTTTACTATTTTCGCAATACATATTTATAACCTTGTCCCAAAGGAATAGTAGGGCCTTTTACCTCAACTCTTTCTGAATTGAATAAGTATCTTATAATCGAAACAATAAAGGAACGATGAATTCTTTTAAAAAGTGAAGGGGTAAAAGTTCCTCTATTTGTATTCCCGCTTCCTGGCGTGTGTCCTTACCCGACATTCCTCAACTGATCTAAATCTTTATTAAATGCCCGCCGTGTCTTGCTCTGCTTTAGGCTATGAGTAAAGACACGGCTTGGGATGGATATAAGCCTTAGGTGAAGTACTTATCTCACCATTGCTGCCACGCATAAAGGAAGAAGGTATGCCGGGAATTCCACCGCTTCCATTGTTCAGGCTTTCTAACTGAACTGCAGAAATTCCGCTTCCTGGCGCGGGTGTCACCCGACATTCCTCCATTATAATTTATCCATTAAATGTGTGAGTATTCCAAACTCGTCTTGCCCGCTCGTCGGGTGGGGACATCCGCCAGGAAGAGGAATATTCGTCAAGTATTTTCTTATTATCCTCTAATTTTTTTAAGAACATATGGCCGGTAAACTTTTCAAAATTTTCCTTAGGTGTTTCTTTACCATTCATTGTTAATTGTTCCCATAACACATGAATATGATTATCCATGATAACATATCCCTAAATGTAA
>JBDSFG010000052.1:0-13398 GCA_039919615.1 Ginsengibacter sp. | reverse complement strand
GGAACGCAAGAAACATTTCAGGTGTTGATTTTAAAGCGGGGCTTAATACACCTACTTACAAATATTTTATTGATTTTGCTGCGGAGAATAAAATTCCTTACATCGTTATAGATGGTGGCTGGTCCGTTCGTACCAACCTGATGAAGGTTTCACCCAATTTGAATTTACCGGAGGTTGTAAACTATGGTAAGGATAAAGGGGTTGGTGTTGTATTATGGTCCACCTGGTACAATATCTGGCAACAGATGGATTCAGTACTTCCTTTTTATGCCAGTATGGGTGTAAAAGGATGGAAGATTGACTATGTCGACCGGGACGACCAGGTAGCTGTAAAATCACTGTATGACATCGCAAAAAAAGCGGCAGAATATAAGCAGCTGGTAGATTATCATGGGGCCTTTAAACCAACCGGCCTGCAACGTACCTATCCAAACGTAATTGGTTATGAAGGTGTGAAAGGTTTAGAAAACTATAAATGGGCCAATGAAGATCAGCCCCGTTATACCAACACAATCCCTTACATCCGTATGATGGCAGGCCCGATGGATTATACACCGGGAGCAATGCGCAATACCACCGAAGGAGCCTATAGGGTTGTACCTAATAACCCGATGGCTAAGGGAACACGATGCAATCAACTGGCGATGTACGTAATTTTTGAAGCGCCGCTTCAAATGCTTTCCGATAATCCAACCATTTATAAAAGAGAAAATGAATGTACGGCCTTTATTACGAAGGTGCCCACCACCTTTGATGAAACAGTAGCACTCGATGGTAAAATAGGCGAGTTCACAGTACTTGCCCGCAGAAAAGGCGATACATGGTTTGCAGCCGCTATGAGCAACTGGACTCCCCGTGAAATAACACTGGATTTTTCTTTCTTACCCGAAGGTAATTATGAAGCAGAAATTTTTAAAGATGGAATGAATGCAGATCGTGATGCCACTGATTATAAAAGAGAAGTGATAGCTGTATCAAAAAGGACAAAGCAGGAGATAAAACTTTTTCCTGGCGGTGGCTGGGCAGCCCGTATTTACAAAAAATAAATTCCCTCGCCGGGAATTAGGATACGCCTCATTCTTGAGCTAAAAGCAGGGGTGGTTGGGAGTTGTAGTTGGTAAAAGGAATCCCCTCAGAAGAATAACTGCATGTTCTTTCCCTGCATTGGGCCCTCACGATATTTCTTTTAACGTTAAATGTAAAGATGCCGCCACGAGTGAAATTTTTGCCCATGTGTCGCCTTTCATCAACTGAAAACGTTATTCCGTCAAAACTAAGTTTTGCAATTCTAGTGATTCGCTCCCTTTGCATTTGCTTTGTTATACCCGGTTAGGCACTCGTGAAGCGGTTTGCCCTGCTTATAAATGCAATCACAAAATTCTTCGCAGGCCTTCGGGTTGCTACTGGCAGGACAACCATTCGTACATTCCTCCGGGGAATTACCAGGTCTAATAGCATATAGATACAGGTTTATAACTATTACTGCAGCTATCATCGCAATAACAGACCCGAAAAACAGGTAGGGGAATTTGTTGCTCAACGGTTTTTTTCTTGCCGGGTTAGCATCTTCATTAACTTTTTTAAATGGTAAAATATATTTTAAGCGGTCGTAATACCAACACAATAAATACAAACTGGCCAGTAGCATAAATGTGGTAATACGAGTGCCTTCGAATCGGACCGCATAAGTCAGGATACAAATATTGAGTATGACCGGAAAAAACATCAATGCACCTAATGGTGCCGTCCTCGGAAAGAGCAATAAAAGAGCAATTAACAACTGCGCAATGCCGATAAATGTATAGTAGTATTCTGTATAGTATAGTGCTTCAAGATAATGCCCCATCGGATTGTTAGCGGATAAGCCGCTGGCAAACCGTTCGCCCCTAATTTTCACAATCGCTGATATAATAAACGCCAGTGCCAAAACGATGCGACAGAAAGCAGCAAAATAATGAAACCATTTGTTTCCCTTCGCTTCATGATATGCATGATTAAGTCTATTTGATACACTCATAAAATAAACATTGAATTGACGGTCATGAATAGTTTTGTCTTTTACCCCGGTTACTGCCGTTCTCTTTAGCTGCTATGCAGGGGCATTTATCTATATAAAAGTACTTTGAACAGCAAAGTAAAATAAAAAAATTACATTTCAAAGCATATTGGAAATATTTATCGGGTTGACATTTTCCATTTCAAAAGCATACATAACAGCCATCCCTGCTGATAAAAAGATTGGCTTTATAGTTGAGCTGTATATTATCAAAAAATATTTATTATATGTCAAACGAAAAAGCAATATTAGCCGGCGGTTGTTTCTGGGGCGTGGAAGAACTGGTCAGAAATCTTCCTGGTGTTACATCAACGAGAGTTGGCTATAGTGGCGGCGATGTAAAAAATGCAACGTACAGAAATCATGGTACACATGCAGAGGCGTTGGCCATAACCTTTGATCCCGAAAAGTTATCTTATCGCAAACTGCTGGAGTTTTTCTTCCAGATTCACAATCCGACAACAAAGAATAGTCAGGGAAATGATGTGGGTACTTCCTACCGCTCGGCCATATTTTATCTCGACGAAGAGCAAAAGAATACCGCACAGGACTTGATAAATGAAATGAATGCAACTGGTATATGGCCTGGACCAGTTGTAACAGAAGTGGCATCTGCGTCTGACTTTTGGGATGCTGAAGAGGAACACCAGAATTACCTGCAGAAACACCAACATGGCTATACTTGCCACTATGTAAGACCAAACTGGCAACTGCCTTCATTTAAAAAGGCATAACTTTTATACATCGGCTCTGCGGAAAATGTTTTGCCCTTGCTGGCGCGGATATGCAGCGCCGGCTTCGTGCGGTTGGGTATCTGTGCTTTGGGAAAGCCTCAAACAAATAAAGTTTCACTTTACATGACGCTGAAACAAAAAGTATACGATCACTATATGCAGGTGGTGAATGATAAGCTATGTTCATTGCAGAAGGTATTGGCAGACTTAAAAGAAAGCGGCAGCAATGAAACAAAGAGTACCGCGGGAGATAAGCATGAAATTGCATTGGCTATGTTGCAGATAGAACAGGCGAATGTTGGAGTACAATTGCAGGATGTAATGGAGAAAAAAACTGCTCTGGGAAAAATAAATTCAACCATATCATCTTCTAAAATTATCAATGGCAGCCTTGTAAAAACTGACAAAGCTTATTTATTTATCAGCATTGCGCTGGGTAAGTCAACAATAGAAGGTAATCCCGTTATTGCTCTTTCACCACAATCTCCGCTTGGGCAAAAACTGCTCGGTTTATCTTTTGGCGATGTTGCAGACATAAATAATAATAAATACGTAATTGAAACGATTGAATGATATGCTTAACATCCTGCGAAGCTTTTAGAAATCAAACGGAGATGACTGAAATTTTACCGTATTTAGATTTGTAATTTCACCTTATGAAATTCTATGGCACATTCATAATAATTTTAGGGCTATTTGTTTTTGCAACATGCCGGTGTCAAAAGAAAAATTTACAACCACAACTAAAAAGTGACAGCACTTATTCTTTTGCAAAGCGTTCATCAGATGGTACAGGAAAATATTATCTGGGCCGGGAGATATCTTTTATCATGGGCGCAGAAGGCGCAGATTGGCTGCAGAGAAATACTCGTCAACAGGAAGAAAATACAAGACTGGCAATTGAAAAAATGCAATTAACTCCACGATCTGTGGTAGCGGATATAGGTGCCGGCACAGGTTATTACACATTTGCTATTGCCGGCAAAATTACCCAGGGAAAAGTATTTGCAGTAGAGATACAGGAAGAAATGATAAAATATCTGCAAGATAAAAAAATATCTACAGGCATTACAAATGTTGAGATAATAAAAGGCACAGACAAATCTCCAAATCTTACTGAAAATTCTGTTGACCTGGCAATAATGGTGGATGTATATCATGAACTGGAGTTTCCTCATGAAATGCTGGAGTCAATAAAAAAAGCCTTAAAAACAGATGGCAAAATATTGTTGCTGGAATACAGGGCAGAGGATGCTTCTATCGCAATAAAACCTCATCATAAAATGACCGTAAAGCAGGCAGATAAAGAAATGATTGCAAATGGGTTTGAGCTATTATATGATGGAGAATTTTTGCCGATCCAACATTTTTTATTGTATCGTAAAAGCAATAAATAACTTCTTACTATTGAATAGTAAGGCAACTGAATAGTAAGGGAACATTATTTATTTGTCAAAAACAAAGCAGACCTTACGGGTTCGGCATAAATGAACGATATCAATACCAATAAAAAACACAACCTTTTAAAGCTTTCTTTAGGTGCATTAGGGATTGTGTTTGGAGATATTGGCACAAGCCCGCTTTATGCTATAAGGGTTTGTTTTGCAGGGGAGCATGGCATCCCAATCACCAGGGAAAATATTTATGGCATTTTATCCATGATCTTTTGGTCGCTTATCCTGGTGATTAGCCTAAAATTTTTGATCATTATTTTAAGAGCGGATAATAAAGGTGAGGGCGGCAATTTAGCTTTAATGAAATTAGTTTTACCCGAAAAAAGAACGGGCAGATTCTTTGTGATCTTAGCGATGGGTTTATTGGGTGCGGCATTACTTTATGGAGATGGAATGATAACTCCCGCCATATCTGTATTGAGCGCTTTGGAAGGTTTACAAATTGCTACGCCTTTTTTTCAGCCATTCATAATTCCATTTACAATCATTATTTTATTCATACTTTTTTTCTTCCAGAGGAAAGGTACCGGCAAAGTGGGAGCGATCTTCGGACCGGTGATCTTTGCGTGGTTTATTTCACTTGCAATTTTGGGTATAAATGCAATTGCAAAACATCCAGCTGTTTTACTGGCTTTAAATCCATATTATGCTTTTCATTTTTTTACTACGCACGGGTTAGGCAGCATAACTGTTTTAGGTGCCGTATTTTTAGTAGTAACCGGTGGGGAAGCAATCTATGCCGACATGGGTCATTTTGGTAAAAAGCCCATTCGCTTAAGCTGGTTCGTTGTTGTGCTGCCATGCCTTGTATTAAATTATTTCGGGCAGGGTGCTTTACTCTTAAACAATCATCAATTTATTGCAAGCCCGTTTTATTATTTAGTTCCCGCCTGGGCATTGTATCCTTTAGTAACACTTGCTGCTTTAGCCACCGTGATTGCGTCCCAGGCAGTTTTATCGGGCGCATTCAGCGTTACTTACCAGGCCATTCAATGGGGTTTTATGCCACGGCTAAAAGTTGTGCATACTTCTGAAAATGAGAAAGGACAAATTTATATTCCTCAATTAAACTGGTTGTTGTTTTTAGCAACAGCAGGCCTTGTTATTTCCTTTAAAACTTCGGATAACCTGGCAGGCGCTTATGGAGTTGCGGTTACTATAACAATGGTAATTACAACGTTACTTGCTTTTGTGGCAATGAGAAAATTATGGAAGTGGAGTTTACCAGCAGCAATATCATTAACAGTATTTTTTTTAATTACAGACCTCTCTTTTTTTGCAGCCAACATCCCTAAAGTGCCTGATGGCGGCTGGTTTCCGTTACTGATTGCTGCGTTGTTTTATTTTATAATGACAACCTGGTACAAAGGCAAAAGATTAATGAACACCCAGCTTCAAAAAGTGATAGATCCTTTAAAAAAATTTCAGGCTTCTTATCAAAAAGATGTTGAGCATATGGTTAGCGGAACGGCTATATATTTAGCAAGAGATCCCTCAGGAACTCCCTCAGCATTGGTTTTTAATTTATTGCACAACAAAGTTTTACATGAGAAGATAATTATTTTATCCGTTCAATCTGTTGCAGCGCCACATGTAGAAATGTTGGAAAAAGTTGAAATTAATAAGATGGATGAACATATCATTCATGTAGTAATTTACTACGGCTATTTAGATAAAACAGATGTTCCCCGTGCTTTGCGATTATTAAAAGATAAAGGACTTGATATTGATCAAAAAAATGCCACTTATTTTCTGGGAAGAGATTCAATAGTGATAGCCAAACGCACCGGCATGAGCCCATTCCGTGAATACATATTTAATTTTCTGGGAAGAAACTCAGTAAAAGCTACCAGGTATTTTAACTTACCATCAGAAAAGGTTTGCATAATAGGATCCCAAATAAAATTGTAACATGGTCACAAGTATCTTTTAATAAAAAATTTAAAGAAAATTTTTAAAAATTGCATGCCCCGTAACTGGCGCACGTATGCAGCCAAGCCATTGCGCAGCGGCGTATCTGAACCCTGGGAATTTCATAAATTTAATATGTCTTAAATTAGAATTTCTTCTTTGCCCTCGTTGGTCTTCCCCAGTGGAGGTGTTGTTTGGTCTTGTGACCACGACAATACTCAATGTTATACGTCAACCAAATTTAACCGGAAGCATTTATTAAAAGAAAACTTATGTCAGGAGATTAGCATTGATAGTTTCCCCTGTCACAAAACAAACAAGGTTATGAAACCAAATTACCCATCTGTTCCGTAAATGGATATTCTTAAACTACCTTTACAAAAACTTAAGTTTCATGCTGAAAAAATTTTCAAAATTTGAATTAGCCATTTTAATTCTCACCATCATAATAATATTTATCTCCGAATATTATTATACAGTGCTTAAAGATCATGACCGTGCCATCTTTATTGGATTATGGCCCCCTACCATGCTGATATTATTAATGTATCTGAACTCAAAAAAAACGAAGTAAAATGGAAAATTTAGATCTGATCATTCTTACATTAGTGGTAGTGATTCTTTACCTGGGGTTTGCTATTACATTATATAAATCATCAAAAGACCCAAGATCTGATAACAAGCAATAACTTTCTAAAAATAGTTATAAAGCTGCGGTGATATATTTAGGTTTACGTATTATAACGGCCGAGCCTTTTGCAATGAAAACTGAATCAGGTTTTTTAGTAAAAAATGGTAAAAAATCAGCTCCGTATACACTTTTTATATCGCAATCCAAAGACCAGTTTTTTATTTTATAGGTTTGCCAGGTAGTGTGCTCAACGCCGTATTCAACGGTTTTTGTATTGCTGTATTTATTAAAACCCCAGTAATGTTCAAAAATAAATTCTTCTGCGCTATCTTTTTTTATATTATTTAAAGATGTTTCTGCTGTTACATTAATACTGTTCCATTTACTTTTATTTTTCCATTGATATTCCACTTCTAATAAATCATTTTTAATTAAAAATTGATGACTCATAGGTCTTCTAATGTAAGGCTCATGATATAATATTGACGCCGCATTTGCAATAATAGTTTTTGGAACAATTTCTGAAATAAAAACCACTCCTCTGCGCCATTCCCTGCCGGTAAAATGCTTTACATAAAACCTAAGATTCACTTCTTCAAATGTGGTATGCCACGGCCAGTGCAAGCCAAACACTTTGGTGTCTTTAAATAAAAATCCAACAAGGCTGACCAGGGTTTTGTTTTCAAATACATCTATTTCAGTGTAAGCGGGTAGGTAAGGTAATAGAACTTTTGAATCTATTTCATAATTTATCATGATAAGATTTTGCCATTCTGCTGATAAAAATATTTTCCTATTATGTCTCATTCAGTAACATTCAAGTTTCTAGTATTTTAATTGCTTCCACATTGCCTTGCTGACCCGCCAAATCAAACACGCTCAAACTAAAACTGTCCACAAGGTTTTTATCTGCACCGTGCGCCAGTAACAACTTTACTAATTTCCTCCGAAGCCGTTTCTTTCCTCTTAGCCCAAAGCGGGGCAAAACACGGCGATGCTTATAATAAAGATATGATACTTACTTTCATGCTACTCCCAACAATTTATTCGGGAATAAAATTTTCATTCATCCCAATGCTGTCAGTAGTATGTGACGACTGACCTTCGCAGAGATCAACTCACCATCCGACTACACCCTTTCTTGTAGAGCCACTCAATCACCTTAGGTGTTCTCTTTATTTCATTAGCCAATCCTCTCACCTCCCTTTAAAAGTCTTTTGTTTTTATTACAGTCATCTTCTTTGTTTGCATTACCCTTCCACCAATAACGAGTGAATAGGCATAATTTCCAATACAAATCTCTAATAGAAAGTGGCCTCATGCAAATTAGAATATATGCACTATTATCATCTTCAGGCACATTGGCAATTGTATAATGATGTTGCTGGTTAAAAATTCTCAACCAGTTTTTATAAAACCGGAGAAAATGAATTTAAAACTCTACCCATTCCATAGATAAGCAAAATCCCAGTCATATTTATCCGGTCCCAAAAATATTTTATGAATAAGTGCCCATAGCTGTGGCGTAGCAGATAGCTGCACATTCCATATCCAATTGAATGCAACCAGCCATCATTTTCACATCTTGTTCCTGTGTGCAGGAACTTGCACAATGGTTACAAATTGCCGCACAGCCACACCCTAATATTGCAACATAAATCAAACTATATAACATTACCTTTGAAGATTATTATCTAAAAATTTACAAATGAAAACTAATTTATTAAGTCTTGTCAAAAAGCTTTTTCTTCTAAGTATTTGTTCGTTTTTATTGCTATCCTGCTCAAAGAAAATGATGTTTGCAAGTTCTAGTGTTGTGCCTGCGGCTGAAGGTTCGGTAAAATATAAAAAGGATAAAAATAAAAACTACCATATTGACCTGAAGGTTTTACATCTTGCTAATTCAAATAAGCTTTCACCTGCCCGGTCAACTTATGTGGTTTGGATGGAAACAGAAAGTAATGGAGTAAAGAATTTAGGGCAGCTAAGGAGTTCCGGCAGTTTGTTATCAAGCACCCTTAAAGGCTCTTTAAAGGCTGTTACTCCATTTGAGCCCAAGAGTTTTTTTATCACAGCTGAAGACGATGGCAACATTTCGTACCCGGGAACTGAAGTGGTCCTTAAAACAAATTAAACCGTTTAGCTGATGACATTATAAATTCTATTTATTGTAATAACCCCCTTTAAATATAGTTTCGATTTCATTTTATACCCGCGGCTATTTGCAATTCTATTTTTGCTTTGAACTGTTGCAATTGTATTAGATTTTCTTTATGAACATCACAATATATCAATTGCTCCATCATTTGCAGAAGAGAGTTTTGAATATACCTGTCCTCTTTACCATAGTTCCAGATGGGGTAAAAACATTCAATAAATAATTCTTCAAAAGATGGTTCCTTCATTGCGACACGCAACACTTTATTTTCATCGGCTAATGTTAACGGTAAATAGTTGAATAATCTAAACCGGAAAAGATCAGTTAAGGCATGTATGCTTAGCACTGCTGTTTCGGGATCATTTATACCCGGACTTAATGCTTTGATAGCAACTTCGGCAAGCTGGTGATAGCCATAATGAGCATTCTTATCAATGGGTTGTCCGCGGTATAAATCTATGGCAAGCATCAGTTCACTTATATCTTCCTTTTGTAAATTTTTATCGCTAACCACTAACAGCAACGGGCTGCCTTCTAATAAATACGAGCCAGGAGAATGAAGCATTTGAACAAGCACGTCATGTTTTTGAGCAAAGCGGATGAGGAACTGTTTATTAAAGCCCTGGTAGTAATCAGATAAGGGCATATAAATCGTCCGTGCTCTTTGAGTATCTGGCGTAAAGATGTTTGCCTTTTCCAAGCAGCAATGATGTTGCAGTGTATGTAGTGTTTTCTTGTGTATGCGATTTATGATTGTTTCGAACTTAACGGATTGCGTTACATAATGCAGAAAATAAATAAAAAGGAAAATGTCTACCACAGTAAACAACAACAATAAATAAATGCTTAAAGCAGGTACATAAATTCCGGATGTAATATTGCGTATTGTGCTAAGTAAAAACAAGGAATATACGATAGTGCCGATATAAAAGCCCAGGATGATTTGCTGAAACCTGTTGCCGATCATGCTATCAAGCATCCGGTTGCTCATTTGGGATGCAGCCTGGTTTAACAGTATCATTACCATAGAGAAACTGAATACTGTAAGTGAAATAATGCCTCCTGAAATGGTTGTAAGTATTGACCGTGCCGTGCTTGCATCACGAAGACTTAGCCAGCTTAATTGCGACTTTATATGTTTTCCTGTTTCGGAAAAATCCAGTTCAAGCATTAGAACGGACAGCAGCAAAAAACCTAAAGATATCAGCGCAGGATAAAAAGCAATACTGTTGATTGTTTTGCTGTAATACTTACGTAACCATTTGTAAAGTCTGCTCATTTTATTAATTAATCGTGTGCAACAAATAATGGGACGTTAGTTTGTTCAACAATTATACTTGCCAGGCTCTCTTTAAAAAAGCGTGACAAAGAGTTTCTGCCAAAGGCTCCCATAATTACCAATGGGTTTGAAAGTTTATTTATGAATTTAGTGAGCTCATCTCTTGTTTCGCCCTTTAATACTTCCATTGTTGTATCAGGATAATGTAACGGCAGCCACTCTTTTATTAATTCCTCATACTCGATGCCAAGCACATTATGCGGTACTACTGAAACAAAATGAACGGGAAGTTGTTTGTATATGCCAAAAAGATAAGTGAACCATTTTACAGCATGGATGCTTGATGATCTATCATCGTAGGTAAACACAAGGCAGTCGGTTTGCAAATAGTCTTTATTTACCATTAATACCGGGCAGTGTGCATGTGCCAAAAGGGTGTTCATAGAGTAGTTCAATGGCGGCGTATCTGCATCACAAACAATCAGGTCGGCAAAAGCGCTATGGTCTATCAGGGTATCTAAAAAATTGCTGTCAACAGTATGAGTTTTACAGGCAACATTCGCTGCAGTACAAGTGTCTGAAAACGAACTGATGCTTGCTTTTAAAAACTGCAGGTGTTCTTCCTTATCGCTTACGCCAGTAAAATCCTTATCGGTTAAATTAATATCGCCTGGAAAAAGATAGCTTTCTTCGTTTGTATATTTATTGCTTTGAATAAATATGCCGAATATAGTGGCTTCTTCATGTAAAGCTATCTTAATCGCCAAGCCTAAGGCGCTTTGTGGTAAATGATAGTCGTTGATGAGCAGGAGTATCTTTTTCATAGAAACAATTTAGGCGGATAAAGTGCTGTATCTTGTAAAGGTATTTTATTGCCTGCAAACATTTTCTGATTGTTACAGAGGCCATACAAAACATATATATTATGAATAACCACCCAAAGACCATTGCTACCAGAAGCCGCAATGAAGGAAAATCTTTTCTCTCTTCCTCTAAAAACAAAATTTTAGTGGCAGGCGGTGTAATAATTGTATTTTTTGCAGCTCTTTGGATTTGGAAAGCCATAGAAATAAAGAATCTTAAACTGGAGAATGAAAAAAAGGAAACATTGTTAAGGCAAAAAGCCAATGAACTGCTAAGTCAGTCAGATTACAAGTATTTGAAATTGTTAGCCAAACCCTATGTATGGGCTATAAGAACAGAAATGATGAAAGGAAATTTAGACGCTGTAAACCTGTATGCAAATGACATGGTAAAAGAAAAAAGTTTTCAAACCATTAGTGTTGTTGATGATAAAGGAATGGTGATATCGTCAACAAATAAAAAGCTGGAAGGTAAAGCTTATGCTTCTGTTGGTAACGCTGCCTACCTAAGCAACGACAGTACTTTAGTTAATAAAATTGATGCTGCTACATTAGAAGTATCATCGCCTGTTATGGGATTTAATAAAAGAATAGGTACACTTATTTTCGATTACTCTCCGCCAAAAGCTGAATTGAAATAAAGGTGGAATTAAATAAAAATATTAGCATTCTTTTAAAAAAATTAGCACATCAGAGAAAAGTAAATTATAATTTTTTGGTTGCTACCTTTTAATAATAATTTCTTTAGCATGAATGAAATTTTAAAAAAACTGGAAGCCTATTATGTAGCATTTTTAAAAGCTGTCCCCCGTATCGGGCTTGGCATTTTGATTTTAGTTGCAGGTTTTTTTATTGTGAGCTGGATAACTTCTATTTTCCAAAAAAGAATAAGAAGAAAATCGCATGACCCGTTAATGAGCAATTTTCTGGCAAAGGCTATTAAAATTGTATTGATAATTTGCCTTTGTCTTTTTGCACTCCAGGCTGCGGGATTAAGCGGGATCGCAGGCGCCATCTTGGCAACTGCAGGCGCATCGGCAGTAGTTTTAGGTTTTGCTTTTAAAGATATTGCTGAAAATTTTTTAGCAGGCATCATACTTGCCTTTAACCGCCCGTTTCATGTAAACGATACTGTACAAATTGAAAACGTTTTTGGAAAGGTAAAAACGATGGAGTTCAGGTACACCAAAATAGCCACGTTCGATGGAAGAAATGTTTATATACCCAATGCAGATGTACTTACCAAGCCCGTATTTAATTATACAGAAGATGGTTTTTTCCGTGCAGATTTTATTGTAGGAATTGCGTATGAAAATGATATTGAAAAAGCAAAGGAAATTATCATTTCGTGTTTTGACGAAGATAAGCAGATAGTGAAAGACGACGCACATGTTAACTTTGTAGCAGAAGATGAACTCGCCGCAAGCACGGTAAATCTGAAAGTATTTTTTTGGGTTACGACCGACGACTTTAGACGCGGAACTTTACAAACCCGTGGAAGATTAATTAAAAAAGTAAAAACAAAGCTGGAAGAAAATGGATTTAATCTTCCGGCTAATATTACCGAGTTAAAATTTTATGATGCTTCAAAACCTTTTAAAATCATTTCAGCACGGGATAAAAGCACAGACAAAGTGCAGGAATGAAATCTAAAACAAAATTCAGCCTTTGGTAGGTGCTTATTCCTCTCAGAAAGCCCAACCATACCACTCGTGAGAGCCGCCGGTCTGGTCTCCGACCAACGGCGAAAACCATCATAATGCATCCAACCTAACCTTTACAAGATCTTCCAGTTAATTTTATAGATTAGTAAAAAGAAGGAAGAATATTTACACTATCCTGCAAATTATTTTACAGCTACAATTAATGAATGCCCACCCGGCTGACGCCGTTCGGACGGGGAAGCCCGTACTTGCAAGATTTGCATGCATCGTTTAAAGTAAATAAATAGATTGGGATTACCAGGTGTGGAAAAGGGAACCATTGAGTATTGGACTGCTTAATAAAAAGATGATTATCCAAAAGTTAAAATACATTCACTACAATTCTGTACAGGCAGGAATGTGAAGTACCTGAAGATTATCATTACTCTTCAGTAAGATTTTATGTTGATGGCACAAACGATTTTAGAATGTTGAACCACTTTTCAGATTAATAAACGTGGGTCCATACTCCCGCTGGTCGGGAGACCAGGCGGGTGCGTTACAGGTTTCGTGATTTAAAAAATGCAAAAGTAGAACACCACACTGGCGCAAGAATCTTAATGATTTTGTAACTTTCCAAGGGTAGTATCGAGTGAGCTTTTTAATTTC
>JBDSFG010000017.1:0-9894 GCA_039919615.1 Ginsengibacter sp. | reverse complement strand
AACCGGTTTGATGGTGAAGGTTGCTCCTCTTCTCCCATCGAGAGACCTACTCTCATCACAAAGGCAGCTTCGCTGGACACACACATGGGGTTTGCTGCTATGCTGGCAGACAAATAAATCCTCATCTTCTTGTTCGCCATTAGCTGCAGTTTGATCAGACGTAATTCTATTGAGCTTTTGTTCTTAACTTCATCATCAGTAATTCTACCGAGCTTCGGTGCCGGGCTGACGAGTATAAATTCCAGCCCATCCCAAGCCCTAACGGTTGGTGTCAACCGCATGGCGACACCTCACAAATGACAATTACAGAAAGTTTAAGCGACTTTCAAAACTAATTTTAAATGAGAAAAACAATTCTGTTTTTGACATTCTGTACAATCGGCGCTAAAATATCTATCGGACAAATTATTGATGTGCATATGCACAGTTATACAGAAAAAAACTTTTGGGTTGGGACAGCCAGAAATGGACTTGCATCAAGTAAAACAGCAAAAGAAACACTTGAGAAAACTATCAAAAAAATGAACCAGCATAATATTGAATATGCTGTTGTTAGTGGATCAATTGAAAGTCTGGAAATATATACGAAGGCTGACAAAAGATTTGTTCCGGGATACCAGGACAGTGAAGACACTCTTATTTCAGTTAACCAATTTGAGGAATATATAAAATCGGGAAAAATAAAAGTCTTTGGAGAGGTAATGGCTGTTTATAAAGGCAAAACACTTGCAGATTCAAGTTACCAACCGTATTTAGCTATCTGTGAAAAATATGGAGTTCCTGTTGGTTATCATTCGGGAGGAAGTTTTCCCAACGCACAAAATTTGGGTTGGCCAAAATACAGAATAAAGTTTGGTGACCCATTTTTGATTGAGGATGTTTTAGTGAAATATCCGAAATTGAAACTTTACTTAATGCACGCTGGTGAAAATTTCTATGAAAACACACTTAGAATGATGGATGGATATCCAAATCTTTATGCAGACTTAGGTGTCGAAATGTGGTTGCATCCAATGACAAAAGATTTTGCAGTAAAGTTTTTAAAATCAGCAAAGGAATATGGAGTGCTTGACAGAGTAATGTTTGGTTCTGACCAAATGGTTTGGCCCGAAGCAATAACCAGTTCCATTAACTTCTTAAACGCTTTGAGCTTCTTAACAAATGAAGAAAAAGAAATGATATTTTATAAAAATGCTAAGAAATTTCTTGGAATTGACAAATAAGCTTGCTACGACCGACAAGAAGCGGCAGCCACCAACATGGGGTTCCTGTGTACCTGATAGACCAGAGAGGAGTTATTTTGGTAGATTGATAATTTCTTATAAAAGAGAAAGATTTAAACGGTTTTTAAACCTTTCCCCTTCTCGGGATTTTTTTTGTTATTTCAAATTTGGTAATTTTTTTAAGTCAACATACTTCAGCATCCATTGAGTAGTCAGTTATTTTTTGCTCAGCGCCAACTAATTATGAGGAAGCCTACATATTACCGGGGAGCTCTTACACACCAATGTTCATGAGGAAGAAAAAAAAGATATAGTAAGGGAAATGGTATATCAATGCAGGCACTGTTTAACGATATATGATGAAGAAACAGGGGAAGACGAAAATGGTATTAAGGGAGGTACTTTGTTTGGACAACTACATGAAAACTATTGCTGCCCATTCTGTTCAGCGCCAAAGAATGATTTTGAAGAAAAGGAAAAACCTTATCTGGCCTACAAGCCGTTTAGCTCTGCATGCGCATTAAAATTTTGGAAATATTTTTTTTGTTCTTCGTTAAGAGGAACAGAGAAAGTGTTTACATGTTCAAGCATAAATTTCATGCTATGTTTTGTAAGTTGATTTTCTTTCTGCAACTGAGCTATATATGATATCCCTTTAGCTGTATAAATAGCGCAGAGTGGTTCAGGCTCGCCATCATTTGTAAAAACAAACGCATCATTTGACGGCTCTTGCTTGTAAATGCTGAATAGTTCTTTGAGCATACCAGCTTCCATCAATGGCATATCGCATGCAAGCACAAAAAGATCTTCTAAAGGATTTTGAAGATGTACACTTAAAACTCCACAGAGCGGTCCTCTTACCTCTAGTGTTTCATTATCCTTAATTAATTGCCCGGAAGGAAAAACGATTGAATACTCATTATACTGATTACTGTTTACAGATAAAACAACTGGCAATTGAAGTGTCATCATTTTATCAACGGCTGTTTGCGCCCAGGTATCTGCAGGCAATTTCAACAATCCTTTATCAGCACCCATTCTTGAACTTTGTCCACCACATAAAATTACGCCAAGCATATAACGGGGGATTATAGGTTTTCCTGGTGATTTGGTTTGGTGTCTGAATGGCCAAGGCTTTTGCCAGGGTTTACAACATCACGCACCAATTGTTTCAATTGTTTTGTCTCAATGAAACCACCATAATCTTTCCGGTCGAATATCTTTTTGTTGTTGATGCTGATATGAAAATCGCCACTTACTTCACTGGGTTGCAATGTCACAGATTTTAAATCATCAACAAAAGTAGTAAGGAGTTCCTGTGCTATATAAGCTGCCCGTAAAAGCCATCCGCATTTAGGGCAATACTCAATGGTGATAATTGGTTTCATGTTTAAGCGGAAATTGTAAGATCAAATTTACATTCAAATAACAGATAAATTATTTTGTTAGCTGTGAAGGATAGCTAAATCTCAAACTGGCTCACAGTACTAATCATCGGGCTCACACCTTAAAAAGTAACAATAGCTGAAATCCCTGCAATCAAACTTCAGGCAATAACATTTTTGATACGCTCAAAAGCCCGAAGGGCTTTAATATGATTAACCCTGATATTTCTTGCTGTAACAATGGGTTTTATTGCGGAAAACTTCAGGGAATACTTAGTTAACAATGAAATTGAAAAACGAAACATTGAAAGTTTTATTACTAATGTTCAAAAGGATAGCGCCAATTTAACCATCGCTATAATCCAAAATCAAGATAAAATTAAATTGATAGATCTACTAAGTAAAATACCAGGAAACAAATTTTTAGTGGTAATAATTTAATACTTTTCTTAAAAAAACAATACGACATAGAATAAAAAGCACGAACGCACAAAAAAAGTATCCATTGTATTTAAGAGACCAGAGTGGAGTTAATATCGTAGTTGATAATTTTTTTTAAAGAGAAAGATTTAAAAGTGTTTTAAACCTTTCCCTTTCTTAAGATTTTTTTTTGTCATTTCAAATTTAATAATTTTTTTAAGTCAACATACTTCAGCATCCATTGAGTTTGCGATCAGCAGCAGTTTCGGCGAACAAAGCCAGACAGAAGTTCTTATCTTCAACTTTTAAAACAAAACCAGGCTGCAGTCCCTGGCGGGACGTTATAAAATCCCCTCCTGTAGCAATACGTTATGGGCAAGATTGAAACACTCAACAAATCAAAGTTTTTCAGACAAAATACAATGACAACACAACAGATTTTAAACAGTTTAGGGCACTTTTCAGATTTTGACGCAAGCCTTTTTGAAAAACATTCAACAAAGAAAATACTCAATAAAAATGAAGTGCTACTAAATGAAGGTGAAGTTTGCAAATGCTTTTATTTCATTTTATCAGGTTCATTTTTTCAATTTCAAACCTATGAAATAGACGAAGTAATTATTGATTTACACTTACAAAATGAGTGGATGTTTAATCAACAAAGCCTTACAGAACAAACGCATTCAAACACGTCTATCAAAGCCTTTTCAAAATCGGAAGTAATTGAATTGAGTTTAAACAGTTTTCATTGCCTTTGTTCAAAATCACAATCCTTTTTACAATTTGGCAAAATCCTTAATCAATCAAAAAACAGAATATTCATTTTTGACAATTCACTAAAGCCAAACGAAAAGTATAGCTATATAAACAAGTCTAAACCACAATTGGCAAAAGTGTTTCCAATTAAAATGATTGCTTCATATCTCAAAATTGCACCTGAAACTTTAAGTAGAGTGAGAGCGAAATATTAAATTTACTGATTTCAATCAAGTTGTCATTTCCAGACTAACTACCATCTTTGTAAAAAAAAATTATGTTGGTAAACATTGTTCCCAAACTTCCAATGCGTGACAAATCACTCACAAGAGAATTCTACTTAACTCAATTAGGTTTTAAGGATATTGGTAGTGAAGACTTTGAAGGTTACCTATTGGTTAAAAAAGATAACGCTGAAATTCACTTTTTTGAATTTAAAGGACTTGACCCAAAAGAAAATTATGGACAGGTTTATATTCGTACAAACGATATTGAAACGCTTTATCAATCGATGTTGAACAACAATAACAACATACACCCGGCAGGACATTTACAAACTAAACCCTGGGGGCAAAAAGAATTTGCAATGCTTGACCCAGACAACAACTTACTTACTTTTGGACAAGTAATTTAGTATGAACGGGAAAGGATACAATCAACATTGGGTTCGTTGGTGGTAATTATAAAACACTTCTTGATAAAAATAAAAAGATTAAGCCATGAATTTTGAAAAACTAGTTCCAAATGTTTTTTATGTCAATATTACTGATGGTGTGAAATTATTTGTCGACTGCCTGGGTTTTACTATTGGACATGATGAAATAAAATCCAGCCAACCATTTTGTGTATTGGAAAAAGATGGATTACGTATAAATCTTTTTGAAAATGCAGCGCTTGCAAAAGAGCATTATCCCGAATTTAGGTTAGTGACTAAAAATATTCAGGAGGTTTATGAAAAGGTTTCTAAATCTCATCCTGAATTCCTTCATCCAAACCTTAAAGAAATTACTCTTCGACCATGGAATGCGAAAGAATTTGCATTAAAAGACAATCAAGTTGGAATCGTAATTCAAGAATGGTAAACAGTTCTTAATGACTCCCAATATTTTAAATACTCCTCCAACAGTCATGAAACATCTAACAACAAATTTTTAAGTAACCATTCAAAATCAAATGAAATACTATTTAAAAGTTTTACAGAACTATGCAACATTTGGCGGACGATCCTTGAAGAGATATTACTATGCCTCAAAAATTAGGTGTAACTTTTTCCCCAAAATAAATTTATTCATTATGAAAAAGATTTTGTTCTCAGTGCTTTCTATGCTGGTATTTACAGCAGCATGTTTTTCTCAGAATTTCGCCAGCCTTGATAAAAGCCCTATGGACATGGCTTATTTTCCTGACAACTTTGCTCATGATAGAAAAGCCGGGGACGTGGCTCTTATACGGGTTACCTACAGCAGGCCTCAAAAGGGCGGAAGGGAAATTTTTGGAAAGCTTGTTCCCTATGATAAAGTTTGGAGAACAGGTGCTAATGAAGCTACGGAAATCAAATTTTATAAGGATATAGAGTTGGGCGGAAAAAAAGTAAAAGCCGGTTCTTATTCGCTTTTCACAATTCCCGGAGAAAAGGAATGGGTAATAATTTTAAGCAGTGATGCAGACTACTGGGGAGCTTATAGCTATAACGAAAAAAATGACGTTATAAGAGTAACAGCTCCGGCTACTGAAATGAATACAGTGGTTGAAAACCTCACGATCAAATTTGTTAGCAAAGAAAATCACCAGGGTGTGATGCAGATTGCCTGGGACAAAACCCTTGTTGAAGTTCCTTTCAAATAATAATTATTATTCTCTCGTTCTATTTTGCTTCGTTCGGCGAATATTAATCTCGCCGAACGAAGACAAAGCCATTGTCAAAAAAGTATCGCTGGTTCAAAATACCAGGTCAGCTTTCGGCAAGCTTTTTTAGTTCTCGCAACGCTTTCGGGAATGTGTTTAAAAAAAAGTCTTTAAACTCACCGGGAATATTTCCCGCCAACATCACTTTCAGATATGTACCATCAGGAGTGTCTGTAAGTGTATAATTTTCCAAAGTGCC
Organism: Ginsengibacter sp.; assembly: GCA_039919615.1. GTDB lineage: Bacteria > Bacteroidota > Bacteroidia > Chitinophagales > Chitinophagaceae > Ginsengibacter. The sequence continues at coordinate 4,006 of JBDSFG010000017.1, read as the reverse complement.
ATTCCATTGTTGCACTTTCTCACTCGTAGTGTCTTCCACTCCATCTTTTACTTCACCGAGGTGCCTGATCGACATGTAAGTGTATGGTTCGTTTTTTTCGATCATGCTTACCATGCCACTTTGTTTAGCATCAAGAAATAAAACTTTCGTTCCTTCTTTCCAATTATCTGTAACCGCATAAGAGCTTTCTGAGAATACCGATGTCCATTTTCTGTATGAAGCATCCTGCCAAAGTGTGTCCCATACTTTTTCCCTGGGGGCGTTAATCGTAATATCAAAATTGATCTCTTCCATATTTTTTATTTAAGGGTTTAATGATTTGTATTTATTCAATGCATTACAAAGGTGAAAACATATTCGCAAATATCAGCGGTGCACATGCGACAATGAAAAGGGTTTTTGCGACATACAATCAGCGGCGCAGTAATAAAATTACTCTAAGATATTCATTGGGTTAATAGTTTGCGTGGCGATGTGGTTTTGTGCCTGAAACCACCGTAATCTTCCGGTCAACTATGTTTTGTTATTGATGCTGATATGAAAGTCTCCGCTTATTTCACCCGGTTTAATGTTACAGATTTCACATCCTCAACAAAAGTAGTAAGCAGCTACTGTGCTATATAAGCTGCCGGTAAAAGCCATCCGCATTTAGGGCAGTACTCAATGGTGATGGTTGGTTTCATGTTTTATCCAGATCATACAAACTATAATTTATAAAATAAAATAGCAGTATTTTAGTAAAATGCTCAGCGTAAGTGAACTCTATATTTATCCTATAAAATCTTTAGGTGGTATTGCCTTAGATACGGCCATGGTAACAAATCGTGGCCTGCAACATGACAGAAGATATATGCTTGTTGATGAAAATAATATATTCTTTACACAAAGAGAATATCCTGCTATGGCATTTTTGCGGACAGCTATTGAAGACGATGATCTTTTAGTATATCATAAAGATGCTATGTCTGAGAAGCTTGAATTGCATGTAGCACCTGAACCAACTGGTACAACAACTACAGTAAAAATCTGGGATGATTGGTGTGAAGGTGAATATATAAGTGAGAGGGCAGATGATTGGTTCTCTGATAAATTAGGCATCTCTTGCCGCCTTGTGTACATGCCTGATTCAACTAAAAGAAAGGTAGATCCTCTGCGTGCATTAAATGATGATATTACCAGTTTTACAGATGGCTATCCTATAATGATGCTTGGTCAATCATCGTTAGATGATCTGAATGGCCGGCTGATAGAACAGTTACCAATGAATCGTTTCAGACCTAACATTGTATACACCGGCGGACAACCATTTGAAGAAGACGTAATGGAACATTTCAGCATTAATAATATAAATTTTTTTGGCGTAAAACCTTGCGCCCGTTGTCCTATCCCCACCACCAACCAGGAAACCGGCGTTAGGGGAAAAGAGCCTTTAAAAACATTGTCCCAATACCGGGTGGCAAATAATAAAGTGTTATTTGGACAGCATGTTTTATGTGCAGGAACAGGAATAATTAGTGTAGGTGATTCAATTAACGTATTAAAAAGAAAAACTGCTTTAGCCGGATAAAAGAACGAAAGGCGATATGCCTGAAAATTAATCATCTTATAACTCTCTCTCTCTTATTAATTATATGCAGCTATAATTAGCAACGAAGCGCTGCAGTTTACGTGCCCCTATCATCACTATTAGTGAACATTTAACCACTAAAATTGATGAAGTAAAGGTAACTTCGGTGATAAATAAAATCACTATTTCAACGGTCAATAACATAATGCATGCATGTGGTATTGTTCTGCTGGCAGCAGGAAGTTCCACCCGTTTGGGTAAGCCAAAGCAATCATTGAAATACAAAGGTCAAAGTTTGTTGAGACGTGCTGTATATGAAGCTGCTAAAACAAAAGCCATTCCCATTATAGTGGTTTTGGGAGCTAATGCAGCGTTTCTTGCAGATGAAGTTGATGAAAAAGAAGCTCATGTTATTATTAATAAAGAATGGAAGACAGGGATGGCTTCTTCCGTAATAGCAGGGCTGAATGCCTTGTTACAAAAACATCCTTTAGCAGATGCAGTAATTTTTATGATGTGTGATCAGCCTTTTGTGACGGAATCGTTGTTGAACGATTTAATTATAACACAACATAAAACCGGAAAGCCTATTGTAACCAGCAGTTTTGATGATACACCAGGCCCGCCGGCATTATTTCATAAAAGTATCTTTCCGGAATTGTTGCAGTTACATGGTGATACAGGCGCCCGGATGATTATTCGGAAACATATTAACGAAGTAGCAACTGTTGCATTTGCAAAAGGAAATATTGATATTGATACCGTTGAAGATTATGAAGCTTTACTACAAAAAAATTAATTGGAAATGATGGTTGATTCATATAATCGTGTTCATAATTACCTCCGCATTTCTCTCACTGATAATTGCAATTTTCGTTGCTTTTATTGTATGCCTGAAGAGGAGTATGAGTTTACACCTGCGTCACGTTTGATGCAGGTTAATGAAATTGAAGCGCTGGCAAAGATTTTTGTAAATCTTGGTGTAAATAAAATAAGGTTAACCGGCGGCGAACCCTTGGTACGCAAAGATGCTGCTGATATTATAATGGCCTTATCAAAGCTGAATGTTAAACTAACCATTACAACTAACGGCACCAGGCTACATGAATTTGTTGAGGTGTTGCAACAGGCAAATATTACTTCACTCAATATCAGCCTGGATACTTTACAGCGGGAAAAATTTCAACTCATTACAAGAAGAGACCAGTTTAAAACAGTTTATGATAATATACAATTGTTGATCAGTAAAAATTTTCACGTAAAGGTAAATGTTGTTGTAATGAAGGGCCTGAACGACATTGAGATTAATGATTTTATTGAATGGACAAAAGATACTCCTGTTCATGTTCGCTTTATAGAGTTTATGCCATTCAGTGGTAATCGCTGGACAAGTAATAAAGTTTTTACCCTTCAGGAAATACTCGAAGTAATACAACAAAAATATTCCTTCATACGGCTGCAGGATGAAAAACATGATACTGCCAAAAAATATACTGTGCCGGGGCATGCAGGTACGTTTGCCATTATAAGTACCATGAGTGACAACTTTTGTGGCGACTGCAACAGGATGCGTTTAACCGCTGATGGCAAAATGAAGAATTGTCTTTTCTCTGAAAAAGAAACTGATTTGCTAACTGCCTTGCGAAATGGCGAAGAGATAGAGCCCTTGATACATCAAAGTATCCAAAGTAAAGCCAAAGAATTAGGCGGTCAGTTTACACCAGATTTTGAGCACATACGTGCAGAAGATATTCATAACCGGAGTATGATTACGATTGGCGGTTAAAAGCCCAACCCCTAAAGAGCTTAGAACACTTCAATTAAATAATTGCTCTTTTAGGATTTGTTTTTAAATATAAAAAGCAATAAATTTTTAAATGTCCGGTGGAGGATAATAGAATTATGATTTCAGTAGCTGAAGCCAAAAGAATAATTGAAGAAAATACAACCGCATTGCAGCCGGCAAAATTATTCTTACAGCAGGCAGCCGGAAAAATACTCGCAGAAGATGTTTATGCCACAACAGATATTCCTGCCTTTCCTCAATCATCTATGGATGGTTATGCTTTTTTATTTAGTGAATGGAAGCTGAATAAAAAATTAATAATTGACGGGGAAATCGCTGCAGGTGATAATGAAAAAATTTCTCTTGGTACCGGAAAAGCAGTTCGCATTTTTACTGGTGCTCCTGTACCACCCGGAGCCGACACAGTAATAATGCAGGAGAGGGTTCAAATAAATTCTAACGGGTCGGAAAAAGAATTGCTTATTGAAGATGACGTGATAAAGCAAGGAAATAGCGTTCGGCCAAAAGGCTCTGAAATACAAGCTGGTGAGATGGCATTGGAAAAGAATAAATTTCTTTCGCCTGCTGCTGTTGGGTTTCTGGCAGGTATTGGTGTTACTGAAGTAGAAGTATATCCCAATCCTTCTATCAGC
>JBDSFG010000009.1:0-2993 GCA_039919615.1 Ginsengibacter sp. | reverse complement strand
GGAATAATGGATAAAAATCAATTGGCTCTGCATTAGCAATATGCCTCCAGACACGGCTGGCGATATACCATGTAGCTGCAAAACCTGCAATGCCTCGCCCAACACCAATCAGCTTACTGCATAAAGGCAGCATATCAGTATATAATTGTTCTAATACTTTGTGCAGGCTTTTAACTTCATCTGCAAAGCCGCCACTCTGAGCAAACAATAATTTGGGCATTATTATGCCCATTATTATTACAGCAATTACTCTTACACACTTTTTCATACACACTATTTAATTGCATTAAAAAAACTATAGTCCGTTTAACTTCTTCGATATTTTGGTATCAATCATTTCTCTGCCCCGTTGTATTGCCAATACATTATTTTCCCGGTTAAAAGTTCTAAGGAAAACTAATTTATCACTCATCTCATTGAATATCCGGTCAATTGCATTTATGCGTTCATCATCACTCATTCTTAATTTATCTGATGTGATAACAACAGCTAGTTCATCTAAATTTTCAAGGCTCTTTTTAAACAGGTTGCCATAAACATTTTCTACATATTTTATTTCATTAGTATTAAAAAGATTTGATGTATTAAATCTCTTAAAAGCTGTTTTGTATTCTTGTACTAATTGAATTTGATAACTGATGATATCGGCAATTCTTTTGTACTTTCTTACTGCCGGGCTAACCTGCATTAACCCATTTAAAAAAGCATCGTGAAGTTTAAAATTTCCTTTAGAAATATCTTTAATGGTGTTGTAACCTTTACTCACTATCTGATAACCCTTATACATATCATTAAGTATATTTTTTAATTGGGCTAACTTCTCTACATTAAGTAGAAGCTGTTGCGCTTCGTCGGATTGAGCCACAGCCTTTCCTGAAACAGAGAGGATAATAATCCATAGAATTACAATGGGCTTTATCATTTTAATCCATTTAGTTTTTTAGAAATCAAAATATTCTTTTCTTCATTACTTCTTTGAATAGATAAACCGGCAGCATCATTGCTAAATGAAATAGTAAACATCTTTTTATCCTGCATATCACCATAGATTTTGTCTATTGCTATAATACGCTCATCATCGTTCATCTGAACAGTTCCATTTGTAATAACATTATATAGCTCATCTAAATTTTTAGCACCGTCAGTTAATACTTTATTGAATACATCTTTAAAATAGCCAAGCTCTTTATTGGTGAATTGATTGTTGCTGATTAAACTTCTGACAGCTTTACCTATATACTTTGCTATGCTCACCTCCATGGCAATAATATCTGCCACTTTTTTGTAGTGTTTTATTTTGGAATTTACTGTTACAAGGGAAATAAAATAATTGCTATTCAAGTCAAAGTCACCATGCTTAATACTTTGAATTGTATTAAGTCCATTTTTTGCAATTGAATATCCTTTTAGAAGATAGTCTGAATAAACCTGCAAAGCTGCTATCTGTTGTACCAGATATTTTTTTTGAGTTTTCTTTTGGCGGGACCATTCGTTCCAGGTTTGAGCAAACAGGTTATCTGTAAGAAATACCGCAAGGGATAGTATCAACAACTTTTTCATACGCACAATTTCACTTTCACTAAAAATTATTACTGTAATCCGTACAGTTTCCTTACTACATCAATATCATTTCTTTCTTTTACTCTTTGTAAACTGATTTTGATATTTTGCTGATTGAACTGACGAAGGTCTGTTATGTTTTCCTCAATATTGTCACCGGCAGAATGTATAATCTCGAGGCGTTTGGCATCTGACATTTGTGTAGCAAATGCGTTAATCACCAACTGGATCTGGTCAATATTTTTCAAGCTCTCGTTAAGTATTCCGGTGTACACCTGTTGCATATAATTAAGTTCTCCGGCTGTAAAGTTTTTATCCTGTTTAGAAAGGTTAAACGCTTTGGAATATTCCTTTACCAGCTGCACCTGTTTAGCTATAATATCCTTTACAGATTGGTACGTGTAGATAACGTTTTTAACCTTCCAAAGCTCATCAAAATAATTAGCGTACAATTCTTTTTGTTTGTTAGCCCAATCGCTTATATCCGTGAGTTTTAATTTCGACATTTCATTTTCCAAGACCTTCTGTGTATTCTGCAGCCATATAGTTTTATTCTGTAAACGCTGAATTTTTAAATCCACAGCCTTGATTACTTTTTTTACACCGGCTTTAATTACGTCGATAATTGAAGTTTGTGCCTGTGTTTGCTGAGCCGGAGCAATGCACATTGAGAAGATTATGCCTGTGATGATTAATAATTTTTTCATACTCCACATTTTCAATTTCACAATTACTTTTTAATTCACTCATGACTTGTATCACAAATCACTAATCTTTTTGTATTTCCTTTCTCCTAATTGTAATGTTAGCCTGTTGCTGTCCCATACCAGAATCTTACCCTGTCTTAACTCTTTCAAGGTCTGTTTATCTGCATTGTATTCTAAGGTCCAGGTTTCAACTTGAATTTCTTTTGGAAATTCTTTTCCATCCATTTTTTTGATTAGACCTGAATGTCTACTTATTTTATAAACTTCATTACCGTCATTTGCTTTAGTAACAATTAACGTATCGTCGGTCTTACCAAATTCATGTTCATACGAAGCTGTATAAACACCGCTTAAGGCTGTGTCATTTTTAGGGCTGTTACAAGAGGCGGCAAACAGAAAAATGCTAATCATGAAGTACTTCATCGTTATGATTTTAAGTTGTTAATGATGCAATTCCTTTTTCAATGCTTCCAAATTTCAGCGCTGCGGCATGTACTTTTACTTTCTCCTTCTCCTCTGTTGTGTAGGCCAAGTATTCCTCCGGAGATACTTCAGTACGATACACTTTTGATAATACACCACCTAAAGAAATAAAGACTTCCTTATACTTCTTTGTAGGATCATTTGCTTTATTAATCGAAAGAACAAGTGCCTTTTCTTTTTCTGTTAATCCCAATAACTCCTGTATCTGTTCAAATTTATTTTGATACTTACTTTGATCAAGTA
>JBDSFG010000390.1:0-9862 GCA_039919615.1 Ginsengibacter sp. | reverse complement strand
TGTAATTCTGCCTGCTCAAAATGATTATTGTATAAATGAACATCACCAAAGGAATGTATAAATTCTCCCGGCTCAAGATCACAAACCTGTGCAATCATTATTGTAAGCAATGCATAAGAAGCTATATTGAAAGGTACACCAAGAAAAACGTCTGCACTTCTCTGATACAATTGACAGCTTAATCTCCGCTTTTCTCCCCCTTTGGAGGAGTTAGACGGGGCAGTATAAAACTGGAATAAGCAATGACAAGGCATTAGATTCATTTCAGACAGTTCCGCAACATTCCATGCACTTACAATAAGTCTGCGGCTATCAGGATTTGTTTTTATTTGCTGAATTAATTCAGAAATCTGATCAACAACTTTCCCGTCAGCACCTTGCCAGCTACGCCATTGCTTACCGTAAACCGGACCAAGTTCTCCATTCTCATCCGCCCATTCGTCCCATATTCTTACACCATTTTCTTTTAAATATTTGATATTGGTCTCTCCCTTTAAAAACCAAAGCAATTCATAAATAATACTTTTCAAATGAAGCTTCTTTGTTGTCACTAAAGGAAATCCGTCCTTTAAATCAAAACGCATCTGATACCCAAAAACGCTTCTCGTTCCCGTTCCTGTCCTGTCACTTTTATCAGTGCCATTTTGTAGAATATGCTGTAGCAATTGTAAATATTGTTGCATAGCCGCAAGTTAAATAGTCTGAACCATGATTTTGAGGATTTATGGGATTTTGAGGAAAAATTGTTAACTCAATTTGGAAATTTATAATCTCTTTAAATTTTGCTTCAACTCAAAATGATTTTAAACGGTCTGGTGTATGTATGTTCTAATGGCCAAAGGAGTAAGCCAAACTCGTGGTGATGGATAATAAATATGCGGGAATTCAGTTGAATTTTAAAAAACGGGAATTTTCCTGAAGCTTAGTTTGTTTTACTCATCCAATTTTAAAATTTGGGGTATTTGTAAATACCCAAGCTACCAGGTATTCACCCGCTCATAAAAAATGAAAAGCTTATCAATACCTAAGATAATTTCGTAAATTCGATATAGCTTGTTAACTATTGAAATCATGATTTTCCCCCATTTTAATTATCCATGATGCATAAATGGAAACATAAAAAAGTACTGTTGATTTTTTCAGTAGTGATAGTTATTGTTGCATCAGCTTTTATTATGAACGTCAATCACTCCATAATTGACTTTAATACCCAGGTAAAGCCGATAATAAATCAAAATTGCATCACCTGTCATGGTGGTGTGAGGCGCCAGGCCAATCTTAGTTTTCTCTTTCGCTCAGAAGCATTGAAAAAAACTAAATCGGGTAAGTATGCAATTGTTCCCGGCTATGCGAACAGGAGTGAAATGATTCGCAGGATTAATTTAAATGATCCTGAGGAACGAATGCCTTATAAACATACCCCCTTAAAAAAAGATGAGATCGAAATATTAACCAGGTGGATTGATCAGGGAGCAAAATGGGGAAATCATTGGGCTTATTTACCTTTAAAAAAGGAAGAAGTTCCCGTACCACAACCTTCCTTATTTGGTTTAATACCGGCAAAAAAAATTGATTGGGTAAAAAATAATATTGATTATTTTATTTATGATAAATTAAAATCAGAAAAATTACAACCTTCGCCGGAAGCAGATAAGGGAACATTATTGAGACGGGTAAGTTTAGATATAACCGGTTTGCCACCTTCAGAAAAAATAGCAAAACAATTTTTAAACGACAACAATACTAATTCGTATGAAAAATTAGTTGATGCATTGCTGGCATCTCCTCATTACGGTGAACACCTAACAGCGATGTGGCTTGATCTTGCCCGTTATGCTGATACAAAAGGATATGAACGAGATGATAGCCGTTCAATCTGGCGGTACCGCGATTACCTCATTAATGCGTTTAACCAGGATAAACCATATAATCAGTTTTTGATTGAACAATTAGCCGGTGATCTTTTACCCAATGCGACAGATGATCAGTTTATAGCCACAGCGTTTAACCGCAATACTATGACCAATGATGAGGGCGGAACAGATAATGAAGAATTCAGAACAGCCGCGGTTATTGATAGAGTGAATACAACCTGGCAAACACTGATGGGAACAACCTTCGGCTGCGTACAATGCCATAGCCATCCTTACGATCCATTTAAGCATGAAGATTATTATAAGTTCCTTGCCTTTTTTAATGATTCCAGGGATGAAGACACTGAGGCAGATTATCCGTTGCTTCGGGAATACAAAAAAGAAGATAGTGTGAAATTATCCGGGCTTGTAAGTTGGTTTGATAAAAACGGGTATTCAAAAAAAGGCAAACAAATTTACACTTTTCTAAAAACCTGGCAGCCCTCCATTAACTCCCTAACAGCAGACTCTTTCGTAAACGCTGCATTGAGTGATACCAAATGGCTTGTTTTTCGCAACAATGCAGGGGCCCGTTTAAAAGCCGTCAACCTGGAACAAAAAAATCAATTAATATACAGGACCAACACTTTTGTGGAAGGCGGTGTGTGGACTATACACTTAGATAAACCAGCGGGCCCTGTTCTAAAAGTAATAAAGCCCCAAAAAACAAAGGGCTGGTTTATTTCCAGTGTTGATTTTCCAGTGGCTTCCGGAGTGCATGATCTGTATTTTACCTACTCCAATTCCAATTTAAAAAAGCCCGATGACAACGGTATCCTATTCGATTGGTTCTATTTTACAGAATTATTACCCGGAAATGATAAATTAGGTTACGCAGATGCGAACAAAACTTTCTGGCAATTATTAAATGCAGAAGTAAGAACCACACCAGTTATGATTGATAACCCCCTGGATATGCATAGGCGCACTCACGTTTTTATTAAAGGCAATTGGCTGGTAAAGGGAGATGCTGTTGAGCCTGATGTGCCGCAATCACTAAATCCGTTTCCAAATAAAGCGCCAAGGAACCGGTTGGGTATGGCGCAATGGCTAACAAGCAAACAAAACCCGTTGACGGCAAGAACAATGGTTAATCGTTTATGGGAGCAATTGTTTGGCACCGGGCTCGTAGAAACTTTAGAAGATATGGGCACGCAAGGGGCAACACCTGGTCACAAGGAATTGCTTGATTATCTTTCATGGAATTTCATGAACGATTATAAATGGAGCACTAAAAAATTGTTGAAGGAAATAGTGATGTCTGCTACCTATCGCCAGGATGCAAAAATTACCAAAGAATTATTAGAGAAAGATCCATATAATAAATTTTATGCAAGAGGTGCAAGGGTTCGGTTATCAGCAGAGCAAATTCGTGACCAGGCACTTGCCATTAGCGGATTATTAAGTGAAAAAATGTTTGGCCCAAGTGTAATGCCATGGCAGCCTTCAGGCATTTGGCTTTCCCCATACGACGGAAAGGTTTGGACAAACAGCAACGGTGAAGATCAATACCGCAGGGCCGTTTACACTTACTGGAAACGCACAGCGCCCTATCCTTCTATGATAAGCTTCGATGGAGTTTTCCGGGAGGTTTGCTCATCACGTCGCATTCGTACAAACACACCATTGCAGGCATTAGTCACTTTAAATGATTCGGTTTATTTGGAGGCTTCACGGCACTTTGCATACCGTATGCAGGAAAATAATGATCCAAAAGATGTAAAAAAAATTATAGAAACAGGATACCAGATAGCTTTGAGAAAATCTATAACACCACCTAAATTAAAAGCATTGGAAAAACTATACGATAAAGCTTATGGGCAGTTTATTATAGATGCTGATAAAACCTGTGAGATAATCGGTTTAAATGATAAGCATAACAATCCGGAAACTGCAGCTTTGGTAATAGTGGCCGGTGCAATATTGAACTTAGATGAAGTAATAACAAAAAATTAAAGGCTCATATGGGTTAGAGAGGCATGAGCAAAGTTTGAACTATGACACAAAAGGAATTACACAATCAAAGATTAGTAAACGAGGCTAACAACAAAGCCCTACATTACTTTAGCCGGCGACATTTTATAAAAGAAAGTGCCATGGGCTTAGGCGCCCTTGCATTGGGTTCAATGTTCCAAAGTTGTGGCCGTGGGTCGTCTGACAGTTACAATGATATCGCTTTTGATCCGGCCCATCCATTATTACCAAAATTGCCCATGTTTCCCGGAAAGGCAAAAAGTGTAATCTATTTGCATATGGCCGGGGCACCATCCCAATTGGAATTGTTTGATTATAAACCTGACCTCATGAAACTGGATGGACAGGATTGTCCTAAATCTTTACTGGAAGGAAAACGATTTGCATTTATCCGTGGAGTACCAAAAATGTTAGGCCCGCAGGCGGCCTTTGCACAGCATGGCCAAAGTGGTGCATGGATAAGTGATAATATGCCGCACCTTGCATCTGTTGCTGATGAAATTACTTTTTTAAAGGGCTGTACTACCGACCAATTCAATCATGCTCCTGCCCAGTTATTGGTTCAAACCGGATCACCACGTTTAGGAAGGCCAAGCCTCGGTGCATGGGCAACCTATGGCTTAGGAACTGAAAATCAAAACTTACCCGGCTTTGTAGTTTTAACTTCCGGGGGTCATTTTCCGGACGCGGGAAAAAGTGTATGGGGCAGTGGTTTTTTGCCATCGGTGTACCAGGGCGTTCAGTGCAGAAGCGAAGGAGACCCGGTGTTGTTTATAAAAGATCCGCAAGGAATGGACAGGGATCTGCGTAAAGCTTCTATTGATGCCATTAATGAAGTAAATGCCCAGGAGTATAACGAATTTAAAGACCCCGAGATATTAGCACGTATTGCACAATATGAGATGGCATATAAAATGCAATTATCGGTGCCCGAAACGATGAGCATTAATAATGAACCTGCCTATGTGCATGAGATGTACGGTACTCAACCAAATAAAGCGTGCTTTGCCAACAATGTTTTATTAGCAAGAAAATTGGTGGAGAAGGGTGTACGTTTTGTTCAATTGTTTGATTGGGGTTGGGATAGCCACGGCACAGATTCGAACACTGATCTTACTGTTGGCCTTATCAATAAATGCCGGCAGGTAGATAGAGCAATAACTGCTTTGATATTAGATTTAAAACAAAGAGGCTTGCTTGAAGAAACTTTAGTAGTTTGGGGAGGAGAATTTGGAAGAACGCCAATGATGGAAAACAGGGAGGGGAAACCAAATCCATTCAAAGGACGGGATCATCATGCAAGCGCCTTTACTATCTGGATGGCAGGAGGCGGTATTAAAAAAGGCTATACTTACGGGGAGACAGATGAAATTGGCTATTATCCTATTAGTGGTAAAGTAACACCGTATGATGTACAGGCCACAATATTGAATCAGTTAGGGTTTGATCATGAAAAATTTGTTTATCATTTTCAAGGCAGGCCTTATAGGTTAACTGATGTTTCAGGGAGAGTAATTGAAGAAGTCATTGCATAAGTATTCTCAATCTCAAAAATAAATATGAAGCAAAACAGGAGAAGGTTTATAGAGACAACTGCCTGTGCAACGACAGCCTTCATGTTATCATCAATTACATCCTTAGCAAAAAATAATCCCGCAAAAAATGTTATGAGTAAAAACTTTGAATTGAAAATATTAGCTACTAATTGGGGCTTCCAGGGCACATTAGATTCATATTGCGATAAAGTAAAAAAGGCAGGATATGATGGTATAGAGATTTGGTGGCCTATGGAAAAAGCCGGCCAGGATGAATTATTTACTGCACTTAAGAAGTACAGTCTCGAAGTTGGGTTTTTGTGTGGTGCGCAACAGCCTGATTATAACGAACACCTGCAATATTTTAAACAGATGACGAATGCCGCAGCTTCTAACACTATTCAAAAACCTTTATACATTAACTGTCACTCAGGTAGAGATTTTTTTAGTTATGATGAGAACAAAACTTTTATTGATCACACTCTTCAACTTGGTAAATCATCAGGTGTTTCTATTTATCATGAAACCCATCGCTCCCGTATTTTATTTGCAGCACCTGTAGCCAGACAATACCTGCAAAAAATCCCTGAGCTGCAAATAACATTTGACGTATCTCATTGGTGTAATGTGAGCGAATCATTGTTACAGGATCAATCAGAAACTTTGGCGCTTGCTATAGAAAGAGTTGGTCACATACATGCAAGGATAGGGCATCCTGAAGGGCCGCAAGTAAATGACCCCAGGGCACCCGAATGGGAAGCTGCGGTAAAAGCTCATTTTGCATGGTGGGATGAAATAATAAACCGTAAAAAGAAAGCAGGGGAGCGCTTAACAATACTTACCGAGTTTGGTCCTGCTGATTATATGCCCACAATGCCTTATACAAAACAGCCTTTGGCTGATCAATGGGCTATCAATGTTTATATGTTGAATTTGCTTCGCAAAAGATATGCTTAGTGAATAGTCAATGGTCATTGGGTCAGTGGTCAATAGCCAGGTTTGAGAAAACACTTACTTTCCATTCTATTTACTGCAAACTACTGGCTATTGACAAAACCTTACTCGCTACTAACAATTAACAATTAACAACTAACAACTAACAACTTACAACTAGATATGCTACTAACCATCACAGAATTTATAGGTCACTTCCACGTTGTGTTGGTACATCTGCCTATTGGCTTTTTGTTAATTGGATTATTATTGCAATGGCTTTCTTCCAAAGAAAAATATCAGGTATCACAGCAAGTAATTAAAGTGGTAATATTATGCGGAATGGTCGCCGCGATTATCTCCTGCATAACTGGTTTCCTGTTATCACTTAGTGGCGATTATGAGGAGAATATTAAAGACTGGCACATGTGGATGGGCATTAGTGTAGCGGTAATTTCAATTCTTATTTATGCAAAAATAAATTACGGGCAATTTGATAATTTATATAAAATGCTGTCAGTTATTTTATTAGTGCTACTAATTATAACAGGTCACCTGGGCGGTTCATTAACCCATGGCCCAGATTATCTTACTACGTCATGGACAAATTCATCTGATTCTTTAATTGCAGTAAAAAAGATAATACCCAACATCCAGGAGGCTAATGTATACGCAGATGTAATTCAACCCTTGTTGCAAACAAGATGCTACAGTTGCCATGGTGAAAAAAAACAAAAAAATAATTTGCGATTGGATAATCCTCAATGGATAATAAAAGGAAGTAAAAATGGACCTGTTATTCACGGTAAGGAAGATGAAAGTGAATTGATAAAGCGCATATCATTACCACGGGAAGATGAAGATCATATGCCTCCGAAACAAAAGGCACAATTGAATGAAAACGAAATTGCTGTAATACATTGGTGGGTTGACCAGGGCGCTGATTTCAATAAAATAGTAAAACAATTAAAAGAGCCTGAAACATTAAAAGCGTATTTGCTGTCATTACAAATTGATCATGCTATTGAAAAAAAAGACATCTCTATTATTCCTGCCGAACCAATAGGACAGGCTGATGACAGAGCCCTGCAGGCATTAAAAGATAGAGGAGTAATTGTAATTCCTGTTTCTCAAAACTCTAATTACCTCGTGGCTAATTTTATTTCGGCTATAAATATTACTGATAGAGATATAGCCTTATTGTCGCCTTTAAAAAAACAATTAACGTGGCTAAAATTGAATAATATAAACATTGGTGACAGTGCTTTAAATGTAATCAGTCAATGTACTAATCTTACATTATTACAATTGAACAATACAAAAATTACAGACATAGGATTAAGTCAAATTAAAAAGTTAGATAAGCTGCAATCATTGAGTCTTGTCGGAACAAAAGTCACCGGGCAGGGTATTATGCAACTACAATCGTTGAAGGGTTTGCAATCAATTTTTTTGTATCAAACAGACGTGAATAAAAATGATTGGCATCAGTTAAAAAAAGTTTTTCCTAAAACAGAATTGGACACAGGAGGTTATATTGTCCCGTTTTTAGCTACTGATACTGTAGAAATAAAGCCAGCGAAGGTTGCAAAATAAAACCGGGCTGTTATTTCAATTGTGATGGCCTTGTTTATAATGCTCTAACAATTCATCTCCTCCAAAATCATTCTTCAGATCTCTTACTACCGTGTGAACATGGTTGGCATTGTTCTGGGTATTATCGTATTCGATAATAATGGTAGGCCCTTGTATGCGGTAGTAGGTCGGATTGCCCGGCCCCGATTGCATTGAACCAGCCCAGGCGAAACGAAGATTATTTAACCCTGCCTCTTCTATCTCATGCATCATATCCATAGCAAACAAGGTGGTATAGCGATGGATATAAATGCTCAGCAACTGCAGAAAATCTTTTTGTTGTACACCAGTAAGTTCACTATATAAAATCCCTTTGGGATCGCTGATCATCGCCTTGCGACTCGCAGCCGTAATAATATCACCCGGAGCTTTATCACTAATGATAGCGGTTTCCATTTGTTTTGTATTAAGGGAATGTAATAAAGTAAGGCCCAGTTCTGTTTCATCTTTCAACACCTGTTTTCCTTTTTCGGGGCCAGCTAATACAATAGCAGGATTAGCTCCTATGAACCCGGGGGTTCCCGAAACGAGCTTGTTATCTTTTGTAGAAAAATTAAAAGATACGTGGTGGCCTTCAAGCCTCCAGCCCCATATTGAGTCTGTTGCAGGGTTGCCGAATATAGAAAAATAATACTTACCAGAGTCACGGTAATTATCATCTGATAAGCGGCCTTCTGCTTCTTTAAGTACAGCTTCAAGTTTCATTACTGCAATAGCTTTATTATATCCTGCAGCACTTAAAGCAGTACGAAGCAAATTGAAAGCAGCTCTTTTCTGCGTATCATCCAATTCGCCCAAAGAAATTCCCTTACGGCTTTTTGGAATGTAATGCCAGTTATATTTTTCCTGCTCATCGAATGAAAACTTTGCGGCTGCTTTTTGCTCTGCAGAAAGTACCGCAAGAAAGTCATTAGCAACAGCAGACATACTGCCATGAATATTCGTGTTATTTGATTGTGAGCTGCATGACAAAAAGCTTATTGAAATAAGGAAAAGAATTATTGCCGATGGCTTTATAAACATAGTTGTCATTATGTTCTGAATTTTTAGTGGTAATAAAATTATACAAAAATATCGGAGCTTATTTCTCCCAAATCATCCAAGCTGTAAAATGTATGATTTACTTTTTTTTAACTATTATCCCGACTGTGAAGTTTAAAGACGGCGGCAAAAATCCAAAAGGTATTCCTTTTATTTCCACAATATCAAAATGCATTGATAACTGTTTAATCAGTAGGTTGTAATCAAATCCTTTGTGAGCTGTATCTAAGCGGTGTACTTTTTTAAGATTACCTAATGATGCAAACAATACCTCCCTGGCAGAATATACATGACGCTGGGTTTTTAAAAAATATTTTGAAAAATATTTTAAAAAGAACACCACCCCTTTTTCATTAGGCACAGAATAAAAGCCGAAGCGCCTTGTTGCTGCTGCTAATTTTTTAAGATAATCATCAAGAAACCTTATTGGAAGATGTTCAAGTGTTTCCATGGCAAGTGAAAAATCAAATATCTCGTCGCCGGGATTAAAAGACGAAGGATCATTACTTTCAATAAAACTGTATTGAGGATAGCTGCTGTAATTTTCTATTGCCTCATCGAAGCCTCCTTCCCAATTTGCATCATACCCGGTGTATTTTTCCGGTTTAAAAGGAATATGCTTAAGGCTTCTTCCATCATTAAAACCTATTTCAATAACACTTCCTTTACTTAAACCAAGTTTTTTAAAAGCTTGTTCTAACCATGTAAAACGGGCATTATGAAAAAAACCACGGATTCCCGGACTAAATAACCGTTCATTATAAGTTTTGTTTTCAATTTCTCTATGCTGAGGCATGCTTTTCTTTTTTTCAAATATAAATGAGTAATTTA
>JBDSFG010000363.1:0-11370 GCA_039919615.1 Ginsengibacter sp. | reverse complement strand
TAAGTTTTCTATTGTATGATGAGGATAACGGTGCAACCATTGTGCTTTTCTGCGAATACTGCTGGTGGCGATTATACCCCCATCCCCTGAAGGGGGGTTGATAGCAGTATCTTTTAAAGTGGAGTGTATAGATTCAGTGGACAACTGCCAATGGTTAATCACATCAGCATTTTTAAATACTAACAGATCTTTATAAGAACCCCTTTGTAATACTGCCGCCTGTCTTATCCCTTGTGGTAATTGCGTAGGCACATCTTTCATAGAATGAACTGCAATATCAATACGTTTGTTTAACAGAGCGACATCAAGTGTTTTGGTAAATATTCCCTGTACACCCATTTCGTAAAGAGGTGTTATAAGATCAATATCCCCTTCACTATTTATAAAAATTAATTCAGCTTCTGCAGCGTTTTGTTTTAAAAGCGCCTGTACCTGCTTTGCCTGCCACACCGCTAACTCACTCTCACGGGTTCCTATTTTTAGTGGTTGCATAAAATTAATTCATGTGGAGATAATCACTCATGGCATGTATGCACTGGCAGCCTTTATTATTTTGCCTGCGAAGATTAATGGCCAGCGACGAAACTGTTTTGTGTATCTTTTCTTTGTGGTTTATATCAGCAGGATTGTGTTTACTTAACTCATGCAATTGCAGCTTTACTTTACGCAACACAGGGTTATTCAATTGTAGGCCAAACCAATCTTTTACTTCTTCTATGGTTTGATCAATAATGTTTAAAGCTTTTGGAACTTCCGCTTTGCGGCGGCCAATTGTGTTGTCAAGAATGGCGGAAATCTCATCAACATTCATAAGTTCTACACCGGCAATAATTTTGACAGAAGGATCAACATTTTGCGGCACAGAAAGGTCAAGGATCAATCTCGGTTTTAATGTTTTAAAATGAACCGGCGTAATGATAAATTTTTCAGAAGCTGCACTTACAATAATTATATCAAATAAATCCGCTGCAAGCGGCAATTGATCATATTCAATGTAGCCTGCCTGGGATTGTTCTGCAAGAAAAAAAGCTTTTTCATTTGTCCTGTTACAAAAAGATAGTGAACAGCCCGGTAAATAAGTTTTTACATTTTTAGCAATGTGGTTTCCTATTTTGCCTGTACCGATCAAAAGAATTTTCCTCTTGATAAGGTCAGGAATTTTTTCTTTAATAATTTCAATGGCGGCATAAGAAACAGAAACTGTTCCGGAACTTAATTGCGTAGTAGTTTTTATTTCTTTAGAAGATCGCAAAGCAAAATTTATAATTCTCTCTAAAAAACTATTTATACAACCATGCTCTCTTGCAAAATTAGCAGCATGTTTTAATTGAGATAAAATTTCATAATCACCTATGATCTGTGAATCAAGTCCCGCTGAAACTTCAAATAGATGTTTAACAGCAGGAAGGCCCTGGCGGGTATAACCATGCTCTATAAAATCATGTACCGTACCCTGGGTATGGAGACATAATAATTCAATCAATTCACGGGGCTGGTGGCTTATGCCATAAATTTCTGTACGGTTACAGGTTGAAAGAACAAAAGCTCCGGGAATTTGTTTAACGATAGTTTCTCTTAACAAAAATTCACATTGCTCCTGTGAAAGAGAAAATTTACCCCTGATATTGACATCACTTTTACGATAGTTTATACCGGCAATGCAAAAGTGCGATAAGAAATTATGTTGACTATTCAGCATGAAAGTATAGGGTAGCAAAAATATTTTTATGTTTTCTATGAATAGTCATTAAAACGTCATAAAAAGGAGAAAGGTTGGGGAAATGCCTTAAAAAAAGAACGAACTGAAATTTTAATAAACATCAACCTTACCTTTATAAATACTTTTATAATAATGATATTGACAAAAAAAAGAGGTGTTCTTTTGATGAATCTTGGCTCACCCGATTCCACTAAAGTATCTGACGTAAAAAAATATCTTGACGAGTTTTTAATGGATGAAAGAGTGATTGATAAATCCTGGTTAATGCGGGCATTGTTAGTTAAAGGGATCATTGTTCCCTTCAGAGCGCCTAAATCTGCGGAAGCTTATAAGACAATCTGGACAAAGGAAGGATCACCCTTAGTGGTGATGACGCGGCAATTGCAACAGGCTTTGCAGAGCCTGATAGAAGAACCGGTTGAGATTGCTATGCGATACGGTAATCCCACACCCGAAGCAGCTTTTGAAGCATTGCTTAAAACACAACCAGGTCTTGAGGAAGTAATTGCTGTACCGTTATATCCACATTATGCTATGTCAAGTTTTGAAACAGCTGTAGAGTATGCTAAAGAAATTTATCAAAAGAAAAAATATTCTTTCAAACTAACTTTTATAAAACCATTTTATAATGAACCACATTATTTACACGCATTGTCGGAAAATATAAAGCCTTATTTGGATAAACCTTATGATCAAATTCTGTTCAGCTACCACGGAGTTCCTTCAAGGCATATAAAGAAGAGTGATATTACAGGTTGCCATTGTTTGCAGGCAGAAAATTGTTGTGAGGTTGCTTCTCCTGCACATGATTTTTGTTATCGGCACCAGGTTATTACCACTACCAAAGCCGTTGCAGAACAATTACAAATACCTGCCCCAAAATACAGCATTTCATTTCAGTCACGATTAGGTAAAGGCTGGCTCGAACCTTTTACAGATATACGTCTTGAACAATTACCAAATGAAGGGATAAAAAAATTGTTGGTAGTATGCCCGGCTTTTGTAAGTGATTGTCTTGAAACACTTGAAGAAATAGCTATAAGGGGTAAAGAAATATTTATGGAAGCAGGAGGTGAAAGTTATGAAATGATACCATGTTTAAATATTCATCCGTTGTGGGTAAAAACTTTAGCGGGATGGATTGAAGGCGATGGCCATTGATCGTTAATAGTTGTTCGTTTGTGTAATTGATCTGGCCGGATTGGTTTTGAATTTTTACTTTTGAATTTTTACTTTAAATGTACTCTTACGTAAAAGCACTCCACATTATTTTTATTGTAACGTGGTTCAGTGGTATGTTTTATATTGTCAGGCTATTTATTTATAACACAGAAGCTGCTGAAAAAACTGGTGTCGAAAAAGATATCCTGCAAAGGCAGTTTTCAATAATGATTAAAAGGTTATGGCTTGGTATTACATGGCCTTCGGCGATCCTTACTTTAATTTTTGGTGTATGGATGGGTATTCTTTATGGAAGCATTCCTACCTGGCTTTGGATAAAACTTGGGTTTGTAGCTGCCTTATATATTTATCATTTTACGCTACAAAAAATTTATGCAGAACAAATGAACGGCAGGTTCCGTTTCACTTCGCAGCAATTAAGAATATGGAATGAAGCAGCCACTATCTTTCTAATTGCGATTGTAATGCTGGCTGTCGTAAAACAAGGTATAAGTCTTATTTGGGGGGTAGGGGGATTAATATTATTTATGATTTTGCTAATGAGTGCAATAAAGATTTATAAAATGATAAGGGCAGGAAAATAGAACTGAAGATCAAATCAAATGAGTCTTATGAATTTTAATTTCACTCTTTCTCTATAAATTGACAATAACGAAACAAGTTATCTGCTGTTATAAAATATGCAGAAGAATAAAGGATTTAAAGTTGAAGCACGCTTTTTAGAAATATCCTCTGTGTTTGTTGTGATCGGGGTAATCTGTCACTTTGGATTATACTTTCTTAACCATTCATGATATTTTGTTACCCTTATATTAATAAATCTTTAGATAATGTCGTTACTTGTAAAGCAGTGTATGATTCTTCAATGGTAAGTTTATGAAAAAAATATTGGTAGTGGATGATGATCAGGATATATTGGAAATTGTCGAACTTATCTTATTAAAGAATGGTTATAATGTAAAAACCCATACTACAGGCGTGGGTCTTGATGAAGTGACGAAATATTATAAACCAGACCTGATCTTATTAGATGTGAGGCTACCGGGCGGAAAATTGGGCACAGAGTTGTGCATGGAATTAAAGCAAACCATTTCAACACCTATAATTCTGTTCTCCGCTGAACTATCAATACCATTCTCAATATTTTGTGCTGATGACTTTATTAAAAAACCTTTTGAAGTAAAGTCTCTTTTGACAACGATCAATTCTCACCTTCAGCATGCGGCATAGGTCAGATAAAATCAACCCTGGTGGTTAATGTATATCAGCTCTCTTTTTAGCAACACAATTTGCGGTAATGCAGTCTTTAATTTCTTTTCAGGTAATGATGAAGATAAGACGCTATGTCTTCTAAGTGAAATGTGAGGTTAGCGTGAAAGTAAATGAGATAAATATGTTAGGCTATAATAAGTGCCCGGGACTGGATTCGAACCAGCACAACCTTGCGGATGCTGCGACCTGAACACAGTGCGTCTACCAATTTCGCCACCCGGGCAATTATGTGGGCAAATATAGAAAAAGATAAATCTCTTCAATAAAAATCTATTGCGTTTCTGCGACAGATTTTCTCCTCCAGCCGGTAAGTAACACGCCAACAATCACCAGGATTGTTCCTGCAATCTGCGCAGCAAAGATCTTTTCACCTAATATAAAATGTGCCTGAACAATAGTTGATACAGGCCCTATTCCGCTTATGATGGCGACATTACTTGAACCTATTTTCTTTAATCCCTGTGATATCATAAACGAAGGAATTACTGTAGCAACAACAGCCAGCAGCAACCCATACAACCATAAAGTGTTGGATGACTCGAGTGTTGCCACATTACCCTTAAATGCAAAGTGAATGAATATACCGGCGGTTGCCGTAAGCATCGCATAGGCAGTAAACTTATTAGCACCTATCAAGGGTATTACCTTACCGCTTCCTGCTATATAAATTGAATAAGTGATGGCACATACAAAGATCATGAGACTTCCAAAATAGAAATTTGGGTTACCCGAGTCAATAGTTAATTCTCCAAAGTAAGCTATGGCTATGCCTGCATAAGTTAACAGCAGGGCAACCTTGTGAATGATGGAAATTTTATGCTTGAAAAAGTATGCATTAATAAGCACAGCAAATGTTGGATACAGAAAAAGTATCAATCGCTCAAGCCCTGCGGATATATATTGCAAGCCAATAAAATCTAAAAGGCTGCTAAGGTAATACCCGCATATGCCAAGAAATAACAGGTATCCCCATTGCGTTGCAGTAAGTTTAATATTTTTCTCTTTATTGCTGATCACAAACGCCGCTACAAGGTAGAACGGTAATGAGAAGATCATGCGAAGTGTAAGTAGCGTTAAGGCATCCACCGGTGTATTAAAGAAAGCAGTTTTTACAATAATTGCTTTTGTCGAAAAAAGTACCGAGCCAAAGAAAGTGATCAAAAATCCGGCTAATGAAATATGTGTTCGGGATGAGTCATTCATTCAATAAAATACAGGTTGAAGTTGAATGTAAAAAGTTGTAAGGATCTGCTCTCATTAACTGCTAAACCGCTACATTAAAATCTCTCAATGCCTCGTTAAGACTTGTTTTTATATCAGTACTTTCTTTCCTTTTACCGATTATTAAAGCGCAGCTAACATTGTATTCTCCGGCAGGGAATTTCTTTAAATAACTTCCGGGTATTACTACACTTCGGGCAGGCACCTTTCCTCTAAATTCTATAGGTTCACTGCCACTAACATCAATGATTTTTGTTGATTGCGTAAGCACTACATTAGCGCCAAGCACTGCTTCTTTCTCCACTTTTACTCCCTCTACTACTATACTGCGGCTGCCAATAAAACACCCGTCTTCAATAATTACAGGGCTTGCCTGCAACGGTTCCAATACACCACCAATGCCTACGCCGCCGCTTAAATGAACATGCTTTCCAA
The DNA here is from genome assembly GCA_039919615.1 of Ginsengibacter sp. Taxonomy (GTDB): domain Bacteria; phylum Bacteroidota; class Bacteroidia; order Chitinophagales; family Chitinophagaceae; genus Ginsengibacter. Next base: position 5,540 of record JBDSFG010000363.1, on the reverse strand, counting down.
TTTGGGCACAACTGCCTACGGTAGCCCATGTATCAACCATTGTTCCTTCATCTACATAGGCGCCAATGTTTACATAGCTAGGCATCAATACTACATTTTTTGCCAGGTAAGCGCCGTAGCGTGCAATAGCATGTGGTACAGCTCTAACGCCCAATGAGGCATAATTACTTTTTAGTTTCATCTTATCATAAAACTCGAAAGGCGGTAGAACGTAGGTCTCCATCTTTTGTATTCCAAAATAAAGAAGTATGGCCTGCTTAACCCATTCATTTACCTGCCAGGTATCATTTACCTGCATAGCAGTACGTAATTCGCCCTTGTCTAATTTTTCAACTACTTCCTTTATTGCGTTAAGATATTCAGGCTCATTTATCAATTGCCTGTTGCTCCAGGCAGAAGTTATCATTTCTTTTAAGTCCATGTTTTTTATTTTTGCAAACATATACTTCCTGTATAAATGACTGAATAAAATTTTTAGAAAGTATTATTGCTTAAGATGTATAATATTGCGGGATAAAAATCAACAGCTTGAATTATTTCTCAATAGTTATTATAACAAAAAACGAGGGGCATGTTTTAGAGAGAACTTTAGCCAGTCTGAAGGGACTTACTGATGACCTGATCATAGTTGATTCAGGCAGCACAGATACTACATTGAATATAGCAGGAAAATATGATGCAAAAATTTTAATAACCAAATGGCTGGGTTATGGAGCTACCAAAAATTTGGGGAATTCCATGTCAAAATATAATTGGATACTTTCTCTTGACGCAGATGAGGGTATTGATGAAACGCTGAGGCAAAATCTGCTAAACTCCTCTCTCTACGCAGATCCAGCGATATTATATGATATCAGGTTCAAAAGCTTTATCGGGGAAAAAAATCTTAAGTATGGCCAATGGTTTAATAATCATCACATAAGATTATTTAATAAAGAGAATATAAGCTGGAACACTTTCTTAGTTCATGAAAAGCTAAATATTCCGGGGGGGTACAAAGTAAAAAAGTTACGAGGAAATATACTGCACTACACCATGACGAACCTTAATGAATTTATAATTAAGGCCAATAATTACGCTTTATTAAATGCTGAGAATTATTTTGTTTCCGAAAAAAAACATCCCTGGTATAAATTATTTTTTACGCCTTACTATACTTTCGTATTCAATTATATTTTCAGACTTGGCTTTTTGGATGGCTGGCATGGCTTTGTTGCTGCAAAGCTTTCTGCCCACTATAGTTTTTTAAAATATGCCTATTTAAAGGAAATGAAATACACCGTAAAAGAAATGCAAGATGATTGATTTTACAAACGATATTGAGCAAAGCCTGGCTGTATTGCTCAACGGAGGAATAATTTTGTATCCGACAGATACGCTATGGGGGATTGGCTGTGATGCTACAAACCAGGAGGCGGTAAATAAAATTTTTGAACTTAAGCAGCGGGAAGATTCTAAAACAATGATCATTTTAATTTCCGGTGAGATCGATATTTCCACGTATGTTGCTAACCCGGATCCGGCAATTTTAAATTATGTTTTCAAAACCAACCGGCCTACAACTGCAGTATTTGAGCACGGAAGAAGTGTGGCAGATAGTTTGATAAATGAAGATGGAACTTTAGCAATAAGAATTACCAGGGACGAATTTTGCAGGGATCTTATAAACAAGTTCAATAAACCGCTGGTATCTACGTCAGCTAATATTTCCGGTAATCCAGCGCCGCTTATCTTTAATGATATTGATGCAGAAATAAAAAAAGGTGTTGACTATATAGTGCAACACCGGCAAAGTGATTTCAGAGTAGCTAAACCATCAGCGATCATTAAGCTGAATAAAGAAAAAAAAATTATCACAGTACGCTCTTAATTAAATCCCAATTCCAACTCCTAACTGTATGCTCTGGCTTTTCCATTTATCCGCGTTTCCAATATTACTGATATCAGAAAGGCCAAGTACATAGCGGCCGTAAACACGGAAGCTTACTAATTTAAGCTGAAGGCCTCCCACCAATGAAAAGTCACCGGTTTTAAAAGCATCCTCGCCGTTTTGTAACAGCTTTTTATTCTTGTCAATCAATATCCCAAATTGCGGCCCAGCCTGCAACGCAAGAATTTTGTTTACATTATAATTCAGTAAAATGGGTACAGTTAAATAATTAAGTTTAATGTCATTGATCTTGTTGAACTGGTAAACAGAACTAAAGCTGGATGAGGTATCTGTTTTAAATTGATTAAATAAAACTTCAGGTTGTATACTAAAGGTTTTTCCAAGGTCAATAGTAACAAAGCCACCTGCATGATAACCATACGTAAATTCATCTTTAAAAGATTTACCGGTGATCTTATTAATACTGGCGCCTGCTTTAATTCCAACATGAACCTGCGAGTAAGTGGCTGAAAAAATAAATAGTGTAACCGCTAAAGAGATAAGCTTCGTTTTCATAAAAAATAGTTTTTATGATAAATTCAATATATGTGCCATAGCAAAAAAATAATTTGTAATTCTTTGTTAACTGGAATTTTAGGGCGCATATTCCTTTTAAATAAATCTTTGTATAACCCATCCCGTTTCTTTGTATGGAGGTTGTTTTATTTATTTTTTGTTTCCATGAAGCCTATCTTTTTGTTTAATCAACAAAATGCAAAATCTAAAAGACTACCTTTGCCGCTTATTAAAAAAAGTTACATGAACTCATTTGAAGAGTTAGGTTTAAACGAACATTTACTAAGGGCTATTACTCAATTAGGATTTGAGACACCCACACCAATACAACAAAAAGCCATACCGATCTTATTATCCGGCACAACTGATTTTGTAGGATTAGCACAAACCGGAACAGGCAAAACTGCTGCCTTTGGTTTACCCCTGTTGCAATTAATAGACGTTAATCAAAAATATCCGCAGGCTTTAATAATTTGTCCCACACGTGAGCTGTGTTTACAAATATGTAACGACTTTCAGGACTATAAAAAATTTTTAAAAGATGCCATAGCCGAGCCCGTATACGGCGGCGCTTCCATTGTAATGCAAATACGTGCTTTAAAAAAAGGAGTGCATATTGTTGTGGCTACACCTGGCCGCCTGATTGATATGATAGAAAGAAAAGCCATTGACCTTGAAAAGGTAAAATATGTTGTATTGGATGAAGCGGATGAGATGTTGAATATGGGATTCAGGGATGATATTGATTTTGTTTTAAAAAACACTATCAGGCGGGAAAGTACCTGGATGTTTAGCGCAACAATGCCTGCTGAAGTAAAAGCCATATCTAAAAATTTTATGAAAAATCCGCAGGAAGTAACTGTGGGTAAAAAGAATACCGCGAATGTAAACATAGATCATCAGTATTTTATTACGCCTGCACAATCCCGTTACGAAACTTTAAAACGGTTGGTTGATTTTAACCCGGGCATGTATGGAATAATCTTTACAAGAACTAAAGCGGATGCTCAGGAAGTTACTGAGCGGTTGGTAAAAGAAGGATACGATATTGAAGCCCTGCATGGCGACCTGACACAGCAACAGCGTGATAAAGTAATGCAACGTTTTCGTGATAAAAGCATCCAGTTGTTAATTGCCACAGATGTGGCGGCACGTGGGATTGATGTTGAAGGTATAACTCATGTGATTAATTATGAGTTACCGGATGATATGGAAGTTTACACACATCGCAGCGGCCGAACTGCCAGGGCAGGCAAAAGCGGTATATGTATTTCAATCTGCCATAGTCGTGAGTCATATAAAATAAGGCAGATAGAAAAAATGATCAATGCACAATTTCATCGTTTAGATATACCAAGCGGAAAAGATGTTTGCCGTAAACAGTTTTTCCATTTTATGGATAAGTTGATGCAGGCGGATACTTCACATGGCGAATATGAAACTTACCTCGCTGATCTGCAGGAGAAATTTGCAGATGTTTCAAAAGAAGAAGTTTTAAAAAGAGTTGCAGCCCTTGAGTTTAATCATTTCTTAAAATATTATCAAAATGCTGATGACCTGAATACAAGAAATGACATCAGGGAAAGAAGGCCGGAGGGTAACCGGGATATGGTACCCAGGCGGGAGAGGGGAACCTTTAACAACAGGGATAATGGTTTTACCCGGTTGTTTATCAACCTGGGCACAAAAGATGGTTTTTATAAAGCCAGTATGTTACAATTTATTTTAGATGAAAGTGATTTGAATAAAGAATGTCTTGGTAAAATTGACCTGCGTGAAATGAATACCTGGATAGAGATTGATAAAAGCGTTGCAGGAAAAATGATAAAGAGTATTGACGGCACAAAATTTAATGGCAGGCTAATTCGTATGAACGAAGCTGATGGCGGATTTAAAAGGCCAGCAGATGAGGGTGGAAGGAAAAGAATTCCCGTAAGAGAGAAAAGGTATTGAATTTACCTGCGGCCTTACAGGAGATATGGATAGAATAAATATTGCTTAACCGGCATCGTGTTTCGTAATATCAACTTTGAATAATACACTCTCTCAGCTAACAAATCCACAAAGACACTTTCTCTTTTATTTTAAAATCAGTACGGCATGAAATATACTGTTCAGGATGGCTTTCCTTATTATATTGAATTGGCAGGCAATTCAAATTACAGGCAATTATTTTCTTCACTGGAAAACTTCGCTTTGCTTGGCTCAATTAACGAAGAGCAGGCATGTTACCGTTATGCGCCAGGCAAGTGGAATATTAAACAAATTGTTGGACACATAACCGACCATGAACGGATTATGACATACAGGGCATTGCGATTTAGCAGAAAAGATATGACTCAGCTACCAGGTTACGACCAGAATATATTTGTAGAAAACAGCCGCTTTGATGAACTAGAGTTACAACAACTATTAACAGACTTTAAAAATGTTAGAACAGCCACTAACAGCTTTATTAATTCTTTGTCTGATTTGCAACTCAATCTAAAAGGTACGGCATGGAAATATGAACTAACCGTTGAAGAATTTCTTAAGGCCACGATTGGGCACGAGATGCACCATATCAATATCATTAAGAATAATTATTTAAATAATTGAACTCCCCCTTAAACAAATGATATTTATAACACAATTAGTTTACATCAACGAGGGACAGGAAAATGTATTTAATCAATTTGAAGACATTGCTATTCCGACAATTTTAAAATATAATGGGCGACTTTTGTTGCGGGTAAGACCAACCGAAGATGCTTTTATTGAACATCATATTGACAAACCTTATGAAATTCACCTGGTAGAGTTTGCGGGTGAAAAAGATTTTGAAAATTTTAAACAGGATGAAGAACGTAAAAAATTTTTACATTTAAAGGAGCAGTCAATAAAGTCGGTGTTACTTTTAAAAGGCACAAAGCAGTAACGACAAAAGAACATTCAAAGGCATTCTCACTTAGCCCGGGATAAACTCCTCAATGATGATTTTTACTTAAGGTTGCCGCTAAAAATTTACCCCAATTCTATCACCGTTATCTCCGGCAAAATTCCTACTCTCCCGGGATAACCAATGAACCCAAAGCCACGGTTCACATATAATTTT
>JBDSFG010000339.1:0-19619 GCA_039919615.1 Ginsengibacter sp. | reverse complement strand
TTTCTTTTAAAATGGTTACTGCGGCGAATCCATATATTGATAAGTTTTTTTATTTTAATGATGATCTTGATAAAGTAATCCAGGAATTGAAAAGGGAAAATTATGATTATATTATTGATCTGCATCATAATTTCCGTTCTAATAAAGTAAAAAGAGTATTAAAGAAAAAATCTTTTACTATTGACAAATTAAGCGTAGAAAAATTTTTTCTGACAAGGTTCCATATAAATTTTATGCCGGGCAAACACATCACAGAACGCAGCCTTGAAACTGTAAAGAGTTTTGGAGTAAAGGATGATGGCCTGGGCCTGGATTATTTTATCCCGGACCATGATCGGGTTCCTGAATCGGATCTTCCAATTTCTCACCTGTCGGGTTATGTCGCCATCGTGATAGGCGCTTCTTATAAAACTAAAAAATTACCGGTGCATAAGTTAAAAGAATTATGCAGCAGCATTTCTCTGCCGGTTATTTTAATTGGCGGTAAAGAAGACTTTGAAGAAGGTAAAACAGTTTCGGAAACCGATCCGATAAAAATATATAATGCATGTGGTAAGTTTAATCTGAATGAATCTGCAGACCTTCTAAGACGATCAATGCTCGTAATTTCAAATGACACGGGCTTACAATACATTGCCTCAGCTTTTAAAAAACCCACCGTTGCTATCTGGGGCAGTACATCGCCAAAGCTTGATGTAGAGCCATTTTACGGCGATGTATTTCTTAAAACTTACCAAGGAAACATTTATGAAAACATAATAGTGCCAGGTTTAGCGTGCCAGCCCTGCAGCAAATATGGAAGAAAAAAATGCCCGTTAGGCCATTTTAATTGTATGCAAAAACAAGATATTGATCTGATAGTTAAAAAAGCTGAGCAGCTTTTATTATATGCTAAAACGAATTTTAAATTTCTATGATAAGGCAGATAACTGCAACTATCACATTCATTTATTGAACTGTAGGTGTTTATCATTATTTTTAAAATTCTCCTAAAATAAAAATTGAATTATGACCTATTGTTTGGGGATTAAAGTGAAAGAAGGCCTTGTAGCCATTGCAGACACCCGGATTACTTCGGGAACGGATACAAGCATTAAGGTGAAACTTTTGAGTGAGCAAAAAGAAAAGTTTTCCATGTTTGTGATGACGAGCGGATTAAGGTCTATCAGGGATAAAGCGGTTGTTTACTTTAAAGAAATTATTGCGCATGAGGAGTTTGAGAAATTATATAAAGCGGTAAATGCTTTTGGAGAACAGGTAAGGCGTGTAGCAGAAGAAGATAAAGAATTCCTTTTAAGGTCAGGCTTTAAGTTTGATCTTCATACTATTATTGGAGGACAGCTAAAAGACGATGATGAACACCGGCTATTTCTGTTATATCCTGAAGGGAACTGGGTTGAACTGGGGCAGGGAGCGCCTTATGTAGTTATCGGAAATTCGGGACATGGAAAGGCAATATTGAACAGAACACTAAATGAAAATTCAAGTATGAAACTTGCTTTAAAAGCAGGCTTTCTTTCATTTGATTCCACCAGGGTGAGTTCGAATAATGTAGATTTTCCTATTGACGTAGTGCTTTATAAAAAGGATAGTTTTTTTCTTGCAGAACACAGGTATGAGAAAAAAGATGTCGAAAATATTTCTGCTCAATGGGCCGAAGAATTGAAAAGCGCATTACAAAATATCCCGGAAGAATGGATGGATGTTACATTTAATAAATTATCAAACCAAACAATAAGTTAATGAAACTGGAAATTAGTGCAGATCTCAAATACATTATTAACCCATCTGGTACTTTAATATTTAATATTCATGCGCTGAGAACCCAAAAACAAACCGTTCTGGAAGAGACGCTTTTAATTGAGCCATATTTTAAAGTTGAAGAATTAACTTCTGGATATGGAGAGAATCGCCTGATACGCCTTGAGGTATTAAAAGAAACAGAAATTTCAATCTCATATAAAGCAATTGTTGATAATTATTATAAAGAAACTGACCACACCAATCAAACAGAGATTTCAGTGGCAGAGTTAGATACTTCCGTTTTTCCTTATTTATATCCCAGCAGGTACTGCCAGTCGGATAAGCTGTTTCGCTTTGCAGACAGCAAATTTGGTAAAATAGATAATCCATTTTTAAAAGTATTAAGCCTTACTGATTGGATTTACAATAATGTTCAATATTTAAGTGGCTCGACAAATTCGCAGACATCAGCTTATGATACGGTCACAGAATTAGCCGGTGTATGCAGGGATTTTGCACATCTTGGAATCGCATTATGCAGAGCGCTAACAATTCCGGCCCGTTACTTTACCGGTTATGCACATAAATTAGAGCCGCAGGATTTTCATGCATGCTTTGAAGCCTACCTTGGAAATGAATGGGTATTGTTTGATGCCACTAAACTTGTTCCTCTTAACGGCCTGGTTAAAATTGCTACCGGCAGAGATGCGGCTGATAGCTCTGTTGCAAACTTATTTGGCAATATTAGTTGCCAGAGTATTAATGTATCATGCAGCATTAAGGAAGATAATTTTGAACCATTTTACTATGATTCGTCAAAGCTTACCGGCCTTTCGTATCAGTAAAGTAACTCATTAAAAGCCCAATAAAGGATTCGCAATTTCCATTAATGCTATTTACGCAGGTTTAACTTTTTATATTAAAACTTGTCAGCATTTTTGCTCTTACATGCACATGAAAAATTCAATGATTAAACAGCCTGGAATTTTGGTTTTTATATTGCTTTTTTCAATTTCAGCTTTTTCACAAAAAGTTTTTGTAGAAGTGACAATGAATAATAAAGTTGCTGATACAAAAAATGATACCATTTATTACAACATAAACAGGCCGCTTACCTGGGATGATTTTAAAGGTGTACCTGATTACAATAGCCCCGGCGGGGCAGTAACGTCTTCCGGCTTTGCATTTAATGCAAATATGAACATGGTTGGAAATAATGTTTATCTGAATCTTAAAGTCTCTACGTTTTTCAGCAAAAAAAATTCCTGGAAAAAACCTGATATCGGTAGTGACTATCATTTGTTACATGAGCAGCATCATTTTGATATCACCAGGATCAGCGCTCAAAAATTTTATAATGAGCTGCTCAGTGCAAATTTTACATTAGATAATTATCAAAAATTATTATCCTCTATTTTTAATAAAGTGTTTGAAGAAAATAATATGCTTCAGCAAAAATATGATAATGAAACCCGCCACAGCATTGATACTGCATCCCAATTTCAGTGGAACAACAAAATTGCCGGGCAAATAAAAAGTTTGTAATTACACGGGGTCAATTTCCGGTTAAGATACAAAGCACGTAAGAAATTTTTTTGCACTGGTAGATATACATCATAACTGCACCACCAAAACAGGTATTTTTAATTCATGCCGTACTGAATTTATCGTTTCTCCAAAAATAAAATCTTTAATACCGGTGTGGCCATGTGCACCTACCACGAGCATATCGGCTTTTTCTTCTTTTGCAATTCTTGCAATCTCTTTGGCCCTGTTGCGAAAGCCCAGTTTACCATCAGCATCAAAGCCTTTTTCCTTCAACTGGTTTACAAAAAATGTAAGTTTTTCCCTATCTTTTTGCGTTTCATAATCGTCTGTTTCGTTGCCAAGTATCCGTGCAGTAGGACTTTCCACTACATGAATTAATAAGAATTGAGTGTCGTGTTTTGCCTGGCCAAGCGCAGATGCCAGCAATTTTGCATCATACTCGCTAAAATTAAGCGCAACTGCTATCTTTTTATATACAGGTATTTCAAGATCCAATAACCCGGAAACATCCGGATGCATTTGAATGGAGACTGCCTTTTTGCTCTTACCAAATAATGGGAAAATTATTGAGTATATCAGTAAAGCGGCAAATAAAAGTCCGGCAAAAACAATAGTTATTTTCGCAATAGTATTGTGTGATGTGGCAAAAAAACCAATGGCTTCCCCCATAACCATTTTTACGTTGAGATACACAAGTACCGATGCGACCAACCACGCAAAAATTTGTATAAATGGCTTTATAACGAATAAGCCCATTGTTTTTTTGTCGCTCACAAAATGAATAAGTGGAATAACTGCAAATCCCAGTTGCAGGCTTAGTATAACCTGGCTGAATATTAACAGACTATCAACCCTCTCTTCACCAAAAAGGGCAATTACAATAATTGCCGGAACTATGGCGAGCAAACGGGTGATCAATCTGCGCAGCATTGGGTTTATTCGAATGCGCAAATAGCCTTCCATTATAATTTGCCCTGCAAGGGTGCCGGTAACAGTAGAACTCTGACCAGATGCTATCAACGCAATTGCAAATAGAGTGGAAGCTATAGTTGAGCCAAGCATCGGAGAAAGTAATTGGTGGGCTTGTTTTATTTCCCCTACATCTGTTCGGCCGGTTTTAAAAAATACAGTTGCAGCCAATATAAGTATGGCAGCATTTATAAAAAAGGCAATGTTTAGCGCTATTGCGGTATCAATAAAGCTCCACTTTAATGCCTGCTTTATTCCCCGGTTGGTTTTCTTAATTTTTCTTGTTTGCACTAATGAGGAATGCAGGTATAAATTATGGGGCATTACGGTTGCCCCAATAATGCCAATAGCTAAATATAAGGCAGTTTCCTTTGGCAGAGCATTGTGCATTTCCTTCGCTGCGTATAGATCTTTTGCATCAGGTAAAGAAGGGATGAAGCCTTTCAACACATCAAACAATTGAGGTTGAGCGATAATGATGTTAACAAGAAAACAAATGCCTATCACGCCTATCAATGCGATAATAAAGGCTTCCATTTTGCGAATGCCGAGGCGTTGGAGATAGAGTAATAAAAATGTGTCCAGTACAGTAATAGATACTCCCCAAATCAATGGCAGGCCAGTAAGTAATTGTATCCCTATAGCCATGCCAAGCACCTCAGCAAGGTCGCAGGCTGCAATGGCAATTTCAGCGAGAATATATAAAACAAAATTTATGTGTTTGGGATACGCTTCCCTATTGGCTTGTGCAAGGTCTCTTCCTCTCACAATTCCTAATCTTGCGCTTAGACTTTGCAGCAACAAAGCCATAACGTTACTCATTAATAAAACCCAAATTAGCGTATAGCCGTACTTACTTCCACCGGCCAGATCAGTTGCCCAGTTCCCCGGATCCATGTATCCAACGCTTACCAGGTATGCCGGGCCAAAGAATGCAAAGATCCTTCTCCACCCGACTTTTTTGGAACTGATATCAACTGTTTCATGTACTTCGCTTAGTGAATTGTCGCTTGTTGTTTTACTAATCATGGTACACAAATATATTTTTTGCTACCTGCTCACTAATGATGCAGGAAGCTTGTTTAGAAACTTTTATTTCCATTGATCCATCAAAATCAAATACCCTATTCACTGTTATTTTTGAACCGATACCAATGCCATAATGATGAAGCATTTCAAGCATTTGCGAAGATTGGTTACTGACAGAACTAACCGTGGCTGTTGACTTTACAGGAAGCCCATACAAATTAATTTGTTTTATAACAGGGAGTTTGCCATTTATATCCGGTATCGGATCTCCATGAGGATCAATTTTTGGCGTGCCCAGATAATTGTCTAATTTTTTAATCAGTTCGGTACTGCTAACATGTTCAAGTTCTTCTGCAATGGCATGTACTTTATCCCAATTGAAACCCAGTTTGAATACTAAAAAATATTCCCATAGGCGGTGTTTTCTTATGATAAGCAAGGCTATTTTATTACCGCTTTCATTCAATTTAAAACCATGGTATTTTTCATATTGAATAATTTTTTTGGTCTTCAGCTTTTTAAGCATATCTGTAACTGAAGCTGCCTTTGTGTTAAGTTCTTTAGCCAGCGCATTTGTATTTACCAATCCTGTTTCAGCCTGAAGATGATAAATTCCCTTTATATAATTCTCCTCACTTATAGAAAAATTCATAATACCTAAAAATTAATTTAGACAAATCTAAAAATAATAATTGATATTTTTACTTTAAAAATTTATGACTCAAAAAGTTAGTTCAGCATCTCCATGGGAAGATATTTTGGGATATTCCCGGGCCATCAGGGTTGGAAATATTATTGAAGTGGCAGGAACAACTGCTGCAGATGGTGAAAAGGTGATTAGCAAAGGAAATGTTTACGGGCAAACAGTTTTCATTTTTAAAAAGATTGAAGGGGCGCTGATAGAAGCTGGCGCGGGCCTTGGAAATGTGGTACGAACAAGAATGTTTGTTACCGATATTTCTGCATGGGAGGAAATTGGTAAAGCTCATGGCGAATTTTTTAAGGCCATAAAGCCAGCAGCGACAATGGTTGAGGTGCGCCGTTTGATTGATCCTGATCTTTTAATTGAAATTGAGGTAACAGCGATAATTGATGAATAACCGCCTTTTATTTCTTTGCTATACGTTGGCAATTGTTTTCTTCACGACATCCATCTATGATACTAATTAGAATAGGTAGCGGAGAATTATCTGACTTTTTGTTTTTTTCCAAATTGCAGGATTTCCGCTGGTACGAATAACCGCAAAAACTTTTATTGTTAGGGCATGATATTGCAGCCTTGCTGTTCATTTTTCCTCGTCTTTAAAATTCTTTAGTTGTTGAAGTACGTTGGTGATAAAAGGGTTTTGTTGCTGCTTTTTGGGTTTTACATGTGAGACGGAAAGGAAGAGGGTGAGGGAGAGAATAAAGAAGAAAGGGGGATTTCATTGAGTGCCTTTTGAGAGGCTGATTTGTGAATTTGGGTATCAAAAATTTGCTGCCCGAAGTTATTCAATTAACATTTCCTGTATAAGTCAAAGCCTTTAAAACTGTCTGTTACAAGGCCAAAGCCTATAACGATTATGCCGGCGTAAACGAATCTTACAAAAGATGAATGTTGGTAAATGAACATTGTTCTTTTGACTATGTTAGTTTACCAAAACCCGCCGTTTGTTGACTATAAGTGCTTTTTTTAATTACATATTCTTGCCCCAGTAAGCTTAAAACTACAATGCCGTAACTTCGCATTTAAAATCATTAGCTAATAAAAGTATTGCTCCTATGATAAAGTGTATTAAAATATTGCTTATTTTTTTTATGGCATTTACCGGTGGCATCCAGGTAAGGGGGCAGTCAATGCGAATGCAGCAGGACACTTTAAAATCAAAAATATTAGACAGTGTTTTTGTAAGCGGGTATTATAAGAACGCAGCTCCGAAATATCTATCAGAAATCATAGGCGCAAACATTTACTCTGGCAAAAAAACCAACCAGGTTTATTTGGACGCATCCCGAATGAACCTTGCTCAAAATTTGACACGGACAGCCTTTGCCCAAATACCTGGGTTAACTATGTGGCAGATGGATGGCGCCGGTTTGCAAATCAATGTAGGCTCAAGGGGAACAGATAGTCACCGTTCAATAGAAATGAATATGCGGCAAAACGGTTACAATATTAATTCCGATATGTTTGGTTATCCCGAAGACCATTATACACCGCCTCTACAAGGAGTACAACAGGTTCAATTGGTGAGAGGTTCAGCAGCGCTGCAGTTTGGCAGCCAGTTTGGTGGCATGATGAACTATGTTATGAAAGAACCGGATAGCACAAAGCCTTTTACCTATACAGGCGAACAAACAACAGGTTCAAATAACTTTTTTAATTCATTTAATTCCATAAGCGGAACAAAGGGTAAATTGAGTTACTATGCCTATTTCGACTACAGGCATGGCGATGGATGGCGACCCAATTCAGGATATAATTATCACGCCTGGCACACCAATATCAGCTATAGATTTAATGCTAAAACAAGTCTGTCTTTGCAGCTTTCACGAATGGCTTATGTACAAAAAATTGCCGGCGGTTTAACCGATGTACAGTTCAATCAAAATGCAAAGCAATCTCTTCGTTCAAGAAATTTTTTTAACCCTGCAATAAATATTCCTGCCTTAATTTTTAAGCACATCATTTCTGCTGATACTAAACTCGAGATAACAACAAGCGCCTTGTTAGGGCAGCGCAATAGCGTACAATTTATAGCTCCTCCTGCCATTGCAGACACGGTAAATACATCAACAGGTTTATACAATGCCCGCCAGGTAGACCGGGACTACTACAATGGTTTTACAACAGAAGCAAGGTTACTGCACCATTACAAAACAGGAAGCGCCACCAGCGTATTAGCAGCCGGCATACGTTATTCCAACGAAACAACTAAGCGCAGGCAGAAGGGAGCAGGAACAACGGGAAATAATTTTGATTTAAGTGTTATAAAACCTTATGGCGTTGACCTCCGTTTTACAACAAAAAATTATGCGGTGTTTGCTGAAAATATATTTCAACTAAGCGATCGGTTTTCTATAACACCAGGTTTTCGTTATGAAATCATCAATACAAATCTTGAAGGCAAAATTAGTAATGCTGGTGTTGGTGTAGCCTATAAAGGCAACAGGCACTTCCCTTTGTTTGGCACAGGTCTGCAATTTCAGGTAAATAAGGTAAGCCAGTTATACGCAAATATCTCCCAGGCGTACCGTCCTTTTTTATATGCGAATGTAACTCCGGCAGACAGAATTGATGTAATAGACCCGGATTTAAAAGACAGTAAAGGTTATGATATTGATCTTGGGTATCGGGGTCATTATAGTGACATTTTTAATTTTGATGTTAATGGCTTTTATCTTTTCTATGGTAATCGTGTGGGACTGATTTCACAAAAAAATCCTGGTGCTTCTTCTTACCTTTTAACAACAAACATTGGTGACGCTGTAAGTAAAGGTGCAGAAATATATGTGGAGCTATCCTTGCTGAAGTCAGTAACACACCGCCATACAAGAGATGACATAAGGATATTCAATTCCTTATCGTACACTCATGCCCGATACCTGAATGCTATAATAAATAAGGGTGGCTCTAATATTAATGTAACCAATAAGCATGTTGAAAACGTGCCCGATTGGATGAATAAAGCAGGTTTAACGTTACAGCACAGTGATCTTACAACCACGTTTCAATACAGCTATACAAGCAAAAGTTATAACGACGCATTTAATACATTAGCAAGCGCTGATGGTATCACGGGTCTTATACCTGCCTACCATGTTTGGGATTGGTCTTTCAGTTGGAATATCTCCAGACCACTTCACCTGTCAGCGGGGGTAAATAATTTTACCAACGAAAAATATTTTAACCGCAGAATTACCATGTATCCCGGACCTGGCATATTGCCTGCAAATGGAAGAACTTTTTATATTTCATTAGGCGCTAAGATATAATAAGTAATTGCCAGCCATTGTTTGCATTTTCAGGCTTCTGGCTTTTCATCTTTAGTTTAAATAAGCAACAGGTAATCATCTCTTAAAAACTGTAGTGAAAAAATCATAAGTATTTTTGTTTCCGTAAAAGGCTTACCGGAGCCTTTTTATTTTTATAAAATTTCAAAGAGAATCTTAATGGATAATTCAACAAGAAATAAACTGGTACAGAGAGGAGTGAAAATGAAAGCGAATATACTTTTACCGATTCCCTATTGGATCGCTTCCTTGTTGACCGGTTTGGTAGCCGTGTTGTACGCAAAGCTTTTCAGCCTGGGCGAAAATTTAAATTTATATATTTTCCATTTACATCACTGGCTGATCTTTATTATAACCCCGGCAGGTTTTTTAATAGCCTGGTGGGTGGTAAAAAGATTTGGATTGTATGCAAAAGGCAGCGGCATACCGCAGGTGATGTCAGCTATCGAATTTGCAAAACCAAAGTATGATGAAAAAGTAAGTAAACTTTTGAGCATACGGATTATGATTGTAAAGATCATCTCAAGTTTATTTATGATATTAGGCGGCGGCTCAATAGGAAGAGAAGGGCCCACCATCCAGATAGCCGCTTGCATATTTAGAAAAGTTAACCAGCTTACACCAAAATCTTTCCCTAAAATTTCTAAAAGAAATATGATAATGACAGGGGCTGCGGCCGGGCTTGCGGCAGCCTTTAATACGCCATTGGGAGGTATTGTTTTCGCTGTGGAAGAGCTTACCAAAACACACATAAGTTATTTTAAAATAGCTATACTTTCAGCGGTGATTATTGCAGGCTTAACGGCCCAGGGCATTTTAGGCCCCTATCTTTATCTCGGCTACCCCGACGTGAGCGGCCTGTCCCGGTATATTTTTTTTATTGTGATACTCGTTGCAATTATTGCAGGGTTAATGGGCAGCGTCATGTGCAAAATAATATTGAAAATTTTTCAATGGAAGGCTACATTAAAAAATAAATCTTCTGAAGTATTCTATGTGCTGGGGTGTGCATTGATAGTTTGTTTTATAACATTTTTCATTGGTACAGGTATATTAGGCTCAGGCAAAGAAGAAATGTCGGCGATACTTTTTTCGCAAAATAAATATGTAGGTTTTTTAACTCCGGGCTTGAGGATTACGGGCACAATACTATCATTCACTTCCGGCGCTTCGGGCGGCATTTTTGCTCCTTCGTTGAGTGCTGGTGCAACAATTGGTTCGCTGGTGGCGCATTGGTTTTCAGAATCAGGAACTAATACCAATATATTAATTCTTGCAGGCATGGTTGCTTTTTTAACAGGCGTTACCAGGTCACCCTTTACATCAGCCATTCTTGTATTGGAAATGACGGACAGGCACAATGTAATATTTCATTTAATGGTTGCAGGCATAGTCGCGGTTTTAGTATCTTCCGTAATTGATAAAAAGTCGTTGTACGATCATTTGAAACATCAGTACATGCATGAGCTAAACAAGGAAGAAATAAAAGTTGAAACTCCTGTTGAAAAAATAAATACATCATTATAAAAATTTAATCAATTGCAGATATACAATCTCATCACCATAATTATTGTTTTAACTGCCGTGTTCGGCTATATCAACTTCAGGTTTATCAAGCTGCCTGGTACTATTGGCATTATGCTTATTTCTATTATAGCTTCGCTGGCAATAGTTGCCATTGGTTTATTCAATCCTCTTTTTTTTACTGAGATAACAGACTATATCAGCAAAATTGATTTTCATACAGCGCTGATGAGAATAATGCTAAGCTTTTTACTGTTTGCAGGCGCAATACACATTGATTTAAATCTGCTAAAGGAAGAAAGCGTTTCTATTATAACTTTTTCAACCATTGGTGTTTTACTTTCTACTTTCATCGTTGCAGGTTTATTGTACATGGTGGCCGGATGGTTTGGCCTTTCTATAAATTTTATATACTGTCTTTTATTTGGCGCTTTAATTTCTCCTACAGATCCTATTGCGGTATTGGGAATTTTAAGACACGCCAAAATTCCTTCATCTTTAGAAATAAAGATCAGCGGCGAGAGCTTGTTTAATGACGGAGTAGCCATCGTTTTGTTTGTAACAATCTTGCAGGTAATCAATTCAGGTGCTGAAAATGTAAACTTTCTGCACACCGCGTGGTTGTTTATAAAAGAAGCCGGCGGCGGTATTTTATTTGGCCTTGCACTGGGCTATGCAGGTTTTTTTGTTTTGCGCTCAATAGATAATTATATCGTTGAGCTTTTAATTACACTTGCAATAGTTATGGGAGGCTACCTGATGGCGTTTCACTTACATATAAGCGGTGCATTGGCTATGGTTGTTGCAGGTATCATCACCGGCAATAAAAGCCGCGAGGAAGGGATGAGCGATGTAACAAGAGATTATATTGATAAGTTTTGGGCAATGATAGATGAAGTGTTAAACGCAATATTATTTTTATTGATTGGTTTTGAAATGCTGATCATACCTTTCCATCTAACGTGGTTTGGGTTGGGATGCATTACCATTATAATTGTATTGCTGGCAAGATTTATTTCTGTTGCCGTACCCATTACTGTTTTAAAGCTGGGTAAAACCTTTGAACAAAATGTTATTCCTATTTTAACATGGGGAGGCCTGAGAGGTGGCATTTCTGTAGCGCTGGCCTTATCGTTGCCGAGGAGTTCTTATAATGAAATATTTGTTTCTGTTACTTACGTCGTTGTACTGTTTTCTATTATTGTACAAGGCTTAACCATCGGTAAATTTGCAAGGAAGCTGGCAGCATAATTACTAAAACTAAAGTGTTGAACTCTTGAGAAAGTACATGCAGGACATATTGAGTTTAAGATCAACCTCTGATTTTGAAAAGACCAAGTCAACGATAAGTAGCGGGGTTACTTTGCGGGGTTATAATTTATGGATATTGGTTTGTTCTTCAATTCTTGCCTCTATTGGCTTAGATACTAATTCAACTGCTATAATTATTGGTGCAATGCTTATTTCACCCTTAATGTCGCCCATTTTAGGGGTGGGTTTGTCAGTTGCCGTTCATGATAAAAAATTGCTTATCCGTTCTTTGAGAAATCTTGCTCTTGCGGTTGTAATCAGCCTTTTTGCATCTGTAGTTTATTTTATGCTTACACCATTAGGCCAGGTGACAAGTGAAGAGCAGGCACGAACATTTCCTACCCTGCTTGATGTGCTGGTAGCACTTTTCGGGGGCGTTGCAGGTATCGTGTCTATTTCAAGACATGATCAAACGAACGCTATTCCCGGTGTTGCAATTGCCACAGCGCTAATGCCTCCGCTATGTACAGCAGGCTTTGGCCTGGCAACCATGCAGTGGAATTACTTTTTAGGCGCATTCTACCTGTTTTTTATCAATGCAGTTTTTATAAGCCTTGCCACTTACCTCATTGTTAAATACCTCCATTTTCCTGAGAAGGCTTTTATAAATAAAAAATTGCAAAGAAGGTATTCTTATTGGTTTACTGCAATAAGCGCTGTGGTGTTGGCCCCCAGTGTTTATTTTTTATATACAGTATATCAGAAAGAACTGGTTAAAACAGAAATAGGTGACTTGGCCATCGCTCCGATAGAAAGGCAGGGCAATGAAATACTAAAATGGGAAGTAGAAGAAAAGGATACGGCTATGTTTATTAAAGTCTATCATTCCGGCAAAGCAGTAAGTGATAGTTTAAAAACTTCTATTGACAGCGCTTTAAAGAGTCACCACCTTGCGAAATACCACATAAAATCCATGCGTGTAAATATGACGAAAGAAGAAGTGAACGAGCTGAGCGCAGATGTGTCAAGACAAATGTTCCAACAATTGCAATTACAAAATGTGGCTGCCGAAAAAAATGTTGCCGCAGCAGATACCTTGTCTTATTTTCAATTGGCAAAAGAGGTTGAAGCCGCATTTCCGTTTGTTGATACCTTATATAACGGCTGGCTTACCTTGCCTGGCTCCGCATCTGAAATTGATACCCTCCCGATAGTATTTTATAAAGTCAAAGGAAGAATTATAAAATCACAGCAGGGCCAGTTGTACAGGTTTCTAAAAGCACGACTATTAAAAGATACCCTGGCTCTCATAAGGCGATAAATAATTTATTTAATCAACATAATGTTTCTTGCATCGGCGTGCTGAATTTAATCCATCAATAAAAATTTCATGTTATGGCAGCGTTCTTTTGCACCTGGGTGTTCACTAAATCATTGTAAGCCACCTTTAGGCAAGGAATAGAGCACCCGCTTAGGATGAATCAATTAGTGCAACATCTAATATTTAAAACTACTTTAACGCTCACATTCTACTTTTCTTTACACACTTAAAACAAATAAAATGAAAACTACGCTCTTTTTGCTTTTCCTTGCCTTTACCGTATCTCATTCTTTCAGTCAAAATTCAGAAGATGAAAATCTTAAAAAAGTCATTAAATCTGAAACTGATGCTTACTACAATAATGATAGTGAGGCCTGGCAAAATACCTGGGCTCACAGCCCTAAGGCTTCGGCTCTTTTTATTAGTAATGGCTATTATAATAGCGCCTCAGGCTAGGATAGTTTGGGCGCACGCATGACGAGATATTTGCAAGCTAATGCTAAAGCAGATAAAATACAGGTTGATGTAAAAACTGATACCCTAAACATAAGCAATAATGAAAATATGGCTTGGGTTGAGTATGATCAAACCACGGTATCTCATGGCAAGGATAGTAATAGCACGAGGCAGTCGCATGAATATCGTACTCTTGTGAAAGAAAATAATGAATGGAAACTGCTGTCATTAATAACCAATGACATTTCAGCATTTACTTCTGTTTCGGCCCCCAGGATTGAAAATAACCTGAACACTGCAGGCTATAATTTAATGACAGCAGGCAGGCTTAACGATGCCATAGACGTGTTTAAGGTAAATGTAAAAATTAACCCGAAAGCCTGGAACCCATATGACAGCTTAGGTGAGGCTTTGGCTGCAGCCGGAAAGAAAAAGGAAGCTATTGAGAATTATGAAATGTCAGTAAAGCCTAATCCTAAAAATGATAACGGCGTAAAAGCGCTGGAAAAGCTGAAGGGGAAATAGATAATTTCTCTGGCAGGATAAATATATTTTAGAAACTATTTGCTGCCAATACAATCAACGCTACTAAGACGCCATCCATTTTAGGATGGCCTTTTTACTTAAATTTTATGTAATGGATATGCATACTCCCCAGCTATCCTTTATGCTTGGCGTATTGTTGTCCTGTGTTTGTAACTGTTTCTAACCTGGGGCGGCAAAGGGGCAGGGCTTAGATGATTTTACCTCTCCTTCAATGCATAGAGATTCCATGAATTAAATCACTACCCTAAATCGGCGGCGTTGATTTGATCTCCATGTTGTTGGAAGACAAATGGAAATTTATACCTTCTAATACACCTTTAGCTAAAGGATATTTGGTAAAGTATATAGACTTGTTTTTCCTCAGCGCTTCAAGCTCATGACTATAGTTGGCCACTACTATGCCCTTAACTTTTCCCTGAAGCATATCTTTATCATTGCCGCCATTTCCGGCAGTAATAAAATTTTCAAGTGGCATTTTCCATTTATAACTCAGGTAACGTATCGCACTCCCCTTACTTGCACGAAACGGCAGTACGTCAAGATATTTATTTTCAGTAAGTAAAATTTTAGCTTTCAGCTTCCATTCATCAAGAAACTTATAAATAGATTTTAATTCATCTTCATTAAAATTGTCTCCCACATAATAACTTAATTTGTAAGGCCATTGCGCTGCAGGTTCCTGCAGCATAAGGCCCGGGAATTTGGACAATGCATTCTGCAGTTCATTTCGTTTCCACTGGTAATCAATATGGCTTTCCCATCCCTTATCAGCAATAAATTTATCCGTATAATAAATTTCCGAGCCTGCCGAACAAATCAATATATCGGGATTTGGAAAGTTGTATTCAAGTAAAGCCTGTTTTGTTATCTCCCTGTTTCTGCCACTTGCAATACTAAACACAACTTTATTATCATGATCAGTAATCCATTGTCTTAGTTCTTCCAGCCCATCACATTTTTCTCCGTCAACCAATGTGCCATCCAAATCACTAATAATAAAGAGGTCTGCTTTGGCGAGCTTTTTTCCGTAAGGAGTTTTATTAATTGCGGTTACCGTGTGATAATTTTTTTGTTTGAGAACCTCCTGTAGTACATCTATATATTTATTAGCAAAAGACGACCATGAATAGAGTTGATTAGCTGCATATATTCCGTTAGCAGAATATTTTTCCCACAACACGTGATCAGAAATGATTCTCTTTAGCGCTTCAGCAATGGCTTCAGGCCTTTCAACATCTACCAGGATGCCGTTGTTGCATTGTTCAAGAATTTCTTTAGGGCCACCACTTGGCGACGCAATTATAGGGAGGCCACATGCAGCAGCTTCGATGATCGTCAAGCCGAAATTTTCACCTTGAGTTGCATTAACAAATACACCTTTTTTGCGTGCAGCTATGCGGTAGATTTCAGGTATTTCCAGCATTGGGTCATTTTTCTTAGGTATTGCCATTTTACCATATAGATCATATTTATCAAGCAGCAAAAGAAGATTTTTAAAAATCTCCTGCTCATCGGCTGGCATTTGAGTAATGTCTTTTCTTACCCCGGCAAAAATGGCAAGATTGGCCATAGATTGCAATTCTTTATTTAATCCGTAGGCCTGTATGATCGCTTCAAAATTTTTTCTTTTATCGGCCCGGCCAATAGAAAGTATTAATGGTTTAGCGGGATTAAATAAAAAACGCTCTATATCCGAATTCACACGGTATTGGGCCTGTTCCTGCTCGATAGACATTTTAAATGATGGCATATCCAACCTGTAAAAGGGATAGAAAACTTCCGGGTTTACGCCCGGGGGTATCACTTTAAATTTTCCGTAACCGGCATTGTCATACAAAGCATACTGCGTATCAATGATATGCTGCGTACTTACAATAATCACATCTGCAGTTTTCAAAAAAGCTTCCTCCTCGACAATCCGCCGTTCCATATTAAACTTTTCCTCGATTTTTTCCAATGGCATTCCCTCCTCAAGCAGAAGGTTTTTTTTGTTCCTGCCGAGAGAATGCCCTGTGGCAATAAAGGGAATTCCAAAAGCTTCACTTATTTGGCCGGCCAGATAATTGCCATCCGCATAATGGCCATGGGTTACATCAGGAAAATCAGCTTGTTCATCAATGAATCTTAGCGTTTTATCAATAAACTCATCAAGATAATCCCATAAAATTTCTTTAGAACGATAGGCGTTTCCGCCGCATGCCATTCGAACAATCCGTGCTTTATCATTTATTATTTCTATTTCTTTAGAATAATCTGAAGAAACTCTCTTATCCGTAATCCTTCTGGTAAACAGTTCTACTTTTCTTACCTCCGGATGCAATGACAGGTTTTCCAAAAGCTCAAGAACATATTTTACCTGTCCGCCTGTATCCTTATCCTTGCCAATTTCAGGATTTTTGAAACGTATCAGCCCATGTGGACTAAACAATTGTATGTAAAACCCGTTTTTCATTTTAGTTCATACTTAGTACATGTCGGTAAAAATAGCCAAATCATTATAATCCGGTATTTTGCACCAATATTTAAAGAGAATATCAAAATCTATGTATTCGGGATCAGGCTTTAGTGACTGGGAAATCGGCGATATTACAGTTATCATTCATAACAACGTTTATCATTTGTTCCATCTGATTATTCCCAATCATGATTATATAGCACACGCTGTTTCAAACGATGGTATTTCATGGAGTAGAGTGAATAACGCACTGTTTGTTGGGCATCCCGGAGAATGGGATGATGATATGTTATGGACCATGGATGTATGCGAGGTGGAAGGCAAATTTGAAATGTATTATACCGGCCTGCAGCGAAAAGATCGTGGAGTAATTTCAAGAATCGGCCTCGCAGAATCTGATAATTTACTCGACTGGAAAAAGATCAGTAAGAATATATTTCCCATTGAGCCGAAGGGCATATTTTACGAAACGTATAACACCAATCCGAGAACATGGCTAAGCTTCAGAGACCCTTTCAGGTTTGTATATAAGGGGGATGTCTACCTTTTATTGTGTACCCGAACAATTCACGGCTATGTCTCCCGAAGGGGTTGCGTAGGGCTGGTAAAAATAACTGATGACACTTTTGAGTTGATGCCACCGTTATTAAGCCCGCTGGTTTATGACGATATAGAATGTCCTTGTGTATTTGAATTAAATGGCCGCTTTTATTTGCTTGGCTCTATCAGGGAAGATATAAAAGTAAGGTATTGGTTTGCGCCTGATTTTTTTGGCGAGTATCGTTCATTCCATGCTGATGTTTTACTGCCCAAAGGTAACTATGCTGCCCGTACGGTAAAAGATGGCAATCATTTACTGGTTTATAACTTTTTTTACGCCTATGGAAAAATTGATGCTTTGCGTGTATTACCTCCTCCTAAAGAACTTGATGTTGATGATGAAGGACGTCTTCTTCTAAAAAGTTATTACCGCTGGGAGCAAATGGTAAAAAAGATAATTCAGCAAAGCGAATTTGGTGAAGTGAAACAACTGCTGGAAAATTCTTCAGCATCTTTAATTGTTGAAAAGGATAAATGGACTTGTGGCTCAAGAAGTGGCTACGAATTTTTTTGTTTTGAAAAACCAGCAGCAGGATTTATATGGGAAGGGGTGATAACCGTAGAAGGAATGGGCAAGTTCGGCCTGATATGTGATTTTGACCAGGAGGGCAACGGATATTTTATTTCATTTGATATATTGATCGGCCTTGTGCAGATCAGGTCATGGGGCTTTAACCCTTTAGATAATCGTCACAACTTTGTTTTTAACGATATCCAGTCTGCTATTTTTACGGTTAAAGACCAGAAATCAATTCATTTCAGGCTAATACGTTACGGACACTATTTTGAATTATCAGTCAACGAAATTGTAAAGCTCACATTAATGGACTACACTTTTTCAGGAAATGGTATAGGGTTATATTCAGCATCATCTGTTATATCGTTGCAACAATCCACAGTAAAAATTTTACCTGACCCTAAAGAAGAATATGCCAGCCAGGAAGAAACACAAAAATTTGGCGAGTAGGGCTAATTTAATTTTACTTATCCATGATTGATTTACTAAGACAGGGTGCGTTATTAGAGAGCCAAAGGCCTGACGTATACGTTCAAAATATTGTAAACCGGTTGCAAATGTTGTGGCCAATGCAGGTAACAATCATATTTTGCCGCAAAAAAGTGCCATGAATTAAAATCGCTACCTTAAATCTTCATGAATAAAAATATTGATTCCGCTCACAATAAATTAAACCAGTTACAGGCAACGGCAATTTGCGGTAATGACATCAGTTCATCATGCCTTTACGTGTCGGCGCTTACGATAATTTATGCAGGGCAATATGCATGGGTATCCTTGCTTATCGTAGCGCTGGTTTTATTTTTATTCAGAAAAATTTATGGCGAAGTTGTGGGCGCTTTACCATTGAATGGCGGCGCTTATAACGTGCTGTTAAATACTACGTCCAAACGTACAGCATCCTTTGCGGCCTGCCTTACCATTCTCTCTTACATGGCTACTGCAGTGATTTCTGGCTATGAAGCAATGTTTTATCTGCATGACATTGTTAACGGCTTACCCTTAATAATTGCCACAGTTTTTTTACTGGCAGTATTTATGGCGCTTGCAATTATTGGTATTGGCGAATCGGCAAAAGTTGCGGTAGTTATTTTTATAATTCACATTAGTTCCCTGTTGCTGCTTGTGCTTGTTTGCGGCTGGTTCCTTTTAAATAATGGCTTAGGTGTTTTCAATATTAACTGGCATCTTCCCGTGCAATCGGGAAGTTTGGTTACCGCACTCTTTCTCGGCTTTTCTGCTGCAATGCTGGGCATCTCAGGCTTTGAGAGTTCGGCTAATTTTGTTGAAGAACAGCAGCCCGGTGTTTTCCCAAAAACACTTAGAAACATGTGGGCTGTAGTAAGCTTTTTCAATCCTGTTATAGCATTGCTCGCTATTTGCATAGTTCCCCTTGCAATTATAAAATCACATGAAGAATCATTGCTTTCATTTATGGGTAAAACAACAGGGGGCGCATGGTTAGGTTATCTTATTTCAATTGATGCAGTGCTTGTGTTAAGCGGCGCTGTGCTTACTTCTTACGTTGGTGTTACCGGCCTTGCAAAAAGGATTACGCTTGATCGTATTTTACCCAACTACTTCCTTAAAGAAAACAAAAGATGCGTACCCTACCGGATAATAGTCGGGTTTTTTTTATTGTGCATTTCGGTTTTGTTGGTTACAAA
>JBDSFG010000337.1:0-3466 GCA_039919615.1 Ginsengibacter sp. | reverse complement strand
TAAATGATTTTATTGCTAATATTTTAGGGTTGAACGTTGCGGGTCTAAACAATGTAAGCCCGGAGGCCACCGCTATTAAAACTTTTTTAAAAGATTACAAAGCTCTAAAGGATTCATCCGATAAGGTGTTTGGAGATTTTATAAAAGAAACAAAAGAGATAAAAAAAGGTTTGCAGTATTTAAAATATTACTTCCCTAAATATAAAACACCTGAAAATATAATAACGTTCATCGGGCCTATGGACGCTTTTTTTCAAACCTCTTTTGGAACCGGGGGAGACATAATTACCAGGGAAGGATTAGGTGTCGGGTTGCAGTTACACCTTGGAAGTAATTTTTCTTATTATAAAAATGCACTGGGGCAGGAACTTTATCCCGAATACATTTCTAAAACTTTTACACCTGAATACATTGCTGTTAATTGCATGAAGAATATTATTGATGACATGTATGCGGATAAGAGTACTGATAAAGCTTTAATTGAGCAAATGGTTGAAAAGGGAAAACGTTTATACCTTCTTGATAAATTATTGCCAAACTCGCCAGGGTATCTGAAGATTGGATATACGCAAAATCAACTAGAAGATGCTTATAAAAACGAAGCAGTGATCTGGGATTTTTTTTTAAGCAATGAACTACTCAATAATGCGGAGCAGAACATCACTAAAAATTATATCGGTGAAAGCCCGAAAACACAGGAACTTGGCGAAGACGCACCGGGCAATATCGGTTCATTTGCCGGCTGGCAGATTGTGAAAAAATATATGGCTAAAAACCCTCAGTTAACTATTGAAAAAATGATGAATACTGAGGCCAGGGAAATTTACACTTCGGCAAAATATAAACCTAAAAGCTAAGAAAGATTTTAAGAAAAGAGAAAAGACTGGGCAGGTAAAAAAGCAGTGATGATCAATTCATTTTAAAAGGAACCGTCATTTCAAAAGCAGGAATATTTACGTAGAAAGTTTTCTTTGAGTGAATATTTTCCATCAAGTAAGTTCCATGCATTTTGCCCATTTCTGTTCTAAGGTTACTACCACTTACGTATTGATATTTTTCGCCGGGAGATATTTGGGGTTGAATACCGATAACACCTTCACCTTCCACTTCACGGTGCGTACAATCACTATCAAAAATAAACCAGTGACGGCGAAGTAGCTGAACAGGAAAAGTATTATTATTCTCTATTGTAATTCGGTATGCAAACATGTATTCATTGGTTTCGGGATTGCTATAATCAGGTTGGTAGAATGATTCAACACTAATTGTAACGCCTTCTGAAATTTTGGAAACCATGAACATTAGTTGTAATATAAAATTAAAACAAAAACGCAAAAAGCCTGAATTTGTTTTATGGTTATTTTATATTTTATGAATTGCCGGTCCATTATTTTTATCTCTATTGCTTAACAACTTGTGTGTAGCCATTTTTAGTAAGCCATTGAAAAACTTTTTCACGGTTATCTCCCTGTATAATAATCACTTCATCTTTCGCTGAACCTCCGGTTCCGCAAAAAGATTTCAATTCTTTACTGAGTTGTCCCATATCATCTTTTGTACCTGTAAATCCCGTAATTATCGTTACTATCTTACCAGCCCTGTGTTTTTTATCTGTCAATACCTTTAGTTTCTGATCTGCTGCACGTAGTGTGAAAATATCTTCTTTATCTTGCTGTTTTATAAAGGAGGGATTAGTAGAGTAAACCATTGGCGAAGAAGAAATTTTCTTTTTAGGCATACAGTAAAGTTAGGTAAGCGCTGCTTTTAAACTAAGATCAAGGCTAATAGCGTGGTGTATAATTGCGCCGCAGGAAATATAGTCGACACCTGTTGCTGCGTAGGATTCTATGTTTTCTAAATTAATACCTCCACTAGCTTCTGTTTCATAATTTCCATTAATAATTTTAGTGGCTTCTGAAAGTTGCTCAACAGAAAAATTGTCAAGCATTATTCGATCCACCTTGCCAACTTTCATAACCGTTTTAACATCTTCTAAATTCCTTGTTTCAATCTCAATCTTTAATTCTTTTTTGTTCATGGTAACATAATCTCTCGCTTTTATAATTGCGTTTTCAATGCCGCCACAATAATCAATGTGGTTATCCTTAAGCATTATCATATCATACAACCCAAACCGGTGGTTGGTACCGCCACCAATACGAACAGCTTCTTTCTCAAGCAAACGAAAATTAGGTGTGGTTTTCCTGGTATCTAAAATTTGAGCATGAAAGTCTTTTATCTTTTCCACGTATTGCCTTGTTAAGGTAGCAATGCCGCTCATTCGCTGCATAATATTCAGCACTAATCTTTCGCAACTAAGAATGGCGGGGATGTTACCTTCAACCTTAAAAGCCACATCTCCAATCACTATAGCTTCTCCATCCTTATTACAAGAAGTAAACATGATATCAGGCTGCACACTTGTAAAAATTTTTTTGGCTGTCTCTATACCTGCTAAAATTCCATTTTCCTTTACCTTTAAAATGGCTTTGCCTTTTGAATCGGGTGCAATACAACATAACGTTGAATAATCTCCTTCTCCAATATCCTCCTTTAACGCACTTTTAATAAGTTGATCTAATTGCTGCTCATAATTCATAATTACAAATGTAAGGTTGAATAGCGTATACACTGCATTACCGGCATAGTCACAAAAAAACCCGGCAACAAACCGGGTTATCTTTTTAAAGAAAAATTGTTGTTACTTTTCAAATCTGATTTCCTGCAACACTTGTCTGTCAGCTTTTTGTTTGATATAGACTGTAGTTCTGTATATACCTTTTTTAGTTTTTAAATTGCCAATGATATACTGTGATCCTGCATTTTCTCCACTATGAATTAGCTCAAATGTGACTACACCATTAGTAGTAAAAAAATCTTTCAAAACAAGTTCTGCCTGGCTTTTACTATAGGAGTTGCTTTTGTCTGATAAAGTAATATCAATAGTGTTATCAAAATATTTTGATACCTGAGAAGCATTACCCGTTTTTAAACCATTTACAACTTCATTAATTGAACTTAAGCGAAAAGAACTTAAGACGAAAATGAGCGTACAATATGTAAAAATCTTTTTCATTAATATAGATTTTACGAAAAACGTGCCAATTTAATATATATGCCTTAATACGTTATCCAGGAGATGAGGTATCATATAACATGACCAAATCTTGAATACAATAATTAGATTTGACGATGGAAAGTAAAAAAACTGTTTTAATAATTATGGATGGGTGGGGTTTAGGTAAAGTTAAATCGAGTGATGCCATTCAACATGCAACTGTTCCTTACGTAACCTCTTTATATAAAAGATATCCCCACACTACATTAATAACCTGCGGTGAAGATGTAGGATTGCCCCCCGGGCAAATGGGTAATAGCGAAGTTGGCCATTTAAATTTAGGAGCAGGAAGAATTGTTTACCAGGAACTTCAAAGAATTAACGTTGCTGTAAAGTCCGGTGAATTTG
>JBDSFG010000269.1:0-10615 GCA_039919615.1 Ginsengibacter sp. | reverse complement strand
TGGGATGGCCTGGAACTTATACAGCAGCTTGTTCATATTTTTGAGATACAGGGCTATGAAACCGAAATATTAGCCGCTTCCATAAGATCCCCCAATCATATAATTAAATGTGCAGAAGCTGGTGCGGATGTTTGTACATGCCCATTAGAGCAAATTCTTGGGTTACTTAAACACCCCTTAACCGATATTGGCTTAGCAAAGTTTTTGGATGATGCGAAAAAGTTTGCCTGATAAAAGAGATTATGGAAGATTGCAGGGCTAAAGTCACACCTTTCTCTTTCTTTTTGAATTGGCATTTTGAAGATCCTCTAATAATTCCTCCGTGGTTTTTAAATGTTCATTATCCTCTTTTGTTTTAATGTACATGGTAAATTCTTTGGTTATTGAACGATCAGATTTTAGTGTTACTTTGATAACAATCTTTTCTTTTTTAAAATCTTTATCAATCAATAAGGTGTTGCCATAAAACTTACCTTCACTTGACCAAAAAAGAATGTCTGTACTGTCGAGTGGAGTGTAGCTACCATTAGGCAAAAGTCCGTCAACATTAATGTAATTATAAGTACCTTTTTTTAAACTATCAGTGTACAGATTCACAAAAATGCTTTTGACTTTTTGCGCATGGATTAAACAAGGAAATAAAAGAAATGTTATGATAAATATTTTTTTCAATTTGTAAATTTAATGTGAAGATTGCCAATAATATGCCAAGGATTGAATGCGATGGTATTTTGTAAAGAGTTAAAGCCGCAATAAAATATTTGCAGAAATAAAAAAATGATTTAATATTTGCACTTCAAATGAAAATTAAGAATTCAAATAATAGCTGGTGGCATAAAATCCAATGATTGTGCCGCTTTGTGTATTTGTGTATTATAAAATAACAGCCCTGGCACATAAAGCCGGGGTTTTTTATTGCTATGAAAAAAATTGAGATATCAACTTCTTTTAAGAAACTTTTAGCAGATGTTTATACGCCTGTAGGAATATATCTACGGCTGCGAGACAGGTTTCGTGATACTATTTTAATGGAGAGCACAGATTTTCATGCAGCAGAAAACAGCTATTCCTTCATCGGAATTAATGCTATTGCCGGCATTGAGATCACAGATACTCATCAACTGGAATACAAACTACCGTTAAAAATACCGAAAAGAATACCCATAAAGCAGCTAAAAAAAGTACCTGAAGTCATTTGGGATTTTATGCAGAGGTTTGAAATAAAAGAACCTGCTCAAAAACCTGTAAATATTGCGCAGGGCATGTTTGGCTATACAACTTATGACGCCATTCCATTTTTTGAAAACATAAGCTTCAATCATAAAGTTTCCCCGGGGAGGGGAGATTCAGACGACGGAGCTTCCTCCATCCCCCTAATGCGATACCGTTTATACCAATATATTATTGCAATCAATCATTTTAAAAACCAATTGTTCATTTGTGAAAACCATATAAATGGTTTGCAAAGTGAAATAGATATTGTAGAAAGCCTGATAAAGAGTAAAGATGTGCCGACATATCCATTTAAGATAAATGGTGCTGAAACGTCATCACTCACTGATGCTGAATATATTGACATGGTAAAGAAAGGAATCGCCCATTGCCACAGAGGTGATGTTTTCCAAATCGTATTAAGTAAGAGATTTCAGCAATTATTTACCGGTGATGAATTTATGATATACAGGGCTTTGAGAAATATAAATCCCAGCCCTTACTTATTCTACTTTGATTATGGAGAGTATAAGCTTATGGGTAGCAGCCCTGAAAGCCAGTTAATTATCCAGGATAATAAATCCATCATGCACCCGATTGCCGGAACCTACAAACGTACCGGTAACGATGAAGTTGATGAACAATTAGCAAAGCAGCTTTTATGTGATGAAAAGGAAAATGCTGAACATGTAATGCTTGTTGACCTTGCAAGAAATGATCTCAGCAGGATGTGCGATAGTGTAGAGGTAAGTTCATTTTGTAAAGTTCAATACTATTCTCATGTTATACATCTTGTAAGTGAAGTAACTGGAAAAGTGAAATCAGGCACAAATCCTTTTGAAGTGCTGGCAACTACCTTTCCTGCGGGCACATTAAGCGGCGCTCCAAAATTCAGGGCTATGCAACTCATCAATGAATATGAGCCTACAGCGAGAAGTTATTATGGAGGTTGTATCGGCTTTATGGGCTTTAACGGAAGTTGTATTCATGCAATTATGATACGTACTTTTTTAAGCCGCAACAATACATTGATTTACCAGGCCGGTGCAGGAATTGTAGCCGTATCAAATCCTGAAACAGAATTGCAGGAAGTGAATAATAAATTAAATGCATTAAAAAGTGCTATTGCTTTAGCACAAAATATTTAGTATGAGAATATTGATTTTTGATAACTACGACTCATTTACTTATAACCTGGTGCACCTGGTAGAGAAGATATTGCATCAGAAGGTAGAAGTATTTAGAAACGATCAGCTTGAACTTGAAAGGGTAAAAGATTTTGATAAAATAATTTTGTCTCCTGGTCCGGGCATACCAACTGAAGCAGGATTGTTATTGCCATTAATAAAAGAGTACGCATCATCAAAATCTATACTGGGCGTATGTTTAGGGCATCAGGCAATTGGCGAGACATTTGGTGCCACGCTTGAAAATCTCAGCACCGTTTATCATGGAGTGGCAACTAAAATAAAAGTTAAAAGGCAAAAGGCAAAAGGTAAACAAGATTTGTTTAATGAACTACCTGACGAGATAGAAGTTGGCCGTTATCACTCATGGATTGTAAGCGATAAAAATTTTCCTGCAGATTTGGAAATAACTGCGTACGATGAAAATGGTTATATCATGGCGCTTCAACATAAAACATTTGATGTGCAGGGGGTGCAGTTTCATCCTGAGAGTGTACTTACGCCTGATGGGGAAAAAATAATGAGGAATTGGTTAAAGCTATGACATATGAGCTGGGGGGAAAGAGTACAAAATATTTACCGTTTGCTTAATGAAGCCGGATTTAAAGATGTTGTTGATCAAATGATAGAAGACTATGCAATTGGGGGCACTCCGGGAGAAATGTTTTCCATAGTATGTGTGTGGCTGGCAAAAATGCGAAATAGAAATCGGGAGGTTTATAAACTTGTCAAAGAAGATGCAGATAAAATACTTGAAGAAGGAATACAGATAAAATATTTCACTGAAAGATACTATAGAAGTTTATGAAAAAAATTCTTTCCCTTTTATTCGAACACAAAACACTTTCCAGGGAAGCTGCTAAAGAAGTGTTGGTAAATATTTCAAAGGGCTTATATAACGAAACTGAAATTGCATCTTTTACAACAGTCTATTTGATGCGCAGCATTACCATTGATGAGTTACAGGGATTTAGAGATGCATTGATGGAATTATGTGTACCCTTTAAAGTAAAAGACAATAAGGTACTGGACATTGTTGGCACAGGCGGTGATGGAAAAAACACATTCAACATTTCCACCTTAAGTTGTTTTATAGTTGCGGGCACAGGCAACAAAGTGGTTAAACATGGTAATTATGGGGCCTCTTCGATAAGTGGTTCAAGTAATGTTATGCAGCAAATGGGTTATTCATTTTCCAATGATAATGATGTTCTTCAATCGCAACTTGATAAGGCAAATATTTGTTTTTTACATGCACCTTTATTTCATCCGGCATTAAAGATTGTTGCCCCTATCAGGAAAAATTTGGGTATCCGCACTTTTTTTAATATGCTTGGCCCATTGGTTAATCCTGCCATTCCCGATTACCAGTTGATAGGCGTGTTTAACCTCGAAATGGCAAGGATCTATAATTATTTATTACAACAAACCAATAGCACGTTTACAATTATTCATAGCCTTGATGGTTATGATGAGATTTCATTAACCAATGACACCAAAGTAATTACAAACGACGGAGAGAAAATATTTACCCCTGAATATCTTGGAAAAAGAATGGTAGGCGCTTTAGATCTCTATGGCGGAAATTCGGTTGAAGAAGCTGCGCAGATTTTTATTAAAATATTAAAGGGAGAAGGCTCATGGGCGCAGAATGCAGTAGTGTTAGCCAATGCAGCAATGGCTTTGCAATGCATAGGTAAATACAAAAATTATGAAGTGTGCTACAACGTTGCAGTCGAAAGCCTTGAAAGCGGCAACGCACTGGAATCTCTCAATAAGCTGGTTAATTAAATTTATTAAATGAATATTTTAGATACCATAGTTGCCAGAAAAAGAATTGAGGTGGCTGATCTCAAGCAAAATAAAACCATTGCAGAGTTACAGAATGGCCCATTCTTTAAAAATGAAGTACTTGATTTTAAAAAATATTTATCAGGAAAAGACGATTCAGGAATTATCGCGGAGTTTAAAAGAAAATCTCCTTCTAAAGGAGTAATAAATAAAACATCTACAGTAATTGAAGTAACAAAAGCATATACAAAATATGGAGCAAGTGGAATCTCTATTCTTACCGATGAACATTTTTTTGGCGGCTCTTTAGATGATCTCCTGGAAGCCAGGGTTAACAGCGTGCCGTTATTGAGAAAGGATTTTATTATAGATGAATACCAGCTTATTGAATCTAAAGCGTTTGGTGCAGAAGTTATCTTACTTATTGCGGCATGTTTAACAAAAGAGGAAGTAAAAACACTTGCCGGCTTTGCAAAAAATCTTGGATTGAACGTTTTGCTTGAAATACATAACGATCAGGAACTTGAACATATTTGTGATGAGATAGATGTAGTTGGCGTAAACAATCGTGATCTCAAAACTTTTATAGTGGACGTAAACCGTTCAATTGAATTGAGTAAAAAAATTCCTTCAGATAAAATTAAAATTTCGGAGAGTGGGATTGATGATGCTGCAACTATAACGCTTTTGAAGCAACATGGTTTCCAGGGTTTTTTGATAGGAGAAAAGTTCATGAAAGAAAAAGATCCGGGAGAAGCATTTAGAAGATTTGTGGCAGAACTTTAAATTGTTATTGTAAAAGAGTTTATATCATTAGTCTAAAAAGAAATTTTTTAGTTTATAGAACAAAAATTAGCAATGAAATTTAAAGTTTGTGGTATAACACAATTGGATCAGTTAAAAAAGCTTGATGAACTTGGGGTAGATTATGCAGGGTTAATTTTTTACCAGCGATCTGTGCGTTATATGCTTAATAAATTACAGGGTAATGATGTTGAGCAACTACATCTTTCATTAAAAAAAGTGGGCGTATTTGTAAATGCATCAGAAGAAGATATAATTACGCAGATAGAACAATATGGATTGGACCTGGTTCAACTACATGGGGATGAAACGCCGGTATTTTGCAATCGTGTTAGTAATTATGTTACTGTTATAAAAGCTTTTAGAATTACCGAAAAAAATGAGCAGAATATTGACTGGATGATCAAGCCCTACCAGGAAAGTTGCGACTATTATTTGTTTGATACCGCCCGCCCGGGTGCCTACGGTGGAACGGGCCAAAAATTTGATTGGGAAATTTTAAAACGCAACAAAATAAATAAACCTTTTCTTTTAAGTGGTGGTATAGGCTTGCAGGACATTGAGAAAATTAAAGTTTTTGAGCATCCTTTTTTTTATGCCATAGATATAAACAGCAGAGTAGAAATTGAAGATGGGATAAAAGACATGCAGGCAATCTCTGAAATGGTAACTCAATTAATGATAAAATAATTATTGTATGATAACTGTACGGGAAGCAAGTGAAATTGATTTGGATGAATTGTTGGAAATCTATAACGAAATAATTTTAAATACAACTGCAGTATATCAATATGAGATACACACATTGGAAATGCGTAGGGAATGGTTTGTAACAAAGCAGCAGCAAGGTTATCCTGTTTTTATTGCAGAAGAAGATAATGCCATTGCAGGCTTTAGTACGTTTGGCCCTTTTCGCAACTGGCAGGCCTATAAATATTCTGTAGAAAATTCAATATATGTTGCCGCTAATCAGCGTGGAAAAGGAATTAGCAAATTATTAATGCCGCCGTTAATTGAAGCTGCCAAAAAGTTAAATATGCATACAATAATCGCTGGTATAGATGCAACCAACGACGTAAGTTTACGACTGCATAAAAATTTTGGTTTTGAGGAAGTGGCATATTTTAAACAGGTAGGTTATAAGTTTGACCGTTGGCTGGATTTAAAATTTTTACAATTGATATTGGAAACGCCATTGGAGCCGAAAGAAGGATAGGCAGGAAAAATTTTACGACTTTTATCGGGTACTATATCTTTATAACTTAAAGAAATCTTATGCCAACCCTTTCAATGTTTTTTGGTTTAATCATAAGGATGTATTATGCGCCAAAAGAGCATAATCCTCCACACATCCATGTATATTATCAGGATTATTCTGCTACTGTAAAAATTGACGATTGTGAAATATTGGAAGGTAAATTGGCCGCAAAACAATTAAGATTAGTAGCAGCATGGATAGAAATACACAGGGAAGAATTAATGGCGGACTGGGCTTTATGCCAGCATGGTGAAAAGCCTTTCCCTATCGAACCCTTAAAATAATATGTATGTATTTTGCTGTAACAGAAGTAGCCCCTTTAAATAATTATCTCCTTCGTCTGAAATTTAAAAACGGGGAAGAAAAAGTTTTTGATATGAAACCATACCTTGATGTCGGTATATTTAAAACGCTGAAAAATGAAGCTATTTTTAAAACTGCCAGAGTTAGTTTCGACACCGTGGAATGGGCTAATGAAGCAGATATTGATCCTGAAACTTTATATCACGGAAGTATTGCTTTAGAAAAAGCTTGAGGGATTTCGTAGATCAAAGAGGAACAGCCATAGTATTTCCCTATTAATTAAAGAAGTGTTAAGAATGACAATACAATCCCTTGAACAACTAAGAGACGAATTTTTACAGGAAGCAAAAAGTGCCCCCAAATTATTTAAGGATTTAGCAAAGGTCGAACAATACATTGCTGAAAGCTATAAGACAAGGGCGCTAATTGAACTTATTCAAAATGCTGATGATGCTGCCTCTACCA
The DNA here is from genome assembly GCA_039919615.1 of Ginsengibacter sp. Classification (GTDB taxonomy): domain Bacteria; phylum Bacteroidota; class Bacteroidia; order Chitinophagales; family Chitinophagaceae; genus Ginsengibacter. The sequence goes on along the minus strand of JBDSFG010000269.1, from coordinate 3,595 downwards.
GCTTCGGACTTCATAGTATAGAAGGAGGCTTTATTGTAGGAAATAATGGAAGAACATTCTCATCAGATGATGTAGAAGCTTTATGCAGAAGTGGTTCCTCAAATAAACAAAGAGGAAGCACTACTATTGGGTATAGGGGTATTGGATTTAAATCAGTTGTCAATTTAGCAAGTAAAATATCTGTATTTAGTGGTGACTTTAATTTTTGCTTTGATAGAGATAAAACAAAACGTTCTCTTCAAAATGATGGAGATGTTCCTTTAATTAGAGTACCTCATCCAATAGACGAAAGTCATAATATATTGCGAAACCAGGCATTTGAATTAATCAGAGAATATCACTACAAAACTGTTTTTGTTTTTCAGGATGTTATGGAAGAAATGTCTTTACAGGAACTATCAAGTTTTGATCGAAGCTCATTGCTTTTTTTGAACAATCTTAGATCAGTACTTATTAACTTTCAAAATATCAACCGTACCATTATTGTTGAAAATATACATCAACACCAACGGGGTACAATAAAAATTATTGAAGGAGAAAATACAGATGAGTGGGAAGTTGAGACTGCAAATGCCAATAACATTGACCGGGTTGCCTTTAAGAAAGCGCAAGGATCAATAGTACCCGCTTTGAAACGGGAATCTGTTATACATTCATTTACCCCAACCCATGAATTTGCAGGTGCTTATATAAAAATCAATGGTGACTTTACAACCGATCCATCAAGAAAAACTGTTGACGTGGATGAGCTTTCAAGAAATTCATTTAATAATGCTATATCAATAATTGTAGGCTCAATTACTTCAATTTTAAATGGAGACTTAACAAGAAAAGGTTTCTTTAGCCCATTTGTTAGTGTACAAGTCACAGAATCGAGCCAGTTCAAACCACTTTTATTTAAATCTATCGAAGCAGGTTTGCAAAAATCGGAAATTATAACTACCAAAGGAACGAAAGAAAATGTTTCATCAATTCGATTAAAACCAGAATGGCTAAATTATGAGGACTATGAAAGATTATGTCATGATGCTATTGCATCAATTAGTAAAGATTCGATTACAACTTATCCGGAGTTGTTCTCATTTCTCAATACAATAAATATTAACACTTTAAGTCTGGAAGAAATTATTCAGCGTATCAATGTAACTAAGATTTCAATTACAGGATGTGCCCAAATTTTTGAAAAAATAATCAAACAGTATCGGTATGACCTGGATTACAATAAAATTGAAAAGCTAAGAGATCTCAAAATATTTCCTGTTAATAACAGCTTTGTTCAGGCGGATCAAATTAGAAAAGCTACAGAAATAGCTATTGAATTTCGTAACTATTTAAACAGCAATAGTGACCCTGCTGATATTGCTATGTTTTTTAAAAAGTTTGGTATTGAACCAGAAACTCCAACGGATAACAATATTCTTACAGATAAAACTCAAAATCAAACAATTCAACAACCGCAAGTAACATTACATTCAGGTTTTAAAACAGAACCTGCTATTAAAAAGTGGCGAAGTGCTGAACAAAATGCAGCAGAGTATTTAAAATCCTTAAACATTGTGCTATCTGTGAAAGATGTTACACAAGCCAATTTAGGATATGATTTGGAAGTTATGCTAATGAACGGAAAAAGAATTTATATTGAAATAAAAAGCGTTTCTTCTTTTTCAGAACCATTTAAAATTTCAAATAACGAGTATTCAAGTGCTCATAGTTATGGCAGAGATTATTACATTGCTTTAGTAATAAATGATGAACCATTTAAAATGAAGTTTGTGCCTGATCCAATAAAAACACTCTCCTTTGAAAAGAAATGTGAGAAATGGTCATGGTTCTGCGAACAGTATAGTGGCGACTTGAAAGAAGTGACTCAAATTTTTTTATAACTTAATTATTTTAAAAATGGTCCCAATAAAAGAAGCAATTAATAGTGGAGCCTGGCTAACCTGCGAATACAATGAAAATAGGGATGAGATTTGTCGATTTCGGTTGAAAGTACTGTCGTTTAAAAAACTCAATCTTTTGGAAGTAGATAACCCTGAAAGAATAGAGTTGATTGATGGAAATGCTAATATGTGGTTGATGGAGATTGAAGTTATAAATTTAATGAAAGAGCCAATAATGTCATATAATGGACCAGGTTCTTACCTCATATTGATTGATCAGGATGGGTATAAATTTCATATTTTTAGCGATGCACATCTAAGGCACTCTTCCGGATTCGCTAAAAAATCTGGCATGTACCGATTTTATCAACAGACTTTAATTCCAAAGACAAAAGCAATTGGAGCTATCCCTTTCCAATTGCCAGAGGATGACGAAGCTGTATATTCAATTTCCATGAAAGAAGGAAATATTCGGGAGGCATAAGGCGAAAGCAAAAAATTGAAAATGAAATAGCATCTTAATTCCACTCATTGCCAGAGTATTGTTAACAATCTATAAATGACATTAAAAGAACTTTTTACTACCTATTTTAGCCAGGTAACATTGTTGCTTTTGAGCATTGGCTATATTGTTGGAACAATAGTTAACTATAGATCAAAAAAATTAGAAATCAATCATTCTTTATTTCAGCAAAATAAAATACTTGCCGTGTCTAATTTTATGTCAAATTATGCAAAGACAGAGTTAATGTGGAGTCATATTGCGATTTATGAAATCCTCTCAAACAATTTAAAAGCAAAGGAAATCGACGGTATTATTTGGCCACCATTGAATGAAATGAAAAAATCTGTTCTTGAATTAAAAATATATTTTAATGGGGAAGATCATATTGCATTCGAAAAAATATTAGATGGATTTTTATCTGTAAATGAGGAGCTGAGTAATCTATATTCCTCTTCAAATAAAGAATTAGAATTAATTCACAAATCGAATAAATTCCATTCTTTCAAAGAAACAGCTTTAAAACAAAATGAAGATTTACTAACTAAAGTATGTGAGGAAATAAGGAGAATTTATAAATCTTAAGCACGTTGAGCCATCAGATATGAACTATCTGAATTCATTTAAATAAGCGCAGGTGCAAAGAGATTTTTTAGAAAAATAAGTTGATTTTAAACGTTTGTAAAGAATTCATTATAAAGGGTGATCGTATGAAAAAATAAAAGCTGGTAAAAAAATAAAATACATAACTAATCCACTATGCTAAACATAACAACCTCACTAAATAAAGGCACCTACCAACAGCCAAATATCTTCGGCTACTACGGAGACTTTGGCGGGGCCTATATCCCGGAAATGTTGCATCGCAATGTTGAGGAATTAAAGAGCCGATATAAAGAAATCATATACGACGAATCATTTCAAAAAGAATTCCATGAATTGCTAAAAGATTATGCCGGCAGACCAACACCTTTATATTTTGCAAAACGGTTGAGTGAGAAATACAACACAAAAATTTATCTCAAGCGGGAAGACCTTTGCCATACAGGTGCTCATAAGATCAACAATACAATTGGCCAAATTTTATTAGCAGAGCGGTTGGGTAAGAAAAGGATTATTGCAGAAACAGGTGCAGGTCAGCATGGTGTTGCAACTGCAACAGTTTGTGCATTAAAAGGCGTTGAGTGTATTGTGTACATGGGTGAAAAAG
>JBDSFG010000284.1:0-6027 GCA_039919615.1 Ginsengibacter sp. | reverse complement strand
ATTGCTTATTTTTTAGAATGTCGGTAAATTCATCAAAATTATAATCAACCTCCTGCCTTACCTTTTTCAACTCAGGCGCCACCGGCATCCACAGCCCGCCACCGGCAAAACTTTTATTACCCGGCTCTAAATGAAAATAATATCCTGCATATATTGATTTTTTTCCTCCCCGGTTAAGGCTGGCTCCCATATTTGTTTTATACGGGGTCTTATCTTTCGAAAACCTGATATCCCTGTTAATTCTAAAAGTGCATTCTTTTGGCTGCAGTTCTTTTATATCTAAATCGAAATTCCCGACTTTCTTAATCAGCGCTGAAACAAAATTTTCATAGTCGCTTTTTGCTGCGAGGTAATTACTGCGATGCTCATCAAACCATATCTTGTTATTGTTTTTTGCCAGTGTTTTTAAGAATAGTATTGTTGATGATTGAAACATAAATACAAATAATTGAGCTGCCGGGAATTATGGCTGAAACAATTTTAAGAATTCTTCTTCATCCAGAATTTTGATTGTTTTAATCTTTTTTGCTTTATCAAGCTTACTGCCTGCATCTTTTCCAACAACCAGAAAGTTAAGTTTATTATTGACGCTTCCTAATAATTGCCCACCTTCCTTTTCTACAAGATCTTCTGCCTCGCTGCGTTTTAAGGTTGGCAACGTACCCGTAAATAAAAATGTTTGACCAGTGAAGTTGCCCTGTATAATTTCTTTTTTAGAGCTTCTCATATTTACGCCTAAAGTTTCCAATTTTTTAAGCATAAGCATATTATCATCATTATGAAAAAAATGGTAGATGCTATCGGCCACTTTTATACCCACATCCTGCAGGCTTAGCAAATCTTCAATACTGAACTTTTCAAAATCAAATATATATTCTACAGTATTTGCAAGCGTTTTAGCGGTGGTTTCGCCAACATATCTTATCCCTAATCCAAATATTAGCCTGTTAAGTGGCTGTATCTTTGATTTTTCTATAGCTGATTTAAGATTTTCAATTGATTTTTCCCCAAATCCTTCAATGTCCGCAATTGCTTCAAAGTCAAGTGCGTAAATACCGGGAACATTTTTAAGTAAGCCCATTTCAAAAAACTTTCGCACATTGGCTTCACCAAAACTTTTTATATCCATTGCATCTTTACTTACAAAATGGATAATGCGTTCCACTGCCTGCGCAGCACAATTGATATTCACACATCGCCATACAGCTTCTCCTTCAGGCTTTACCAGTTCATCTTTGCAGACAGGGCAGGTTTTTGGGAAAACGATCTTAATTTCCTCGCCGGTTCTTAATTCAGTTAATGGCTTAACAATATATGGAATCACATCGCCGGCTCTTTCCACTAAAACCATGTCGCCTATGTAGAGATCTTTTTCTTTTACCACGTCCTCATTAAAAAGAGAAACGGAAGTGACAGTTACCCCTGCAATCAATACCGGTTCAATTTTAGCAACTGGTGTTATAGAACCGGTTCTGCCCACCTGGAATTCCACTTTTACTAGCCTGCTCGTTGCTTGTTTTGCTTTAAATTTATAAGCCATGGCCCATCTTGGATGATGGGTAGTGTAGCCCATCCTTTGCTGAAGCTCTATATTATTAACCTTAATTACAATACCATCAATTTCATACGGAAGAGCTTCTCTTTCTTTTTCAAAATCATTGCAAAATGCAATTACATCTTCAATGCCCTTAATTACTTTATACTGGCTTGCAGGAGTTTTAAAGCCGAGGTTTGATAACATCTCCAGTGTTTCAGAATGACTAACAGGGTGAGGTTTGATGTTTGCATTATCAGCGTTTTTTAAAGCTGAGAGGTAACTAACATTGTACATTATAGCTTCAAGATTCCTCTTTCTTACAATGGCAGGATCTTTTATCCTAAGAGAGCCCGAAGCAGCATTCCGGGGATTGGCTAAAGGCGGCAAATTTTGCTCTGCCAGCATATCGTTATACTTTTTGAAACTTCCCTTAGTCATCAGCACTTCGCCGCGAATTTCAATTTTGGCTATACCATAATTACTAAATTTTGCAGAGAGGGGCAACGACCTGAGTTGTTTAATATTTAAAGTTACATCATCACCTTCTATACCATTGCCCCGGGTAGCACTCCGTACAAGAAAATCGCTTTCATAAATTAAGGAAATACTTGCCCCATCAAATTTTGGCTCAGCACTGTATTCGATTGTTGCTGCGTTTATCAATCCCCTGGCCCTCTTATCCCAGTCAATAAGATCCTGGTGGTTGTAGCTATTTTCCAAACTTAACATAGGTACGAGATGCGAAACTGTTACAAACTCTGCATTCAAACTATTACCTACTCTTTGCGTAGGCGAGTCTGGAGTGATTAGTTCAGGATGTTTCGATTCAATTTTTTCTAAAGCTTTATATAAGATATCATATTCAGAATCACTGATCAATGGGTCACTTAACACGTGGTACCTGTGTTCATGAAATTGCAGCACCTGCCGTAAAGTATCTAACCTGCCAAGAAGCCTATCCCCGGTGTCAACGTTCTTTAAAAGCGATATTGTATATAGCTGCAATTGACTAATTTCTTCTTTGCTGTACATGATAACTTTTTACAACCTAAAATTAAATTACAGTGTTTAAAAATATAAAAGATTAAAGGAGAGATATTAAATATCAAGAGGTTTAAAATAAGTCAACTTAATCATAAAGTGATCAAAGATTTAATATGTTTATACAGGTTGCTGTTCTCCTGATTACATAATCTTTAAAGCTTTTGCAAAGGTTGTAACTACAAAAGGAAGAGAAAGCCAGAACCATGGCCTCAGAGATGGAAGAACGAGCATTATTATAATGACGATAGCGGAAATAAAAAAGTAAAGCCACCATTTTCCCGTAGATTCATCTGTACTCATAATTCTTTTTTAAGTTGATCAAAGATAATTGTAAATAACATTGACGTTAAAATATTTTTTCTCCTAAAAATTAATCCTCATATTTTAAATAAGCTATAAATATTAACCTGTAAAAAAAATAGATCGAAAGTCCTACTGACAATCAATCAAATACAACCAAGGCATATAAAATACTTCTATAATTTCTTGGTAGATTAATTACATTCCTACACCTTTGCACTCCATTTCAAAAAGCTATCGGGATAGCGATAGCATCATTTAAACAAATAAAGATGAGTAAATTACATTTCACCACTAAACATGCGAACGAGGCTACCGTACAACGTAACTGGTATATTGTTGACGGTACTAATCAAACCGTTGGTCGCATGTGCGCTAAAATAGCGTCCGTTCTCCGTGGTAAGAACAAAGCGTATTATACACCTCACGTTGATTGCGGGGATTTTGTAATTGTAACCAATTGCGAAAAAATAAAATTTACCGGCAATAAATTAGACGACAAAATGTATATCACATATAGTGGTTATCCGGGTGGCCAAAAAGAAGAAACAGCAAAGGAGCTGATAAGACGTCGTCCCGAAGCTGTAATAGAAAGAGCCATAAAAGGCATGTTACCAAAAAATCGCCTGGGCAGGAAGTTGTATAAAAAGTTATTTGTGTATAAAGGAACAGAGCATCCACATAGTGCACAAAAACCTTTAGAATTAAAATTTTAATGCTTTATCTCTAAAAAGAGAAAAAGAAAATTATAAACTATATTAACGATGATATTTATAATACTCTTTTCAAACTTCTAAAACGGAAGAGTTGCAAGAGCGTCAAATTCAAAAAATGGAAAAACAAAAAAATGCAGTTGGTCGCCGTAAAGAAGCTGTTACACGTGTCTTTCTTACCAAGGGTGAGGGAGCCATAACAATTAACGGGAAAGATTATAAAGTCTATTTTCCGTTGGTGTATTTACAGAATCAGGTAGAAGCGCCCTTTAAAACGCTTGAAGCTGCAGATAAATTTAATGTAGTAGTTAATGCTACTGGTGGTGGTGTAAAGGGACAGGCAGAAGCCGTAAAACTTGGAATAGCAAGAGCATTATTGCAAGTGAATCCAGAGTATCGGCCTGCTTTAAAAGCTGCCGGGTTATTGAAACGTGATCCACGAGCTGTAGAACGTAAAAAACCTGGAAAGAAAAAAGCAAGAAAGAGCTTCCAGTTTAGTAAGAGATAAGGTTGACCCAAATCCTCCCGGCGGGGCTTAAAAACAATATTTAAATTTAATACATGGAACAAGATACTTCTTTACAACAGCAACTTTTGGAAGCAGGTGTACACTTCGGACATTTAAAAAAGAAGTGGAATCCAAAAATGTTGCCTTTCATTTTTGCGGAAAAAAAGGGCATTCATATTATTGATCTTAACAAAACTGTTGAAGGTTTACAGGAGGCCGCAGCGGCAATGAAATCAATTGCAAAAAGCGGTAAAAAGATAATGTTTGTCGCCACAAAAAAACAAGCAAAGGAAATTGTTACCGAATGTGCAAAGCGTGTAAACATGCCATTTGTTACCGAGCGTTGGTTAGGCGGCATGCTTACAAATTTTAATACTGTGCGTAAAAGCGTAAAAAAAATGCAGAGTATTGAAAAAATGCTGAACGATGGAACATTGGACAGTATAACCAAGAAAGAGCGCCTAACACTTGCAAGGGATAAAGATAAAATGGAAAAAGTATTGGGCGGTATAGCGCAGATAAGCCGTGTACCTGCTGCATTGTTTCTTGTAGATATCGGGCATGAACATATTGCCTTAGCCGAGGCAAGACGTTTAAATATTACAACCTTCGGTATGGTTGATACCAACTGTGATCCGAATAAAGTAGAATTTTCTATCCCTGCAAATGATGATGCTACAAAATCCATTGCTATTATTACAAATTACATAGTAGCTGCAATTGCAGAAGGCCTGGCTGAAAGACAGGCACAGAAAGATGAAGATGTTGAAGAATCTGATGATGCTGACCAGGGCGCTATTAAATTTGAAGTGGGGAGTGAAGAAGATAAAGAACGCAGGCGTAAAAGCGGGGCACCGGGAAGTTCTCCAGCTGGTGGAAAAGGCAGGGGTCCGGCAGGCCCACAAAAGCGCAGGGTAGCGGGTCCTGGTGGTGGTGGTAACAGGCCAGGGGGGCCCGGAGGCAGGAGATAAAAAGGTTTTGGAAATTATGATTATTCTATTCATAGGCTTCTCTCTTTTATTTTTACTTTTTAATTTATTATAAGTTGTAATAAATTTATAAATCATACTTAGTACATCTTAAAATCGTACACATAATGAGCACAACAACAATAACAGCAGCAGATATAAATAAATTACGTCAACAAACAGGTGCAGGAATGATGGATTGCCGCAAAGCACTTACAGAAAGTAACGGAGATTTTGAAGCAGCCATTGATTACCTGCGAAAAAAAGGGCAAAAAGTTGCAGCGCTCCGCGGAGATCGTGAAGCTAAAGAAGGGGTAATAATTGCTAAAACCTCTGACGATAATAAAACGGGATTTATTATTAATGTAAGCTGTGAAACAGATTTTGTTTCAAAGAATGCAGAGTATATAAGTTTTGCCCAATCTATTATGGATGCTGCAATTGCCAACAATGTAAAAAGCATAGATGATTTAAATAAGGTAAAACTTGGCGACGATACTGTTACGGATAAATTGAATGAGCAGATAGCTAAGATCGGAGAAAAGATAAGTATTTCTAAATTTGAAAGAGTAGAGGCCGAATATGTTGCTGCCTATATTCATGGCTCTTATAGAATGGGCGTTCTTGTTGCTTTAAATAAAGTAGCTCCTGAGGCTGGAAAAGATCTTGCTATGCAAATCGCGGCAATGAATCCAATTGCTATTGATGCCGAATCAGTTCCTGCAGAAACAATTGCCAGGGAAAAAGATATTGCTATAGAACAAGTAAAGGCAGAAGGTAAACCGGCAGAAATGGCTGAGAAAATTGCTATCGGCAAGATCAATAAATTTTTCAAGGAAAGTACTTTGCTTGCCCAGCCTTTTGTAAAAGACAGCAACAAATCCGTAGCTGATTATTTGCAAGGTATTGACGCTGGTTTAAAAATAATCTCATTTAAGAGAATTGCTTTGGGCTAAA
>JBDSFG010000240.1:0-4264 GCA_039919615.1 Ginsengibacter sp. | reverse complement strand
ATGAACAAGTCAAATTAAAACAGAGTGTAACAACGCTCACAACACCTGAAGAGCCGTATGAATCGAGAGGTTCACGTACGGTTCTGCGAGGAGCACGGGGTGAAAATCCCCTTGCTTACTCGACTGTAGGCAGTGCTTCTGTTCTTCGTCATTGTTATACCTACTTCTCATATTGTTTCCTAAATTCCGAAGGTGTCTTGTCGGTATATTTTTTGAACATTCTGCCGAAGTAAGAAGGGTCGTCAATGCCCAATTCATAACTGACTTCGCTGATAGACACCTGGCTTTGATAAAGCAAAACTTTTGCTTCCAAAGCCAACAATTCATCTATCCATTGTGTAGGAGTTTTACCTGTAACTGCTGTTATCGATTTTGTTAAATGGTTCGGACTTACATTCAAAATGTTGGCATAGTCGCTTACCATTGAATTTGTCTTATAGTTTACTGTAATGAGTTCTTTAAATCTGTCAGTAAGGTAAACTGCTGGCGAAATTGGTCGAACTTTTTCTGCTTGAAAATGTGGTTTAATTTCTAATAAAATTGTCAGCAAATAACTTTGAATTAGGTCTTCGTTATTATTTTTTTGATATTCTTCTGATAGTCGTTTGAATAAAAGAGTAAGATTTGAAATATGCTTTTTTGAAATTTCAACACTGGGATTCGTAACTGTTCGCAAAAAGCCAAACTCATTTATCAAATGTAAGTTGATGAATTTTTTAATGAGTACCGAAGCATCAAAATGACAATAAAAGCCTTTGGCATCTGCCGAAATAGCTTCGATGGTAGTGATTTGCCCTGCTGGCAAAAAGAAAATACTGTTTCTATCTACTGTAAATGTATCTAAGCCTAAACTTCTTGTAATGTTTCCGTTTGTGAGTAAAATACATTCGTGGGTAGTAGTGCGATGTGGTGGCGTTGGTAGTTTTAAAAACTGACAAGTACCCTCTACGCTTTGTACCGTAAACAAATTGAAATTGGGCAAAGAATAATCTTTACCCAATTCGGCTCTGAAATATTTTGCTTTGAATATTTCTGGGCTATAGGTATAGGTACTGTCAGTAAATTCTCCAATGGTGGCAACGGACAGTTATATCCTGTAGTGTAAGCCCTTATTTAGTCCAAGCATATAGAGTGCTTAGTTCAAGCGTCCGCTTGGACTTGCTTCCATTGCAGCATTAACTACTCATAAAAAAATCTTTATGTTGACGCCGATACACATAAAGAATTGACTAAGCCTACAATCCAAAGGGCAGGTATCCCCACCTTATAGTTTCTTGAATTCACGTCATTTCATTTTAGGGCATAATAGTTAATGAATCTTCTTCCCATAATTCTTTTCACCTGCAGGTATAGGTACTGTCAGTAAATTCTCCAATGGTGGCAACGGGCAGTTATATCCTGTAGTGTAAGCACAATAAGGATTGTAGGCTTTATTAAAATCAATTACCACATTGTTGTTCTTTATATCTGGAATATAAAATTCAATATACCGGCCACCGCCATAGCTCTCAAAACCTGAGGTGGAATCGCTAAAGGGAACAAACAAATATTCTTTAAGCTTCTTTTGCTTCATCAGGTCTTTGGATTGATACACGTACAAATGCAGCAATGAATCATGCAGCCTGAAAGTTAGCAGCCCATACTTAAAATATTTCTTTATCATTCCTGATGAAGTGTTCATATCAAAACCTTCTTTATCATCAATTTTTTTAAACGATGCAGTTACCCGAAAGCTTTTATCAATGTCATAAAACTGTATATATTTTTTATCTTCTTTACCAACCACTTCATGTGTGGCAATATAATTTTGCTCGTATGCAACAAGGGAATCTTTATAAGATCTTTTTTGTGCGAAAGACGTAAGTGCAAGTAAACCAGGGAGTAAAAAAAGGCAGGTTGATTTAAGAAGTTGAACCATTTTGATAATACGCATAAATTATTCAGTTGGCAAGATTGGTTCTAGGCACAATGCAGTGACATTTCATTTCAATCCCTTCTTTTCGCTAAACTTCCAAGTATCCTGCCTAACACATAATGCCTGTCACTTCCCGGCTGAAGTTTCTTATAAAATTCTTTAAGGTTATCTGTTACTGAAGTTTCGTTTATTTCTTTTAAAGGAGTAAGTGATATAATTTTTTCCAATGCCTGAAGACCCCAATATTGACCAAAGGGAGTGTCTTCAATAGTAGTAATGCAATTTACCAGATCGTGCAATCGGGGAGAATCAGGTTTTCCAAACAGGTATGCATATCCAGTTAATCGCTTTCCTTTATCAAATGAATTTAGCGCCGCTGTCACATTATAACCATGAAGAGTTGGCACTAAATTTACCATCTCCCGCATAACTTTAGTCATTGCAATAGTCCGGTCAGTTCCAGGCTTTTGATCTTTGCGTATTTTATTATACTGTTCAGCTAATTCATTTATTTTATCAGGGGATGTTTGGTGAATATTGGTTTCATTTTGTTTTAATGGATTTTCTGTTGTTGTTCCTGCTAATTCAAAGTACAACGTATTAGCAGTACTCAGAGCAGCCCCCTTCGCTTCCTGGGCAGTTCCTTTTGCTTCTTTGGCATCTACTTTAGCTTCCCGGGTATCTCCTACTACTTTCTGCACAGTTTCCTTAAGTTCCTGAAACTCTACTTTTCCTACTCCGGGTAATTCAATGCTTTTAATAATTGATGCCAGCCATGGCATGCAGGCTAACAGCAGCAAGCCTAAACTAATAGCGTCTATTTTAATCCGGGGATTAGATATATGAATCAACATTACTGCTATTGCTACAGCGCTAACTATTATGCGTAGTATAAATTTTTCCCCCTTCATAAAATAAGTAACAAAAGATAAGTAATCAGGAACTGCTCATGACTCTATAAAAATAATATTATTTATACAAAAAATATATGCAGACATCTTCAGTTTATCCAAAATCTACCTCTGCATAGCCTCTTTTTGTAGCCTTTGCTCTTTCAAAATTCATTTGCATTTTATGCTTTGCTTTACTAGAAGCCGGAGATGTAAGGCTGTTCAACTTCTTAAAATAATATATGTACTTTTATCTTTTAGGTTAAAATGAACATACAAATTTTAGAACAAACCGCGTGGAAACAGTTAGACAATAAGCACTTCGATGAAGCGCTGAAAATTTTTAATGATATTCATAAATTACACCCTCACAATATTGCTGCTATACAGGGCAGGATTGCGTGTTACAGAAAGAAGGAGGATTTTAAAAAGGCTTTTGTTCTTTTAGAAGAAGCTCTTGCCAATTACCCGGAGGAACCTGGAATATTAAGTGAAAAAGCATGGTATTATAATGACCAGAATGAATACGACGAGGCCATCAATGCATTTAAGGATGTATTAAAAGTGAAAAAGACTGACCCGGGTATATTTTTGTGGCAACTATATTTACTCCGGCGGCAGCGTAATTATCCGGAGGCTGTAATTCTGTTAAAAGAAGCGACTGCCTTGTTTCCTGATAACCTGAACATTGTTATCGAAAAAGGGTGGATAGCTTTTTACCAGTTTCAATTTGAAGAAAGTGCTGAAATATTTAATGATGTGGCAAAAAAGGAGCCATCAAATGTATCAGCTTTACAGGGTAAGATAGCCTCTTTGAGAATGCAAAGATATCATTCAGAAGCACTCGATCTGTCAAGCAAAGCCATAGCTAAATTTAAAAAAAATCCAGGCATATACAGTGAAAGAGGATGGATAAATATTGAAATGGGAAATTTTGATGCGGCTGTAAATGATTTTGAAGAGGTGATTACTTTAGTAGACAACGATCAATATGCTCATATCAATTTAGCATGGGCATTGATCAAACAATGTTCTCCTGATAATTTAGATAAGGCCGCAGGGCATTGTAAAACAGCCCTTAATATCCATCCTGAATTATCCGTGGCTTTAAGCTGTCTTGGTAATATTGCTTTTAAAAAGGGAAACATCAGGGAGGCTGAATCTTATTTTGTTCGTTCAATAAAATCAGACTTTGCCCGAGGGCCACATGCTGATCTTGGGGCTCTTTACATTCAGATGGAGAGATATGATGAAGCAAAAAAGGAACTGGACCAGGCGCTCAAAAATAATCCCGATGACGTATACGCCCGTCTTGAAATGGGCTATTTATATTTGTATACCGACAAAATAAAAGATGCCATCCGTGAATTTAGAATAGTGACTATGACGGAGCCGGATAACCCGGAATCGTTTAAAGCGCTCGGCATTGCTCTCACAGAAGATAAAAATTTTATTGAGG
>JBDSFG010000176.1:0-9015 GCA_039919615.1 Ginsengibacter sp. | reverse complement strand
AAAACTGCTATAGCAGAGGGTTTGGCACACCGAATTGTTAATGGAGATATACCTGAGAATTTAAAATCCAAAATTATTATTGCTTTGGATATGGGACTGCTTATTGCCGGTGCAAAATATAAGGGTGAGTTTGAAGAAAGATTAAAAGGAGTAATTAAAGAAGTTGCAGAAAGCAGCGGGGAGATAATTTTATTCATTGATGAAATTCATACACTGGTGGGTGCGGGCGGTGGCGATGGAGCAATGGATGCCGCCAATATTTTAAAGCCAGCTTTGGCAAGAGGCGATCTTAGAGCCATTGGTGCAACAACATTAAATGAGTATCAGAAATTTTTTGAAAAAGATAAAGCATTAGAGCGCCGCTTTCAAAAAGTAATGATTGAAGAGCCAAATGTTGAAGACGCTATTTCAATATTGCGTGGATTAAAAGACAGGTATGAAACACACCATCATGTGCTTATAAAAGATGAAGCGATTATAGCAGCAGTTGAATTATCACATCGTTATATAACTGATAGATTTTTGCCTGACAAAGCAATTGACCTTATAGATGAAAGTGCTGCAAAGCTTAGGCTTGAGATGAATTCAATGCCGGAAGAATTGGACAAACTTGACAGGAGCATACGCCAGTTGGAAATTGAACGTGAAGCAATAAAGCGGGAGAAGGACGAGGCAAAATTGAAAGATCTGAACACAGAAATTTCCAATTTATCAGTTGAAAGAGATACATTTAAAGCCAAGTGGCAACAAGAAAAAGAAATAGTAGAAAAAGTACAGAATGCCAAAGCCGAAATGGAAAACTTAAAAATGGCTGCCGAAAAAGCGGAAAGGGAAGGTGATTATGGAAAGGTGGCCGAGATAAGATATGGCAAATTGCAGGAACAGGAAAAGATAATAACCGGGTACACCAAACAGCTTGCAGAAATTAGCGAAAAGAGATTATTGAAAGAAGAAGTTGATGCCGAAGATATTGCCGAAAGCGTGGCAAAAGCGACAGGTATCCCGGTAAGTAAAATGTTGCAAAGCGAACGTGAAAAATTATTAAGCCTCGAAGATGAATTGCATAAAAGAGTTGTTGGGCAGGATGAAGCGATAGAAGCAGTAGCTGATGCAATACGCAGAAGCAGAGCCGGTTTGCAGGATATTAAAAAACCGATCGGATCATTTATTTTCCTGGGTACTACAGGTGTTGGTAAAACAGAATTGGCGAAAGCTTTAGCTGATTATTTGTTTGATGATGATAGCATGATGACAAGAATAGACATGAGCGAATACCAGGAAAAACATACCGTCAGCAGGCTTATAGGTGCGCCCCCCGGCTATGTCGGGTATGAAGAAGGCGGCCAGCTTACTGAGGCGGTTAGAAGAAAACCATACAGCGTCATTTTATTGGATGAGATTGAAAAAGCGCACCCTGACGTGTTTAATATTTTATTACAGGTATTGGATGATGGAAGATTAACTGATAATAAAGGAAGGGTGGTGAATTTTAAGAATACGATAATAATAATGACAAGTAATATGGGCAGCCATATTATCCAGGCTAATTTTGAAAGCGTTACTGAAAACAATAAAGAAGATGTGGTTGAACAAACAAAACGGGAGGTGATTGATTTATTAAGACAAACAATACGCCCTGAGTTTTTAAACAGGATTGATGAAATTATTATGTTTCAGCCATTGCTTAAAAAAGAAATAAAAGAAATAATAAGAATTCAATTAGATGGATTGAAACAACTATTATTACAGAACGGCGTGGTGCTGGAGTTTAGCGAGTATGCACTGGATTATCTTGCTGACAATGGTTTTGACCCGCAATTTGGCGCAAGACCTTTGAAAAGATTAATTCAAAAAGAAATAGTTAACCAACTAAGTAAAAAACTGTTAAGCGACACTATTAATAAAACACGTCCTGTTTTAGTTGATGTTTTTGATGGGATGGTTGTATTTAGAAACGAAGCAGACACTTCCTCAGCAGAACAATCTAAAGCGGAAAAAGCACTAATATAAATTAAAACAAAAAAGGAGTATAAATTATGGCAATGAGACCAAAGGAGATAGTGGAAATCATAAAGTCTAAGAATGTATTTGTAGGCAATCCGGATGCGCCGGTAACATTGATGGAATACGGTGAATATGAAAATGAAGATTGTGCAAAAGCAAATGAAGTAGTAAAAAAATTGTTGTTAGAATTTGACCAGAAGATCAGGTTTAATTTCAGGCATTTCCCGCTAACAAAAATTCATCAGCGGTCAATGAAAGCCGGTGAAGCTGCTGTGGGAGCAGCCCAGGAAGGTAAATTCTGGGAAATGCATAACATCCTTTTCCAAAACAGGCGGCAATTGGGAACTACCAGTCTAAAATTATATTCAAAGGAGGCAGGAGTTGTGAATAAAGCATTTCTGAATCATCTTGTTGATTCTACATATGGCCTGGAGGTACGTGATGATCTTTTGGAAGGGTTAAACAAGGGAGTAAGAAAAATTCCTGCATTTTTTATCAATGGCGAACCATATGCAGGTAAGCCAACTTTTGAGGAGTTAAAAAAAGCAATTCAATTAAGTCTTAAAAAGGCCAAAACAAAAGTTTTAGCTAAACAGCGTGCATAAACATTTCCGCAAAATTTCAACAACAACAGCTAATAAAATAAAAAACCCTGCATCCGAAGGGTTTTTTATTTTCATCCCAAAATCATATCTATCCCAAATTCGTGTTCAGGCAAATTACGGCGCTAATGATATTCTTACCTGCATACCTGCCCTTGTATTTACGGTAGGTGCGGCAGATGATATGTATGGGTTCACTCGTCGCTGGTCAAAGTAAAATTTTAAATTTATCCGGTTACTAATGTAATAATCTATAGTTGGGCTAAAGGTTATTTCCTTACTGCCATTGGTAGCAAAAGCGCTTTGCTGATCTAAGCGGCTATTGGAAGTAACATTGTCTCTTACTTTAAGATCAAAACGGAAACTTATCTCATTATCAAGCTGTTTAGTATCTTTTTTTGAGAAGGGAACTTTGAAGGGAAGTTTCAACCCACGCTTGCGGTAACCTGCACCAATACTGAATTCTGTTGATCTTACTTCGCTTAACTGAAAATCAATAAGGCTTAAACTAAGCTGCCTTTGCTTTATATATTCAAATTTAGCATTAACCTGGTTTACCAAACTTATATCAATTCCTATTAATGGAGAAAACTGTTCCTGTATGGTAAGATTTGGAATTAAATAATAAGGTATGTAATTGTTGGATATTGTATCAATAAATGACGGATACCCAAAACGCGACTGATCCTGGTACAACAATGCAGAAGTAAAACTGTTCATACTAAGACTGCCAGTGTAACCATGGGTTACTGAAAAATTTGTAAATATTTTATCAAACCCGGGAATTCTGCTTAACCCATTGTAACTAACCCGCCAGTTTGGTTTAGGCATAATACTTCTGAAGGGATTAGATTTTATGTTTGGATTATTCTGTTTTATCAAAGCAACTTTTTCCGGATCTTCTCCTGTATAAGCAGCAATAAACGACGGAATTAATACATCAATAGCATACCTGCCGTAGCCTAAATAATATCCATCTGCAGTTTGTACCTGGCTATATGGATTTAATTTGCCCAAACGTTGTGATAATAATTTCCTGTTGTCCTGAAATTTTACAAACGTTGCAGATACCTGGTTAGGATCAAATTTTTCAAATAAAGTTTTAAAAGCAATATAGCTCACATTAAAGCCTCCGCCTGCATAAGGGCCAAGGTGGCCAAAATTATTTCCGGTACCGGTAGTGTCCTTAAAAAGTTCAGAATAGTTTTTATTGAAAGTTTTATCAATGTTTACGTCAATAGTAAAATCCCTGAAAGGTTCTAACTGGGCTGAGAGGGAAAGCCTTTGATCAAAAGTTTGGTTAAACAGATCATTAAATAAAGTATCTTTTGTGATAAGCCCTTTGCGTGCCGCTTTATTTAGCCAGTTTGAATCAGGCTGTCTGCCTAAAATAAAATCAAAGCCGGGCGCCATGCTTTTAAAATTTTCACCAACAAATTCAGTGCTATCTGTGTAACCGGGCAAACGGGTATTACTGTTTTCGGATACCGTAAAATTGACTGTTTTAATACTGGTAAGTAACTTTCCGAATGCCCTTCCTAATCCGCCAATTTCAGGCAATGCGTTTGGATCTTTTTTTACTTTAGCTTCTCTTTTATTTGCTCTTTTCTGATTTTTCTTTTTGCCATTTTTTATTGTTGCAGTATCTGTGTTAGTATTTACTGGTGCCAGCGTAACAGGCCCGGCAGGCAAATCCAACGCCTTTAATAATTTTGATTTAGAGTATAATTTATTAAAATCCAGTTGCACATTGCCTTCCTCCTGTTGGCCGTTTTCTAATATGTTGCCGAGGTTTACGGCCAATCTTGAGGCACCGATCCATCTGTAATTTGCACTATACCTTAGCCGGATAGTTGTCCAATCCAGTAAGGGAAGTTTTGTTGTAGGTACATTATAAGAGAAATTAGCCGTTTGGTTAAATACAACGTTCCTACCTCCTTTTAATAAATTTTGTTTCACGGTATCCTTCTTTTCTTTTGTATCTAATCTCCCGAAAGGCTCATCTATTCTTGCATTATTTATTGCTGAATAATCAAGATTGAGCGAATGGGTTAAGTCCCATCTCATAATATAATTCCGGTCAAATGTGTAGTACTTATCATAGGTTTCAGGGATAGAATATTTCGAATCTCCCCCAACACTTCTTGGCTTTAATGCACCAAACTGTCTGAAAATATCGGCCTTAAAACTTAACTGGGCAGGTATTGGATTAATATTGAAATCCTTTATAAGATCGAACCAATGCGTTTTAGATTTAAAAAGTTTCCTGAACGGCTGAAAATATTTTGGCTGGGGAGCAAAATTATAGCCCAATCCTGCATGATGTTTGGTAACCTCATTGTTTTCTATCAAAGGGTTATGAATTTCCGTTTTAGTATAATTATAGCTCAGGTCAATGTTGGATATGTCATATATTTTGGGCTTCTTTCCATTGGTTTTATTCTTTCTTACATTGGTAAGATTAAATGTTTTTATTGAGGTGAAATCCACCGCATCTTTTCTTATCGAATCTCTTGCAGACCTGTTAGAATAACTGAGTTTGTCTTTTAGTTTTATATCAAGATCATAAGGATCAAATTGCGGTGTACTCACTGTTTGTGAATAGCCTGCATAGAGCGGAATTGAGATGGCTGCCTTTTTTGGCAATAATTTTCCAAGTTCAAGAGTTGCGGCAGCATCAAATTGTACATATTCTTCCTTATACCTTTCGGTAACGTTTTGTTCCAATGTTCCAAATCCATTGGAGTGCGTGTTTGCCGATATTGATATGGTACCAAGATCTGCAAGATTAGCATCAATTCTGCCTAATGCAGCCCATCCACCATTTTCATTTAAAGAAGATAATCTAAGTTCATTAAACCAAAGCTCACCACAAGCTGTGGGCAAATTTGTATTTTCAACCCCTAATAAAATTCCTTTTATTTCCCCAAGATTTGGATTACCCATTATTGCGTACGTCTGCCCACTCTCCTGCAATTGCCGGTAAATTATATTGAGGGGAACATTGGATAAATTTCTTGCCGTTTTAATTTTTGTAAGCACACTTAAATCAACATTCAGGCTATTTGCCTGTATCCACAAAGTGTCGTTATAATCATCTTTATTAGACAGCCTCCTGGAGGCATCCAAAGGCGTTAACTTTAAAGGAATTCTTACTTCATAATAGTTGTTTATAAAATCGCTTCCAATTCTTACTACTGCTGTAAGATCATTATTGTTTAAATAAGAATCCGGTGCTTTTTCTGCATGTATATACATTTGAAGTTTGCCAAACTGGCGCAAGTCTCTGTTAGCAAAAGTTTGAAAAACTCCCTGTGCTCCCTTTTGCGGTAAATCACAAAACTTTATGGACAAAGATTGTTCATTTTGTAAAAGATTTACACCATTATTACTCAGTGTTTGCACTCTTTCAATTTCACGTGGGGTACGATAAGGAAGAGGAACTTTTTTATCGTTTTCTTCAATGTTAACTGCACCTACATTTAAATCTGAAAGAGCACGTGTAGGTATTCCGGTTGAATCAATTTTATAATTGAACTTTCTCCAGATATTTCTTACAAGGTCTAATTTACCAAACCTTACCACTACGCTGTCGTTAAAACCTGTTAGAAACATTCTTATAAAACGTATAGATTTAAAATCTGGAATGTTACCTACCCTTGTTCCTGAACTGATGGGGATCCGCAACTGGTACCAAGTTTCCCGGCGTCTTGTTCCATCCGCCAGTGTTACCTGAACAGTATCTTTTTTATCTACAATATAGTTTTGGCCAATTTGCATTTCAGCAGTTGTTCTTGGCTTAAGATCAACGATATATTGAAAATATTCTTCTGTTTCATTTAGGGTATTGTCCCTGTTAAGATCTTCCTGGTCGGGATACAGGGTAGCTGCGGATGTGAACTCTGAATTAGTTGTTGCTACCGGGGAATTGCCCTGGGGATTATTAAAATTTTTATACCTGCCCAGAATACCGGCGCCTTGTGCATCCAGATCGTCTCCACGGTAATAATGATAATTATCAGATGAGGGATCACGTAAGGCATCCTGGTATGCTTTTGACCCGGCTCCGAAATTATTTTGCAAAACATCGAGGTAATCACTTTTTCTCCTGGTTACTTCAGCGGTGTCGTTTAACCCATCAAAACCCACATCCTGCAATGGCCTGTCGTTTGGATCATTACTAAAAGCATTGGTTACCTGGATTGGATTTTTGGGCACCTTCCCCCAAACGGAAGAGGCATCTACCTGCGAGGGAGCATTTGGCGTAGGCAACCCGTTTTCATAGAACCTTCTTGAATCTTTTAAAATATCTTCGGAAATATTGCCAAGATTAATATAAAGTTTACCACCGGTACTGGCAGGATTTAAAATAAAAGGATCCTGTATCCAGCATTCAATATATTCAACATTGGCTGTTTCAAAATCGCTCTGATCAATATTGCGCATTAAGCCACCCCATCGCTTAGCCGGATCTTTCAGTTTGCCATTCGTTTCAATATTGGTAGCGTCATAATTGTAAGGCCCTCTTTCAGTGGGATAGTATGCCAGGTCAAACGTGACTAATTGGTTTTGCCCAAAATCCGTAGTCCGTTGTGGAAATATCTCTGTTTGAGAAACAGATCTTACCCGAGGGTCAGAAAGTTCAGCTTTATTTCCTTTCAGGGGATTATTCAAATTTCTCACATCCTGTAATATTGGCTCTATCTGGTACCACGCAAGTTTTGCCCTGTTTTCCCCATAAACGATATCGTTCGTTAACGATGCTTCGGGAAAAAGGATTGTATTGTTTCCATCGGTTGCCCGGAAAGGAGTTGAAGCCAATGCCCAGCTTATAGGGGGAAAACGGAGGTCAATATCGCTTTTGCTTCCTTCAAAATCATCAATATATATAATTCCCTTATTGCCTTTGCCTATCTGCGGAGCATGGCCGGGTTGCAAATAAGCGCCCTCCACATAAGCATTAACATTTGAGGGAGCAGTGCTCTGGTAGAAGGGAAGTTTATTTAATATTTTAGTTAAACGCGGAACATCCCTTCTGTAATTTAAATCCAGTCCATACATTGTATTGCGAATTGGATCTTCACCATAATCTACTTTTGTAAAAAATGGCCTTTCGCCTAGTCTAACCATTGTGCCACCAACAGATAATTGTTCTTTTATGGTATTTTTAGCAAGGTAATCAAACCGCAGTGCCATATAATTTCTTTGCTGCAAACCAAAGGAGGCATTGTTCTCATAATTTACCTGAACGGGTACGCCTGCATTAGTGATAGCCTGGTTAATTACTTTGATTGTTCCAAGATCATAATTTATTGTATAATCAATATTCTCTCTCAGTTGCTGGCCACCAGCACTTACGGTAACTGAGCCCGGCGGTATATTATAGCCAATACTTATATCGGAAGAGGCCGAGGTTTTTGCAGAACCCCTTAAAAGAAAGCGGTTTAAGTTTGGATATTGCTGGGCTACTGCCTTAATAGAATCATACAAAAAATAAAATAATGTATCCGTAACAAGCGCCGGCGGCCCCGGGGTGTAAACCCGGGCTGCAAGATCCCGGCCAAAAGGCTCGAGCACCGGAAAAATTACCCTGCTGTATTGTGGTATTACGGTGTAGCCTTCCACATAATCAAAAACCCCATCCGGCTGCGGATCATTTTGATTATTTAACCTGTCTAAATTAATTAAAGTAAGTATAGGAGTACCCTGGTTTGTATTGCCAAATGGAACATATCTTTTTGTTCCCAAACCTGGCTCCTGAAATAAAACATCTAATTTAAAATCCTGTCTTTCCAGCGTTCCGAAGCCCACGCTATAAACGTTTTTCATCATCAATTGCCATATTGGTAAGTTTGTGCGTTGTGAGGTTGCTTTAAGTAATTTTAGAAATAACACTTTTTGTACCCCCGAGCTTGTATCCGGCGGAAGATCCTGTGAAAACTCGCCTACCTGGTATACTCTTCCATTATAAGTATATTGATAGGCCACTCCTAAAACCTCATCCGATTGCAATGGCTGATTAAGTGAAATAAAACCAATTTTACTATTGAATATATATTGAGAAGAATCCAGTTTCCTGGCAAAGGTTTTTTCAAAATCCTGCACAGGGCTTAGCCCCATATTAATTAATTGATTTGTGATCAACGCAGGGTCACGGGCAAAGGGGTTACTAATTATATCACGATATTCTGAATTAGTAGTATTAGCCGGCAAATTTCCGGCAACCGGAAATGGATGAAAAGGAACCTGCTCTCCAAGATCCATTAAGCCTACGATATCCCTTGCTTCAGTAGTAGTACCGTTTTTATTTGTTACCCAAACTTCTAATCTTAAAATTTGTACCGGCGTGGTTACCGCCGGTAAATTCTGCATGGATTTATTATAATTATTTTTAAAATACTGCCCTAAA